>CALWUZ010000063.1 GCA_944384845.1 uncultured Clostridia bacterium
ATTTTGAAAATAGGGTATAGTTTTATTATAGTGGGCGAAGTATACTAAAGTCAAGGTCGAAAATTTAAAAATTTGAATATTTTTATTGCGTCAGATTTTTACTGTTGACTTTTTCGACAAAAAATAATACTATATAAGAAAAAAATATACAATTTAACTGAAAGGCAATGGTGTGAAATGTCAGTTTTACGCTCGGAATATCCGAGACCTCAATTTGTCAGGGAAGCATGGATGAATTTGAACGGCACATGGGAGTTTGAAAATGATACTGCCGCGACAGGACAAGAGAGACAGCTGAACCTCAAGGAGCATCTGGAAGGAACTATAACGGTGCCTTTCTGCAAAGAGTGTAAGCTTTCGGGAATAGGTGACCGTGAATTTACTCTCGGAGTATGGTACAAGAGGAGCTTTAACCTACCGGTGCAGTGGCGTGAAAACGGTCGGCGTACGCTACTTAATATTGACGCCTGCGATTATTTAACCACCGTGTACATAAACGGAACTTTCATAGGTCAGCACATGGGCGGAATGTCATCATTCTCAATGGATATCACAAACGCGCTTACCGACGGTGAAAATACCGTGACGATTTTTGCAAAAGACGATACAAGGAAGCCTACACAGCCGAGCGGAAAGCAGTCGATGATATATTATTCCGGAGGAGCGCATTATACGCGCGTAACGGGTATTTGGCAGACTGTTTGGCTTGAGAATGTTCCGGAAAGCTATATCGTAAGAAGTAAATGTACGCCGGATGTCGATAATTCGTCTTTATTGGTTGAGCTTACATGCAAAAACTCTCACGGTAAAAATGTGACCGCCGAGGCGTTTTATAAAGGAAAGAAAGTAGGTTCGGCTCAGGGAAAGGTACACAATAACACGGCAGTTCTTACAGTTCCTTTAAGCGAGCTGCATTTGTGGGACATCGGAAACCCGGAGTTATACGATATAGAATTCACTCTTGGCGATGATATGGTAAAAAGCTATTTCGGAATGCGTACGATAGATTTTGACGGAGGAATGTTCCGTCTTAACGGAAGAAAGGTTTTCCAGAGGCTGATTCTTGACCAGGGATATTATCCCGACGGTCTTTATACGGCACCGTCCGACGAGGAGCTTCAGAACGATATAAAGCGTTCAATGGCTATGGGCTTTAACGGAGCCAGACTGCACCAAAAGGTTTTCGAGCCGAGATTCCTTTATCATTGTGACCGTTTGGGCTATATTGTATGGGGCGAGTTTGACGATTGGGGACTCGATATGTCGCTTGAAGGCGCGTGGAAAGGAATTTTGCCCGAATGGCTTGAAATACTTCAAAGGGATTATAATCATCCGTCTATTATCGGTTGGTGCCCCCTTAACGAGATTGTTCCGACAGCGGATTACCATTTAATTAAACAGCTTATTGATATGACCCATGCTTTCGATATAACAAGACCGATTCTTGATGTTTCGGGAATGACGCACAAGCCGGGTCTTACGGATATGCTTGACGACCATGATTATGAACAGGATCCTGAGGTATACAGAGAGCGTTATAAACCGTTGACCGAGGGAAAAGAAATTACTCTTTTCAATTTCTACAGGGACGCTCCCGACTTTGTAGGTCGTCCAAGCTTTATGAGTGAGTACGGAGGTATCTGCTGGAAGATAGGAGATAACGAAGGCTGGGGGTACGGAAACGCTCCCGTGACGAAGGAAGAATTTATCGAGCGTTTTAAGGGGCTGACCGAGGTACTGCTTGAAAACCCAGCGTTCTGCGCATTTTGCTATACTCAGCTTACCGATATAGAGCAGGAGATAAACGGTCTTTATACATATGACAGAGTTCCGAAATTTGCTCCCGAAATCATTGCTCCGATAGTAAGTCAGCCGGCGGCGTACGAAAAAGATTAACGGTATAGGTTACATATGATATATTGACATACAGAAAGGAAGGACAATTTATGCAGGGTAATTATAAGTTTTTGAAGGGCGTGCTTTGCTTCGCGCTGGCGGGTATGATGATTTTACCGGCAGGCTGCAAAAAAAACGAGGGTCAGGATTCTTCGTATTATCTGGATTATGAGTATTATGAGGAAGAGGAATCCGGAAGCGAATCGGGGAGCAGTTTTCAAAAAGACGGCGACTCGGCCGGAAAAAGTGAAACTTCGGGTACGGCATCAGAAAAAAACACCGAAAAAGAACAGGAAACCAACGGCGATTCAAAGGTTGAAGCTGTTGATGTAAAGGGATACAAGTATACAATTTATTCCCCGTGGTTGCCTACAAGCAAATCCGGAATTACCTCCGAGTTTGAAAAGGTGCTTTATGCAAGAATAGAGGAGGTTGAAAAATCGCTTGGCTGTGAAATTACCGTGGTGCGTCCGGATTCCTGCACAAAGGATTCGCTTCAGCCGCTTATAATGGCAGGCAAAAAGGTCGGAGATATAATTGAGCCGCTTTCCTGCAATGTGCTTTCGTTAGCGTCTTCAAACTATATTGTTCCGTGGAACGGTACCGGAATTGACGTCAACAGTCCTAACTACATAGCCCGTTGGACAGAGCTTAACACATATAACGGAAAAACCTACGGCATACAGTTCCAAAAGCCGACTGATATCAGAACCTGTATAGTATTCAACAAAACTTTGCTTAAAAAATGCGGCGTTGATGCGGACGGAATATATGACCTTGTTAATAAAAAGCAGTGGACCTTTGATAAATTCCGCGAATATGTAACAGCGGCTACGAAATACAACGGAAACGAAGCCGTTTCCTACGGCTTGGGCGGAACTCCAATTAAGCTTGCAATGGGATTTGTAGCGGCAAACGGCGGCGCAACGGCTTCTCTTATTAATAATAAGGTTGTTTCCACGATGGATACAGTAAACGTAAAATATGCGCTTGAATATCTTAACGGACTCATTCACAGCGATAAAGCATACAATATTGCCGAAAAGATAAGCGACGGCACGCATTATCTTAATTATGATGCTGACGGATATTATCAGAAACTGTTTAAGAACGGCAAGGTTGCTTTCTGGATTGACGAAGGCTGGGTTCTTGAACAGCAGGTAAAGGGCAAGGTTAATTTTGATTACGGTATCGTACCGCTTCCGATATGACCTAACGCCGATGGCAAATACATTTCCTGTGCTAACAACTCACGCGTGTTCTGCATCACCTCAACCAATTTTAAGAGCAAGGACTTTAAAAAGAGCATGACCGTATTCAATGAGCTTTCAAAGCCGCCGAAGGGCTATACGGGGGACGACTGGTGGCAGTATGACGTTAAAATGAACTGTTTTCAGACTCAAAGCGCAGATAAGGATCTTGAGATGTATATGTTGATACATAAGGCTTCTACACCGGATATCGGATACGGAACAATGGCGCTTAGAACCGACTTCATAACAAAGGTTATATACGACGGATTAATGAACGGTAAAACAACAACCGGTGCTGCAATCGAATCAATTAAAACGACGCATAACAAAACTTTGGATTCCATGTATAATTCTTCAAACAATCCGGTATTTAAGTGATTTTGTAACGAAGTTGCCGAACTTAAATCCGGCAGCTTCGTTTGCTTTTCGGAAAGGATGAATATTTAATGAAAAAAAGGTTCATATCAGCAGTATCCTGTATTCTTTCAATATTGATAATAGCCTCAGGTATAAGCGCGGGTTTAGGTCTTTTGGTTGCTGCAAACTCAGAGGATGGATACACATCTTTCGCGATTACCGACCTGCCGAATCATAATTATAATTATTACAGCAGTATGTTCGGAGACTGCTTTACTGCAAGCGCAGCAACAGGCGGCGGTTATCACCTCTTATGGAAGAACGGCTCTACAAACCACAGACTTCCGGTTGAAAAAAAACTTGCGGTAAATAATTTGAGCTTAAAATTCAATAATTTTAAGCTGACGAGCGGAGAACGTGCGCGTTTTGCCATATATATGGATACGGTTTCAACCTTTCAGTACAGTATGTATAAGGATAGTTGCGCGATTATTCTTGACGCGACCGACGGTAAGCTTTATACCGTAAGATACGGCGGCGGAAGTCCGAATGCAAATATCTGGGTTCCGATTGTTTCTGATGAAAAGCTTTTATATGAAAACATTAAGGAAAAGGAATTCTTTATTGATTTTTCAATACTTACCGATAATTCCTGTACGGTGACTGTGTCTTACGGCAAAACCGCTGTTTCGGGTGTTATTCCGGCAGACATTTTTGATTATGTCAGCAATCCTGAGGCGGTCAGCTTTCAGTTTTCCGCTATGGAGAACGGACAAAGTGAAAATGCAAAGGTTAACCAGCAAATTGATGTAATAGGTTACAAATATTCTTTGGTTGATTCTCTTATAAAGCGAATTGAAGCACTTCCCGAAACAATAACTGCCAAGGATGCCGGCGAGATAAATGAATGTAAGTCAATTTACGATTCGCTTTCTTCGGCTGATAAGGCAAAGGTGACAAATTACTCCAAGCTTGAAGAAGCAGTAAAACAGGCGGCGGATTTTATCGATAACATCGGCTGGACACTTCTTAATGAAAGCTGTCTTACCAACAGCTTGGAATATCTCAACGGTCCGAACCGTTGGCCGGATAATTTCAAAATGAGCATAGCGGAAGAAGGCGGACTTAATATTAAGTGGACCAACGGCTCAACCAATCACCGAGTTGTATTGGCAAACCCGCTTTCTTTAGATAAATTACAGCTTAAGCTTTACAATTTTATTAGGCTTTCGGGTGAAAACGCGCGTTTTGCTCTTTTCATGTGGAATGACATGAATGGTCAGTACAGTATGTATAAGGACAGTTGTGTTTTAATAGTCGACGCGGTTACCGGAACACTTTACACGGTAAAGTACGGCGGTGGAAATCCCAATGCAAATGTTTGGACTCCGATATTAACTGCCAATCAGTCAAACGGATTTTTAAAATATGACAATATAAAGGGACGGGAAATAATATTTGAATTTACCGTGTCGGAGGACGGTACATGCGGTGTAAAAATATCTTTAAGCGAAACTGAATTTGTCACCGCAACAATTCCTTCGGATGTTTTTGATTTTATCACCGACACGGAAAATGTATTTTTCAATTTGTCGTCAATTGAAAACGGAACAAATGAAAACGCAAAGGTTACGCAGAGCATCGATTTTGTGGGATATAAGCAATATGCTCCGTCGGCGGCTGATTTGGTCACCCAAAGAATAGAAGCACTGCCCGAAGTAATCACAAAAGCAGATTATGCCGAAGTAAAAATCTGCGACGCGCTTTATCAGGCTCTTTCCAATGAAGAAAAGGTGCTTGTGACAAACTATGAGAAGCTTGCAGCGCATATCGCAACAGTAGCAGCGGCGGTCGACAACAGCGGCTATACCGTTATTACCGGAAATGCGGATTTGTCACAAAGCTTGCAGGGAATTAATGGCATGTGGAGCGAATTTGCCGTCGAAAAGGTAGATAATGACGGTGTCAGAATGAAGTGGACCGCTTCGCCGTCCAACCGCAGAATCGGGACGAATACAAAGTATCCGTTAGACGGTCTTAACCTTAAATTTGACCGACTTGTAAGGACATCAGGCAAGGCAAGCAAATTTGCACTGTTCTTATCCGATACGATGAACGTGCAGTACAGCAAATACAGAGAAATAATCGCCCTTGTATTTGATTTTGAACAGGGAAAGCTTTATAGAACGGATTTCAACTCCTCACTTGGCACGTCGGGAGAGAATGTTCTGACCGAAATCATATCCGACAGCAGACTGTTGTATGAAAACATTGCCGGAACTGAATTTACGGTATGCTTTGACAAACGCAGTGACAACGGTTTTGATATAATGGTTGGGTTTGAAAACGGGGAGTCTGTCAAGTCATTACTTTCGGTAGACTATATTTCAAAGCTTCAAGACCCCGACAATGGAGCATATTTTGTATTTTCGTCATTTTCGGAAGACCCATGTTCACAGGTGCTTGATTATGTAGGTTATAAATATGTTTACAAATCAAATCCCGACGCCGCAACGCAAGCGGTGATTGACGGTATAAACGCCCTGCCGGTAAAGCCCGAACTAAAAGACGGGGATAACATAAGATCACTTAAAGCGGCATATGACGCGCTTAAGGCATATCAGGCGCGCCGTGTAACAAACTATCACACCCTCGAAACTGCAATCGAGATGTATTCGCAGGCTTTAAAAGCAGAAAGCCGTTACGATAAGGACGGCTGGTATATTCCGGATTTAAGCGATTGCGGCTTGCTCGAAAAAGCCGGTAACGATTATGTTCCGCCTCAAATGAGTGAAATTCCGTTTAACGGAGGAATAAGTCAGTATTATTTTTATTCGGGATACGGAAACTGCCAGTCTATTAACCGCTCCTTCAGACTCGACGGACTGACTATTCGGTTTGATAATTTTAAAATAATGTCCGAAACCTGCAACGGATTCTGGCTGTATGTTCAGACCTCGACCAATAAAATCGCTTATTGGGCTAATTCCTGGGATTCCGCGCTTCGCGGAATAGCTTTCCTCTTCGGCAGAGATAACACTCTGTACATAACCGGCGGAAATTCAATTACCAAAAAAGCATTGATTACAGACCCCCTGCTTTCAAGGGAAAGTCTTACAGAAAATGAGTTTACCATAGGCTTTAAGGCTAACGGCGACACCTTTGACGTTATAGTAACGGTGGGCGACAGCGATCCGCTCGTCGCACCGATTGAAAGGAAACGCATTGACGCGGCATCGGTTCTCGATACCGAAAGCTGTTATATATCAACGGTTTGCAACTATGAAGCCGGCGACAAGCTTTTCAAGGGCTCGATTGACGTGACCGGGATTAAATTTGTGCCGTACAGCGACAAAGAAATTGCAGAGTGGAACGCGGTCATTGACCAAATTAACAAGATTCCGGAAAATATCACGCTTGCAGACGAGCAAAAGCTTGTTTCGGCGCTGAACGCTTATCTCGGCCTTTCCAAAACCGAAATGCGCCAGTTTGTGATAAATTATTCAAAGCTTACCGACGCCTTTGAAAAGCTACATGATTTGAAATTAAAGCAGAATATAGACATATACACAGGCAAGCCGATTTGGTATGCGCAGGAGGCCGAACAGGAAACCGTTACAAGATATGTTTATATTGACGGCGAAAACAATGGCGATACTGCGGTTCCGGAAACAGAGAGCGAAAGCACGCCTAAAAAGGTTCTTAAAAAGCGCGCCGTGTGGAAAAAGTCAAACAAAGACGGTAATGAAAACGGCGGCATGCTTTGGTGGATTCTGATTCCTGCTGCAATTTTGGTTCTTGCCGGCATTACGGTTTCGGCAATTCTTATAAGCCGCAAAAAGAAAAACAAAAGGGGATAGGTGAAGAAATATGCTCAAAAGATTATTATGTGTTTTATGCGCCGTTTCGATCGCGGCGGCAGCAGGGAGTATATCCGCCGTATCCGCACACGCGCAAAGCAGCGATTATATTAATAACAGCGACGTTATGCCGAAGTGGGTTGACGTAACCGACCCCTCTATTACAGTTGATGAAAGCGGTTCTCCGAGTTGGCTTAAGGATCTTGTGATTGTCCATGTGGCGGTCAACAAAAAAAGTCCCGACGGTACTCTTATGGGACTTCTTCCGACACTTGACCACTATGCGGAGACGGGTATAAACGGTATATGGCTCTCTCCGCTCGGCAAGCATGACAACAATCCGTATCTTAACGAGGGTTGGCATACTATTGACTCGGACTACACGGGAACTGAGGATTTTGATGAAAGCCTTAAGGTTTTAAAACGGTTTTCAGATGAATGTCACAAGCGAAACATAAGATTATTCCTTGATTTCACCTCATGGGGTTTAAGTCCAAAAACCGACCTCTTAGAAAGTCATCCTGACTTTTTTACGGGTCAGACCGCTGCGTTCGGGGCTCTGATTATCGCATGGGACAATCCCGACCTTATTGAATTTTATGTTAGCACTGTTGTTAAAATATGCGCCACCGCTAATATAGACGGCGTACGCTACGACGTTGAGCCGCGCTATTCGGGTTACATTCCGGCGGAAATGATTAAAAGCCGACTTTACGAAATGGGAAGAAAAATGGCATTTATGAGTGAACTCGGTAATGACCGCGTTGGCTCGTATGACCTTGAACAATGGGGAGTAAATCCTCCGGATTATTCAACGACGCTTCCGTTCAGAGGATTTATTGAGAAGTATAATATTGTTGACGCAATTAAAACAGGCTCTATTCTCGGAACGGACACCGATGTTGCAAACGGCGAGGGCGGCGGAAACCATTATTATACAATACAGCTTACCTGTCACGATTCATATAATTACGCCGTACGGGGGAACCGTATTATGATGGGATACAGCGCGTTGTTTACGCCTTTTGTGCCTTTGTGGGAGATAGGCGAGGAATTTAATAATCCGTTCACCGTGCCGGGATATACCCTTTTTACCAATCCAACCGACTTTTCCTATAAGGATATAAACCGTGATTTTTACGAAGATGTGAAAAAACTTTTCAGAATACGCTGGAAGTATGCCGATATCTTTGCAAACAATACCGAAAGCTGTATTAAAGACGCAAACATCTGTAAGGTAATTGCCGACGGTGCCGAAGAGGTACAGCCTTATGCTCGGTACGCGGGGAATAAGGCGATCGTTATTGTTCCTAATATGAGCAGCAGCAAATCAACAAAATTTACTGTTTATACTCCGTTTGAAGATACTAATCTTACGGGCTATAAAAGCTATGTT
>CALWUZ010000064.1 GCA_944384845.1 uncultured Clostridia bacterium
AAAAACGAAAGGGTTTTTTTTAAAAAAAAGGGGGGGGGGGGAGGGAGCGTTGTCGGCATACATAAATGATCTCCTTTCAAATAATGTATAAAAAATACTAAAAAAAGATAAAATTATCAAATGCAGACATTTTTAATTTATAGTATTATAATAATATCTAATTTCATAAAAATCAAGATGTATTTTAATTAATTATGGTGATTTTTCGATAATTGCACATCAAACATATAAAGCAGCCCAAAATGTTTATTTATTAGTATGTTGCTTTTGTCTTATATAGAAAAGCATAAATTATTATCCTTATATGATTTATCGTTGTTATTTGAGAGTATGGAGATTTTTGGAAATGCGGTTATGCTTTTGAATGTTGTTTTATAAATTCAATTATATATTACGACGGCAGCAATGATGGTACTCGATATGCTCTCGAAAAGGCGATTCTTTGCTTTTTGATAAGACGATTCATTCCATATTAATGCCATTATCTACAGAACAAAGAATCCTATTTCTGCAAGCCGGATTATCTGCAATTTTAAAACAAGCAAATTTTAATTTCCGAAATTTCAGCTGTAATTTTTAAACAACACGGGCAAAAGCTTGTGATAAATAAAAAAATTGGAGGATCTAAAATGAAAAAACAAACCAGATTACTTGCCGTTTTTATTTGCCTGATAATGCTTTTTAGCTTTGCGGGTTGCGGCAATAGCGACCAAACCTCATCAGATGATCAAAATCTAAATAACGATACCGGCGTTTTGATTGATGATTTTGAGGATGAAACCGTGCCCGGAACCCAGGGCGATGGTTCGGACGTACAGGGCACTAACTCAGGCGGAGGCAATACAGGCGGAAATAACACCGGCGGAAATAGTACAGGCGGAAATAACACCGGCGGTTCTTCGGGCAGTGATCCTTTCGCCAATATTCCCAGCCGTTTAAAGGGAACAACAGTTGTATTTGCTCACTTCGGTGATGAAGGTGCGGCTGAATATGAAAAGGTTCTTAAAGCTTTTACGAAAAAAACCGGTATTAAATACAAGCTGGTTTCTTACAATCAAGGTGAATATGTAGCTCAGGTTTCGAAGCAGATTGCTGCAAAGTCAGGTCCTGATGTTATCATCTGTAATGATACTTTCCCGTCAGCACTTGAAATTGCTCAGCCTTTGCAGAATTACATTGATTTAAATGATGATTTTTGGGACGACGAAATCACCAACATTTCTACAGTTGGCGGTAATACATACTTCGTAAATAGTCTTGAAGGTGTCTGGGAGAATATTGACGCTGTTTTCTTCAACAAGACACTCTTTGCCAACAACGGTATTACAAGTCCTCTCGATTATTATAATAATGGTCAGTGGACTTACGAAAACCTTAAGAAGTGCGCTGAAGAAATCAAGAAGTTAGGCTACGTTGGCGGATGTGTTGATGCCGATAAGATTAACACCGGTTTGGGCACTCCTATGGTAGGCTATGACCCTAAAACCGCCACATTTAAGGCGGCAACATCCAGTCAGCTCGCAGTTGGTTATCAGTTCAGAGCTCAGATTTTCAGAGAGGGTCTGTGGTCCGCAACAGACTGGTGGGGCACCTTCGGCAACGGTAACATCGGTCTGTATGTGAGCGGTTTCTACGGCGCTAAATATAACGGCTATTTCAAGGATATGGATGACAATGCCATTGCGATGGTTCCGATGCCCAAAAGCATTGACGGCAAGACTGTTAAGGCTACAGGTTCTTTCCGTGGTTACGGTATTGCTAAGAATGCTAAGAATCCTGAAGGTGCTGCTTATTTACTTCGTTACTTCCTTGATTATGAATATTACTCAGGTGCAGGCGCCAATGTATTTAAAAACAAGAATCTTGAAGAAATGGCATTCACTATTATGGACGATATCAGAAAGAACGGAAGAAACTTTGACTTTTCGGGCGAGGCTAGTCTTCTTTTGGTGCAATACTCAACCATTGCCTGAGATTGATCCTAAAACAGTATTTCCGCCCCTTAATTATGATGAAACAATGGGTATATGGGAGGATGTCTTTACAAACCGTGATGCAAACCATCTTGCAATATCAAGTGACGATATGCTGACTTGGCAGGGATTTAGAGAGATTATGCTCAATCCTATACGAAACAATGCCGATTTCCGTTCAATAGGAGGATTAGATTGCAGAGATAAAAGTGTTCACCAAGGTCAAATACTTGAACTGCCATATAATAAATTGCTTATTCATTTTGGGCAAAATTTTGCTTCGCGTAAAGTTGTTATTTTAGATATTGATTGGTTATATGAGAAAAAGCGAAGCGAAAATTTCCGGTATGGATTAGTGAATGTATCAACTCAAATGTATATTAAGAGTAATTTGGGCGGTTTTAAGGGTTTCTCCGGACATTGCTCATATAACCGTACTAATGGTGCAATGCTTGTACCTGATCCTGAAGGTAACTTCAAAGAAGTGCTTCAGATATGCCGAATTGAGGATAAACGCCTTGTATATAAAAAACAGGGCGTTGTATGGAATTTCCCTTCATCTTCAGAAGGATGTGTTAAGGTTGAACTTTGTGTAATAAAAAGCGGAGTAAAAATATCTCTTACAGATCGTTGGTATAATCCCGTTGATGAGACGGTGGGCGACGAGGCGGCCATCTCTTTTAATGTGACTAAAAGGGGAGATTGGCAAACGATCATAGTTAAATATAATACAAATACAATGAAAGCAAAAATTATTGTTGGTGATGACGAAAAAGAAGTTGAGTTAAAAGCATATGCGCCTAACGGATTAAGTTATTTACATATTCAAACCATAGCTGAAGAAGAAGATCAAAGCGGTACTCTTATAAGAAGCTTTGAAAAGTTTTAAGAGAGGCTATATATGTAAGTCAGCGTTATCATTTTATATTTTATGCTATTGTTATGCGGGCAATATGATATTTTAACTGATAAATTAAAATGTAAATTATAATATGAGGTTTGTGAAAAAATGCGAATAGAAACTTTGTTAAATGTTGGATGGAAATTTCACATAGGGGACATTAATATTCTTCAACCATCAAATAAGGCACCTATATACAGCCAGAGTAAAACCGAACGAAAAAGGTTGGGACCTGCAGCATACGGTTATATGGACAGCGGTTCGGATTATCTTTGGGAGTCGGGTCGGATCGTTACTGAAAAATGGTCAGATATAGATCTTCCGCATGATTATGTTGTCGATCAGGATATTAGTCTTGAGGGTACTAATCAGGCACATGGTTATTTAAAGTATAATAATGCATGGTACAGAAAAACTTTTATTCTGCCTGAAGAATACTTTGATAAAAGGATTACACTTCGTTTTGACGGTATTGCCGGAAAATCAACTATATATTTAAATGGTTGTCTTATGTATCATAATTTTTCATCTTATAATACATTTGAAATCGATATTACCGACAGGGTGTTTTTTGGTAAAGAAAACCGAATTGCCGTATATGTTAATACAGAGGAGTTTGAAGGCTGGTGGTATCAAGGCGGCGGGATATACCGTAATGTTTGGCTTACTGTGACTGAATCCGTAGCAATTGATTTGTGGGGGGTTTATGCCCCATACGAAAAAATAAATAATACCGACTTTAAAATAAATTTTGAAACAACCGTTGTCAATTCCGATTATAAGGACAGAAAGATTGAAGGTGAGAGTTTTATTATAGACCGCGATGGAAACGCAGTGGCTTCTGTTTCGTTTGAAGGTAATACTGCTTTAAGAGAAAAAACAATATTTAAGTATAGTGTTATTGTAAAAAAACCGCTTCTTTGGGATTTAGACAAGCCTAATCTATATACCGTTAAAACCATTCTTAAATCAGGTGGCAAGGAAATAGATGTATATAATACCCGTATTGGCTTCAGAACTATTAAGTTTACCCCGAATAACGGTTTTTATTTGAACGGAAAAAGGACATTTATAAAGGGTGTTTGCGGTCATCAAGATTTTGGTATTACAGGTCTTGCGGTTCCGGATAATATCGCGAAATATAAAATATCTCTCATAAAAGAGATGGGCGCAAACGGTTACAGAACAAGCCATTATCAGCAGACAGAGTCCTATCTTGAGGCATGTGACGAAATTGGACTTCTTGTAATGAACGAGACTCGATGGTTTGAAAGCACAAAGGAATCCTTTGAGCAGATAGAATCTCTTGTAAAAAGAGACAGAAACCGTCCAAGCGTTATTATGTGGTCCACAAGTAACGAAGAAAACACACATATAACCGAAAACGGTAAACGCACCCATAGATCTATAGCGGCATACATAAGAAAGTTGGACTATACAAGACCTATAACTGCTGCCCAGGATAAAACGCCGGATCAATCTACCATATTTGATTATAGTGATATAGCCGGAATAAATTATAACCTCCCTCTTTTTGACAAGATACACAAAATGCGCCCCAATCTTCCGATATTTGCAGCTGAATGTTGCGCTACGGGGACTACGAGGGATTGGCATCTTGATACTGATAGAAACTTAGGCAGGGTTAGGGATTTTGACGCAGATACAAACTTTTGGTTTGTATCACGGAAAAAGACATGGAATTATTATATGGAAAGACCATACATTTTCGGAGCTTATCAGTGGATTTCCATTGATCATAGGGGCGAAGCAGAATGGCCTGCTATTTCTTCAAAATCAGGTGCAATAGATATGTTCCTGCAAAAGAAAAGCGCTTTTTATCTTAATAAATCTTATTGGACAGAAGAACCATTAGTGCATATTGTTCCGCATTGGAATTTTAAAGGGCTTGAGGGTCAGAAAATATTTGTTCCCGTTTACACAAATTGTGAAAAACTTGAACTTTTTTTAAACGGAAAATCCTTTGGCATAAAAGAAATAGAAAAATACTCTTTTGGCGAATGGAATATACCATTTGAAAGCGGCGAGATTTTATGTATAGGATATAAAAACGGAAAAAAAGTCTGTGAGGATAAGCGAATTACAACGGGAAAGCCTGTTGCTTTTAAGCTTACTTTAAAAAACACGTTTGAAGCAAACGGAAGCGATTTAGCTTTGTTTAACTGTGAATGTATAGACGAAAGCGGCAATATTGTTCCTGATGCCGACGAGTTTGTAAAATTTACCGTAAATTCTCCTGCTCTTATTGTAGGTACCGGCTCGGATAATACCGACCATAGCAATGTTAAAAACACTTCAAGACAGATGTATATGGGTAAGATTACGGTTGCTGTAAAACCTGCAAAGGACCAAGAGAAACTGATTTTAACCGCACAGAGCAAGGATATAGGACTAGGTAGAATTATTGTCGATTTAAAATAGATTTTATTGATTTAACAGTTGTGATAGTTTATTAGAACCAAAAACGGGAATACAACGAGTTTAAAAACAACCGAAATGTTATAGAGGCTGCAGTAATTTTTAATAATTGCTTTGAGGAATATAATGATGAGGCAATAACTGTAAAATACGGCTTGAACGCTGTGTTATTTAATTTGATAGGACTCATCACAAAATAGGGGATATGAACACAGTAAAAATTTCCTTGGATATTCCGGTTGCGGCTTCGCATATTTTTGTCGCCGTTCCAAGCTCAAAGATCACTGTTAAAGAAATAGAACTGTTTGACGAATGAAGAAGACGGCGCTCTTTAACGTTATGTCACAGAGGGAAATTCTGAAAAAATAAAGCAAGGAATGATTTTGTGTATATTATTATGGATATGGGTACAACCCATACACGATTGTGGTTACAACAAGCGGATAAAACCGTAGCTTCCTCAGTTCTCGATTTCGGAGCTGGTAAAGGAAGGCTTGAAGGCAGAGAAGCACTTTATTCAAGTCTTCGCAAAGCGCTTTTGGAGTTGATTGAGAAACATTTACAAAAAGAAAAAGATATTGAATGTATTATAACTTCCGGTATGGCGGGCAGTGAATTTGGAATATCCGAAACAAATCATATTTTGATTCCGGCGGGAGCAGCAGAGCTTGCAAATTATGCACGGGAAACAGTAATACCGGAAATAACTGTTATACCTCTTGTTATAATACCGGGGTTAAAAAAAACAAGCGGTGACAAATATACAGATATGATGCGCGGAGAAGAAACTGAAACATTGGGAATTTTACAAAGCATTAAATCCGCGGAAGATGCTGTGATTATGTTGCCCGGAACTCATAACAAGCTGATAAAAATTTCGGAAGGCAAAATTTGTGATTTTGTTACTACAATGAGCGGTGAAATACTGAATTCTGTTATTACCGGTACGATTCTGCGCGGTCAGGTGTCACATGTCTTTTCTGTTTGTCCGGTTGACGTGTTGCAAGGTGCAGACTATGCACAAAAAAACGGTTTGAATGCAGCTCTGTTCAAGATTCGCGTTATGGCAAAAAACGGAATTGATAATAATGCGTTATCGTCTTTTTTGTACGGAGCGGTGCTTTGTCAGGATCTAAAGCTTATTGAAAAATTTACGGGAAATAAACGTCTGTTCATTGGCGGAGGAGAAAAATTACGTCAAGTATACGCATTGCTTACACAATCTTTTTCATCAGAGCAGCTGCCGGAATTGATTTGTGAAAATGCGGTAAAATCCGGTCTGTGCGAAATTTATAAACTGCGGAAAAATATTAAGTTTAGAAATGAAATAATAAAAAGCATAGAGAAAAACCGTATTATTTCAATAATTCGTAATCCTGTTCGTGATACGCTTATTCCGGCTGTAAGGGCTTTATTTAACGGCGGAATAAGACTCGTTGAAGTGACATTTGACCGCTCGGGAAAGCATGATAAGCAATATACTGCAGAAATTATTTCGGAATTGTGTAACGAGTTCAGTGGGAAGCTAACGGTAGGCGCCGGTACGGTTATGAGCTGTGAAGAGGTGCTGATTGCTTATCAAGCGGGAGCACAGTTTATTATTTCACCAAACTGTGATCCGGAAGTGATAAAGCTTACGAGGCGCTTGGGTCTGGTATCAATTCCGGCAGCGTTTACTCCGAGTGAAATTGCTCAGGCAACTAGAAACGGCGCTGATTTTGTAAAGATTTTTCCTGCGGACGCATTGTCAGAAAACTACATTAAATCTGTTTCCGCACCTATTTCCGATGTCAAATTGTTTGCAGTAGGCGGCGTGACGACGGAAAATATTAAAAGTTTCTTGAATTCGGGCTTCTACGGAGTTGGAGTTGGAACGGGATTATATAATTCTAATTTGATTGCCAACCGACAATGGAAAGAAGTGACACTCCTTGCAAAACAATTCACTTTGAATTGTAAATGCGAACAGTAAATTTAAAGATATTAAAAATTCAATAAAACATGATTGGTATTTTGCAAAATATTATAAAGACAAACTTGTTTTACAGAATATAATCGACTGTTTCTGTCTGTTTGGATTTATATTGGGCTCAGTACGGCGGTGCCAATGTAGGACAGCTTATTAAAGAGTTAGAAGGGTCGCATCGATTATTTATCTAAAAGGTATGGTGCGTGGCGAAAGCGGGCTTTATATGGGATATGTCGGATAATGCAATATGTACTTGAAGGGAATTATTGAGCAGGCAAAGGAATCGGAAGTTAAATGCTATATTGTTGAGCAGGATAGTTGCCAGGAACGCAATCTTTTTGAATGTTTGGAAAAGATTTTTGAATATTTGAGATATTTTGACGTCGCTATACTCCGTTTATAACCTATCAGCACAAGCTTTAGGACGCGCTTAACCGTTTGGGGCTTACATTTATTATAAATAATCCGGGCTGGAAATTCTGCAAGCTGGGAGTGTTTTTGGAACATACGCTTCAGAATATGCGTGACACTATAAGATGACAGCGAAACAATCCCTGTATACTTTTTTGGGAGTCTATACTTAACAAATCCGAAATGAGTTATGAAATTCAAAAGGAGTCTCCCGATATAGCGTATTGTGAATATGATCCCGGCATGCTCGGAAAAGGAATGGAAAAATACAGACCTATCGAGCAGAAAAATATTACTCCGAGACCGATGTGGGTAAGAGAATACGGAGATTTACCTGATAATTTCTGTGATCAGAATGCCGTTTGGCGTTCGCCGAGAGTCTGGTTAGATTTCCCTATGGCTGAGGCGGTATAGCTCTGTTTCCGTACTATTGACTGACAGCAGATGATAATACAGCATACTGTATTTGAATTATAATTGGAGGCGAGATCAGATGACAGACGTATTTTCAATAAAGGATTACAATTTTCCGGAGGGCTTTTTATGGGGCAGCGCCACCGCGGCGCATCAGGTTGAGGGGAATAATATTCATTCCGACAGATGGTATAATGAGCAGAAAAAGCTTAAGAAAAACTCCGTTTATGAGGTCTCCGGAGCGGCCTGTAATCATTACAATATGTACGAAGAGGATATCAGGCTTCTAAAGACACTTGGGCATCAAGCGTTCAGACTCGGTGTGGAATGGGCAAGAATAGAGCCGGAGGAAGGTTTGTTTGCTGAGAGCGAGGCTGAGCATTATATAAGGGAATTGGCGCTTTTAAAGGAAAACGGCATAAAGACCTTTGTGACGCTGGTGCATTTCAGCGTGCCTAAATGGTTTTCCGATAAGGGCGATTTCCAAAACCTTGATAACCTGAAATATTTTAAAAGATATTTAAATTACATAGTTCCTAAGATCAGTCCGTATGTTGATTTCTGGAATATTATAAACGAGTTCAACCTGGGGCTTAATGAGGCTCGCCTGACGCATAAGTTCAACAGTGTTATATATCACGCTAAAGGCTACCATATAATCAAGCAATATTCGGATAAGCCGGTAAGCTCTGCGCATGCGCTGGTGCAGTATTACGGCAAGCGCCAGAACGACGTTTTCGACCGTGTTATGCAGCAGTATAAGGATATAGTTGACCACGAATTTTTCTTTCATGCTATGCGCACCGGAGAGCTGGTACTGCCTGGCAGGGACGGCATATTTGACAGAGAAATTAAGGATACGGCGGATTTCTGGTCGATAAATCTTTACACACGCGAAATGGTGGATTCCAGAAAGACCGATTTATCAAGTAAGCGCTATCCGTTTACGGAAACGAGAATGCTGCCTATGAATTTTTATCTTGATGAATTTTATCCTGAGTGTATGTATCATAATATGACACGCCTTAAGGATAAGCCTATTTATATAACTGAAAATGGCTGCAGCTGTAATGACGATGATTTCAGGATAGTTTATCTCGCGGAATATCTCTGCGCCTTAAGCGAGGCGATAAAGGACGGCGCCGATGTAAGGGGGTATCTCTACTGGTCGCTGCTTGATAATTATGAATGGTGGACATATATACCGAAATTCGGTCTGGTTGATGTTGACCGTGAGCATGATTTCAAGCGTACTCCGAAGCCGAGCGCCTTTTTTTACAGGGATATTATTCAGAACAATGGTTTTTCACAGGAAATACTGTCTAAGTATTTAAAGCATATGCCCCGCGTAGATACCTCATTGCCGATACTTAAGTGAGCGCATAAGGAGCAGGTAAAATGGAAAAAGAAGTGATTTTGATCAATCAAGGATGGAGTTTTAAGCTGGAAGACGGCAGCGCCGAGGAAACGGTCAATCTGCCGCACACCGTCAAGCTGACTCCTGCAAATTCGAGCGGATGCAGGAATTTTCAGGGAATATGCCGGTACAGCAAACAAATTTATATACCGGAAGAATATAATGCTAAAAAGCTGTTTTTGCGTTTTGAAGGCGCTATGGGAGCCGCCGTACTTTATATTAACGGCAAAGAAGCAAATATGCATTTCTGCGGATACACTCCGTTTGTAACCGATATAACTGATTTGGTTAATTACGGCGAGGATAATGAATTATATATCACCTTGGATAATTCAGACGATCCGCTTATTCCGCCGGGCAAACCGCAGAGAGATTTGGATTTTTCATATGACGGAGGACTGTACAGAAACGTAACACTAACGGTATGCGAGCCGCTGTATGTGACCGACCCGATACTTGCAAACGAAAAAGCAGGCGGCGGTATTTTTGTAAGCTACAGCAATGTTAGTAAAAAGAACGCGGATATAAGAATAAAGGCGCAGATAAAGAATGAATTTGCTGAGAATAAAGAATATACCGCACAGTTTTCAATCATTTCACCCGACGGTGACATCGTGGGCAAAAGTATAGTCGAAAGCAGCCTTTCAAGCGGCGGCAGCGAATATTTGGAGACCGTAATAAGTGTTGGGAATCCGAAGCTCTGGTTTCCTGAAAGTCCATTTATTTATTCCCTACAGGTTGCACTTTTGTTAAACGGCAAGGTGGCTTACAGCGACAAAACCGATATAGGTATAAGAGACTTTAAATTTACCCTTAACGACGGTGTGATTTTTAACGGAAAATCAAGACGCTTTAATGGTGCTAACTATCATCAGACCTGGCCGTATATCGGCAACGGCGTGCCGACAAACCTTTTAGAGCGTGATTTGATTAAGCTTAAAAGAGCAGGCTTTGATAATATCCGTTCCCATTATCCTTTTAGTACAGAATTTGTTGGATTGTGCAACAAAATAGGTTTTACGCTTATAGTAAGCAATCCGGGCTGGCAATTCTGCCAACCGGGGATTTTCTTAGAACGGGCTATTCAAAATATGCGTGATATTGTCCGTTGGCAGAGAAATAATCCCTGTATTCTTATTTGGGAACCTATTTTGAACGAATCTGAAATGTCATATGAAGTCCAGAAGGCTTTTCACGATGTTGTTCACGAGGAATATCCGTTTTCACCCTGTTATACCGCGTCAGACTACGGTCCTACAGATATAGCCTATAATGAATATGACCCTAGTATGCTTGGCAAGGGTATGGAGAAGTATGGGCTTATTGAGCAAAAGGACACAACTCCGAGACCTATGTGGGTAAGGGAATACGGCGATAATCCTGATGACTTTTACAATCAGAATGCGGTATGGCGTTCGCCGAGAGGCTGGGGAGATTTCCCGATGGTCGAATCAGTCAGCCGAATGATACATAAATTTGATACTTTCAAAAAGGGCAATAATCAGTACATTGACGTTGTAAATAATAAGCGCATTTGCGGTTACGGTATCTGGCCTGCAATTTCGTATAACCGCGGTTATCACATAAATCCTTGCTGGGGCGGTCATTTAGACCTGTTCAGATTGCCTAAGTTCTCATATTACTTTATGCAGAGCCAGCAGGACAGAGAAAAAGCAGGGGATGTACTTTATATAGCAAGCTGGTGGACCGAAATCAGTCCTGCTGATGTTACTGTATTTTCAAACGCGCAAAAGGTAAGGCTTTATGTGGACGATACTCTTGTAGGCGAGCAGTCTCCGGATGATATTAAGGTCAATCATCCTCCGTTTACCTTTAAGAATGTTAAGAGAAAATATAAAAGCCGTGAAAGGTCGGCACTTCGTGCTGAGGCGTTGGTTAACGGAGCTGTTGTGGCTGAACATTCGGTTAAAGCTCCAGGTATAGCCACACATTTAAAGCTTGAAGCTGACTTTGAAGGTGTAGAATTAAAAGCAGACGGCTCGGATATTGTAGCAGTCAGATGTTATATGCTTGACTGTGAAGAAAATATCGTTCCTATAATATGTGATAATCATCCCATAAAATTCACAGTTGAGGGCGAGGGCAGTATTATCGGCGATAGCGAAATAGGCGCCAACCCTATATGTGCAGAGGCTGGAATTGCGACAATTCTTGTGAAATCCACAACAACTGTCGGTGAAATAAAGGTTACCGCCGAAATATTTTGGAAGCAGAATATGTGGGGTGCAATCAAGCCTGCAGAGCTGATTATAAACAGTAAATAAAACGACGAATATTCTTTGCAAACCCGGTGAGCCGTCACTTTGAACAGGACTGTCAAAGCATTTGCAGACTCCGGGAAAGGTTTGTTCAAGTAAAGCGATTAAGTTGTTAGCATTTGCGGTTTTCTGCTTTGAAGCAAGCTGAAACTGGCGGTTAAGAGTTTTTAAATGAGTTTGAGAGGAAATTTATGTAAATTGCCATCTTCCATGATAATTATTAGGGATGAGGCACCGGAGTGAGAAACAATACCTCAGTTTATATATACCAACTTAAATGGTACATGTCAATAATAATGAAACAAATTCGTTCTCCGGTGTTCGTTTGTCCGCCCGTCACGGCAGACAGTTTTCGTACATGATGCTCGGTTCGCCGTAAATCTGTGCACAGTTACGCACGGGCATAGTCCACTTTTTGGCTGCCTCTTAAGCGGACAGATAAAGAGCCTTTAACAGTGCGGCATCACTCGGAAAGACGCTTCTCTGGCGGTTGAGTTTGCGGTATGCAGCACTCAGGCTCTCTATAGCATAGGAATTGAGCCGGCTAAGTACATAGCCATACTGTAATGTCTATGAGTTTTACGTTGATGTACAAAGCGTTAAACAGAAAAACGATTTCTATGTGCAATAAAATAGCGGAGTGGGTAAGACAGCCACTGCGTTAGTAAATAATAAATTCTCTTATTATTGCTTGATATGAAATTTTTCGATCTGGGATACTTAAACACAGTATTATGAAAACTGTAAATATTTATAGAAAGTACCTAAATTTAGACAGATAGGAATATTTTTGAATCGAGAGCTGCGTCGTTAAGAGAATAAAACGGTATGCCTGTTTCAAGATATTTTTTCATGTTCAAAAGACAGGCTGCAATAGCGATTTCCTCGTCCGAAAGGCGGGGATTTTTAAACGGATTTTCATATAATACTTTACCCTCGGCGGTTATACTCACAAGAGTAAAACCGTCGAGGTTTTCGTTTACTCCGTATGAATTTCTTTTAAGCTCAAATGAATGGGGAAAACCGTTTTTCAAGTAAGTACACCGGTCATTAAATATCTCGCCGTTTGTTCCTCTTATTAAAATGCGCGAAGAGCGTATATCGGAAAAATATTGCTCGTAAGAAAAATCATATACGGCCGTTTTATTCTTAAATTTTAAAATAACAAATTTTTCGTCGGAGCAGACGGTCTGCATCTTTTTTAAAAGACCTTCGCGGGAATTGTACCGCATGACCGTGTCTTGCAGGGTAAAGGAAAAGCCTTCGGGCATTTCGTCCCCCGTGCCGAGGAAAAATCTTATAAGGCTTGCGGCGTGATAATCGTGACAGCATGAAAGCTGTACCTGCTGTATCTCGCCTAAAAATCCGTTTTCTATTATGCTTTTAATCGCGGCGTTTCTTGGCTGAAAATGGAACTGCTCCGCCGCCTGAACACGCCAATCCGGCTTTATTTCAGAGAAAAAGTCATCAATTTCATCAAGTGAAGTGCCGACTGGTGTTTCGGTAAGCACAGGTACATTTTTGGAGCACAGTTCTTTGACGGTATCGCAGATATCGGTTTTACTCACGCAAGAGACAATAAAATTATAATCGGTTTGAAGTAGCTTTCCGAGGGTATCAAATATCGGAATATTGTATTTTTCGGAAAACTCCTCCCGCTTTTGCTTATTGCGGATATATATTCCGCTTACTTTAAAGGTTTCGGGCATTAAAGCTGCTATTCTCAAATAAAACTCACTGCGCCAGCCTGCGCCTACTATTCCGTATTTAATCATAATATATCCACCTCGTCTGTATATTTTTTTGCATACCGTACCCTATATTTTCCGGGGGATATTCCTACCGATTTTTTAAAGGTGTCGGTTAAATACTGCTGCGAACCGAAGCCGCATTTTTCCGCAATTTCTAAAAGCGGAATTTCGGTATCCCAAAGCATTTCCTTTGCGGTGGAAATTCTTACATCGGTTAAATATTTGTGTGGGGATATGCCGTAGACGTCTCGAAATAGAGCTCTGAACCGTGATTCGCTTAAATTAATGCTTTTGGCGATGTCGGTTGTAGAGATATGCTCACGGAAATGGTCTTCAATGTACTTTTTCGCTCTATACATAAGCTGACGGTTTACAGCCTGACCGCGCTGTTCGTATTTACCGTCGTTTATAATGATACTAAGCAGGGTTAAAAGCTTTCCGCCCAACATGAGCGGGTCTTTTTCTTCTCTTTCATTAAGCGCAATTATTTCATGCATAAGCGCAAGTATTTGCTTTTTGTGGAAGACAGCAAAGTATTCAGGGCAGTTTTCAAGCATTATCGCAAGCTCACCTTCAACGGAAAACTTTAAGAAAGCAGTTTTAAAAGGGAGACGGCTACAGCGCACATCACCTGACTTGGCAATCAAAATATGGTCGGCATATATTGGCAGCGTTTCACTGTTTAAATAAGTAGTCTGACCATCCTCTAAAAAGTATTCTATTTCAAAGCATTTTGAAATTCTTTTCGGAGAAGTTTTAACAGTGCGGAACATACTGTTGCTGTCAAAATAGCCGCAAACAAGCGTTTGCGGAAGAGATATATTATTCATAAGTACACCTCAATCGTATTTCTGAAAAAATAGACGGATTTTCTATATACTTTATTGTTTTTTTATAATATACTTTATTCATATAAAAGTAAAGGATTATTTTTATGAATTTAGTAAGATGTGAAGTAAAAAAGCTTATAATACCTACATATCCCGAACCAAAAGCCGAAAATCTTCCTATGTTTGCCGAAAATCGTGTGCATCAGCGCACAAGCGGAAATCCGTATCCAAATAAGGTGATATTAAAGATTAACAGAGACCAAAAAATCGATAAAGAATATGAGGTTGTTGTACTAGAAAACAAATATTTAAAAATTGAGATACTCCCCGAGATAGGCGGACGTATATATTCCGCACTGGATAAAACCACGGGCTATGACTTTTTTTATAAACAGCACGTTATCAAGCCTGCACTTATTGGAGTGTTAGGCTCCTGGATTTCTGGCGGAGTTGAGTTTAACTGGCCGTTCCATCACAGAGCTTCGGGCTTTACTCCCTGCGATTATAAGCTTGAAACCCTCCCTGATGGCTCGGCAGTATGTCATCTTTCCGAGCACGACCCGATTGACAGAATGAAGGGTATGGTAAGTATAATTCTGCGCCCTGATGAGAAGCGGTTTGAAACCCGTATGCGGCTTTATAACCGCACTGATACCGCAAAGTCCTTTCTGTGGTGGGAAAACGCCGCTGTACCGGTTCACGAAAAATATCAGATTTTCTTCCCGCAGGATGTGCGCTATGTAAACTTTCATTACCTTAAGTCAAGAATAACCTATCCCGTTGCGGGGGACGGAATATTCAACGGAATACCGATGAATGAGCCGAGGGATATTTCCTATCATAAAAATACCGTACCTGCGACAAGCTATTTCGCCTCTGCCTCCGACTATGACTTTTTTGGCGGTTACGACCACGCTAAGCAGTGCGGAGTAGTACATATAGGCGACCATCATTTGTCGCCGGGTAAAAAGATGTTTACCTGGGGCTATTGCCAGTTAGCACAGTCGTGGGAAAATGCACTTACCGATACTGACGGACAGTATGCCGAGCTTATGGCGGGCTCATATTCTGACAATCAGCCGAATTTTTCGTGGCTTGAGCCGTATGAAACCAAGGAGTTTTCACAGTACTGGTATCCTATTTCTAAAATCGGAACGCCAACTTTTGCAAATCTTGAAGTTGCCTTTCGGATTGACCGCGAAAAGGGTGCTCTGCTCATTCAATCGACCAAAGCTTATAAAAATATCGAAATTATGCTTGCTGATAACGGTAAAACAATTTCCGAAAAGGTGTGTGATCTTTCGCCTGAAAGCTGTATAAAGTTAAAAACAGGTGATTTGCCCGAATATGTAACTATAACCGTAAAGGCCGGCGGCAAGACCTTGGCGGCTTACGAGGAAAAGAATTTTGATAAATTTAATATGCCCGATGTAATTGAGGATATGCCGATTGCTGTCGAGATGAACAGCGTGCAGGAACTTTATTTGGCGGGCGTTCACGTCGCCCAGTACCGAGACCCCGCCGTTCAGCCTGACAGTTACTTTAAAGAAGCTTTAAAGCGCGACATTAATCATATTCCGTCGCTTATCGCTATGGCGAAATACGAATACGGCAGATATGCCTTTAAAAGCGCAAGGGAGTATGCCGAGCGGGCGATAAAAAATGTATGTCTCTTTAATGAAAGGGTACAAAGCGGCGAGGTTTATTATGTTTATGCGCAGATTCTTGAGGCTTTAAGTGAAAACAAAAAGGCATACGACTATTATTATAAAGCAGCATGGGCGGCGGACAGCGTAGGTAAGGCAATGACAAGAATTGCTATGCTTGACATACGCAATAAGGATTACGAGGCGGCTTTAAAACACGCCGAAACTGCGCTTGATTACGGCAGAAACAATTCGCTTGCAAAGGCAGCAAAGGTAATTGCGGCACGCGCCTTGAAGCTTGACACAGTAGAAATGATTGACGAGGAATTGACCGCCGACCCGCTCGACCATTATATGCGCTATCTGGCGGGAAGTGAAGATTTTTACGGCATAATGGACAGCAATCCGCTTGAAATATGCCTTGACATAGCCTTTGATTTTGATACTATGGGGCTTTGCCGTGAAAATATAAAACTGCTTAGCGGTCTTTTAAAAGCTAAACCAGAATCAGCACAGCCTATGCTTTTCTATGCGCTTGGATATTATAAATATCTTTGCGGTGAAGACGGAGCGGGTGAATATAAAAAAGGCACGGAGACAGAAATTGGCGCTACCTTTCCCTCACGCAAGGAGGAAATGCGGATTTTAGAGGACGTAATCGCAAAAGCGGGGGACAACAAAGCAAAGCTGCTGCTCGGCTGTTTGCTTTACAATAAACGGCATTACGAAAAAGCGGCGGCGCTTTGGGAGGAATGTGACGACGGCATTTCGGCAAGAAACCTCGCAGTCGCTTATTTCAGCCATTTAAACCGTAAGGATAAGTCTTTAGAGCTTATGAAAAAAGCGATGGAGCTTTTACCCGACAGTGAGCAGTTAGTTTACGAAACCGTTGTTTTAATGGATAAGCTTGGAATAAATCCGGGCGAAAAAATTGAGTTTTTAACCACTCGTAAAATTACCCGTGACGACTGCTTTACCGAGCTTGCGAAGGCGTA
Source organism: uncultured Clostridia bacterium (assembly GCA_944384845.1). Lineage (GTDB taxonomy): Bacteria > Bacillota > Clostridia > Oscillospirales > Acutalibacteraceae > UBA737. Next base: position 17,026 of record CALWUZ010000064.1, read on the forward strand.
CAATCAGGCTTTGCAGCCAGAAAAGGCGATTGAAACACTTATGTCCCACAGCTTTGTTCCCTGTGAGGGCGGGGAACACGCGATTGCCGACCAGTACCTTTTCGCCCACATTATAATCGGCAGAAATGCGCTCCGAAACGGTGATGTCGAAACCGCGCTTGAAATCTTCCGCAAAGGTCAGATACTTCCGCAGTCCCTTGGAGCGGGCATATGGAATCATTGCAAGTTAGTGCCGCTTAAATTTTTTGAGGCGGTTTGTCTTGAAAAGCTCGGCAAAAAAGCTCAGTCAGACGAAATTTTCTCCTATATTGCGAATATAGGAATCGAGTATTTCAGCAATATGTACCTTAAGGAACTGCCCTATTATCAGGCGTGCGCATGGCGTCATTTAGGCGAGAAGATTAAGGCACAGCGGCTGATCACAAAATACCGCCGCGAGTGGAGCGGTATTGATAAAGTTCGGGATAATGGATTTTTCGGCACAACGCCTTTCTTCATTTCTTTCACCGATGACCCAAAGCGTCTGCGCCGCGCTTCACATTGCTATCTGAACGCCCTTATCGCGGATTTTATGGGAGAAGATGGCAGGGCAAATGCACTTATTGAAGAGAGCTGTTCCTTAAACAATGAAAATCTTTGGGCCTTAATATTTAAAAATTATGGATTTTGTTTTAAAGTGAAAGACCTATGCTGAAAATATGCTTAAAAACGGCTATTTAGAGTATTTCCGGATTCGGAAAATATTTTTTAAGCATTTTTAAAAGAGACGATTTATCAGATATGCGGCAATCTGTCAGCAGCTTTTTAATACGGTATTTAATTGCGTTTTCGGTCAAAAAACACTTTCTGCTGATATTTTCATATGATTGCTTATTCAAAAGTCCGTTTATAATAATCTTATCTGTTGAATCGCAGGTATTTAATAGTTTTTCTATTTTAAGCATTTCATTTATCTCATCATCA
>CALWUZ010000065.1 GCA_944384845.1 uncultured Clostridia bacterium
GGTCTGCGGCCGATAAATAAAGAGTTTAAGGAGAATTTATGATGGAAGCTGAGCAGCTTAAGTTACCTGAGCAGGGCGATACGGTCGCCGTAATGCATACGAATTTGGGCGATATAAAAATAAAGCTTTTCGGCAAACGCGCACCGAAAGCGGTTAAAAACTTTATTACTCACGCTGAAAACGGATATTACAACGGGCTTAAATTTCACCGTGTGATAAAGGATTTTATGATTCAGGGCGGCGATCCTCTCGGAAACGGAACAGGAGGAGAATCTGTCTGGGGCGGCAGCTTTGAGGACGAGTTTGACCCGGTTCTTCATAACATACGCGGCGCGCTTTCAATGGCAAATTCCGGTCCGAACACCAACGGAAGCCAGTTTTTTATAGTTCAGGCGGGCGATACTCCGGAGGGTATGATAGATCAGATGAAGCAGCTTACTGACAGCGGCTTTCCTGCGGAGATTATAGAGGCGTATGAAAAGCTCGGCGGAACCCCTTGGCTTGATTTCCGCCACACCGTGTTCGGTCAGGTGTTTGAGGGAATGGACGTGGTAGACTGTATCGCCGCGGTGAAAACCGAAAACGATGTTCCGTGCGATGACGTTATAATTGAATCGCTTGAAATTAAAACGCTTTAATCAGGGGGGTAGTACTATGGATTACGGTCTTCAGCTTTACAGTATAAGGGATATTGCGGAGAAAAATCTTGAAGAGGCGGTTTTCAGCGCCGCCCGGCTCGGCTATAAATCCGTTGAATTTGCCGGGTTTTTCGGTCGCACGGCGGATGAGATAAACGATATGCTTAGCCGCAGCGGTCTCAGGCTGTCCGGAACTCATTCTTCCTTTAATGATCTTGCAGATAAATATGAGGAAACCGTCGCTTTTCACAAGGCGATCGGCAACCGCAATTATATCATTCCGGGATACGACCTTTCATCGCAGGAAAAGCTCGACGGTTTTGTCGAATCGGCAAACGCGCTTAAAAAGAGGCTTGAGGCTGACGGAATAAAACTTTCATATCATAACCATGCACATGAATTTATACCCAACGCCGACGGCTCGGTTATATTTGAACAGCTTTTATACAGAACCGAGCTTACATTTGAAGTCGATACATACTGGGCGTTTGTCGGAATGCATAATCCGATAATGCTGCTCGACCGCGTTAAAGACAGGCTTGAATTTATCCATATTAAGGACGGAACAGCAGACGGCAGAGGCTATCCGCTGGGAAAGGGCTGCGCCCCGCTTGAAGAGATTTACGGTTACGCTTTAAATAATGGCATACCCTTGATTGTGGAGAGCGAAACCTGCGAGCCTGACGGCATTACCGAGGCTGAAATCTGCATCAATTATTTAAAGAAACTTGAAAATCGCTGAAGCGGCAGCTTCAAACAATAAAAATCAAAGGGTGGAGACAAATGAAAATTCTTTTTCAGGGAGACAGTATTACCGACGCGGGGAGAGATTATTCTGATATTCACAGTCTGGGAAACGGATACCCGAAATATGCGGCTGAAAATATTAAAGCAGCATTTCCCGATACCGCGCTTGAATTTGTGAATCTCGGAATCAGCGGCAATCAGACAAAGGACCTTTTGGCAAGGCTTCAGAGTGATTTTATCGACATTAAGCCCGATATAGTCTCGATACTTATAGGAATAAACGACGTATGGCATCATGCTGCGGACCGCTCATGGATAGACAACTCGGTATTTGAAAATAATTACCGTACCGTTCTTGCGGCGATAAAGGAAAAAACCGGAGCGAAAATATTTATGCTTGAGCCGTTTTTAATTCCGGTTGAAGATAAGGAGTTTTTCTGGGAGGATTTAACTCCGAAAATTCTCATTATCCGAAAGCTCGCGAGAGAATTTGCCGACGCTTATCTTCCGACCGACGGGCTGCTGAACGCGGTGTTTATCGGTAAAAATCCCACCGATTTTGCGGCTGACGGCGTTCATCCCACTCAAACCGGCGCGCGCTTTATAGGCGGGGAATATGCAAAAGCAATAGCGCCGTTAATCGAAAAAATAAAATGATTTTAAAGCACCGCGCCCGGCGCGGCGCTTTTTTTCGTCAGATGAATGTTTTTTTGTGTGTCTGCCCATAATAGCTTTGGGTGATTGCGTTGAAGAAAAAAATTTCCGGTATAATAAAATTCGGCGGAGTGTGCGTTATATGCTGCGCGCTGTTTGTGAGCGGAGGATATTTTTATCTCAGAAAAAGCTTTGCACCGGCGGAAAAAAATGTTTCCAGCGTGCCGTATACCTTTCCGGTGCCGGAAAACAAGGGCATAATATTTGAAATATGCGGCGATTTGACTTTTATATATCTTGACTTTGAAAACGAAAAGCTCTCCGTCATATTTCCTCCCGGAGAAGAATACGGCAGTGAAATTTACGGCTATCCGATAGACTTCAGCGTAAAATCCGATTATTCCCTGATAGGGGCGATAGTTGATTACGCCGGCGGCATTGAGCTGTCGGACAGCGGAACGACGCTTAGGTATACAGGTGTCCAGATAGCCGACCTTTTAAGCCGCACCGTTGACGCCGAGGAAGAGAAGAGAAAAATTTTTCCGGCGCTTTTTAAGAAGATAGCTGAAGAGGGAATTGACAGCGAGGTTTTTCAGTATGTTGTGGAAAACAGCGAAACCGATATTACAATTCCTGACTGCTATAACTGGCATTTATATATAGAAGGGCTCTGCGCAAACGGAGCTATAATAAACTGAGACGGCAGGAAGCGGCGAAAAGCCGCTTTTTATGTTCTCGTCCAAATGTACGGCTCATTTAAAATATTGTATTTTTAGTTTTCTGCAAGCCGCATAATGTTAATTGACAAATCAAACTGTTACGGATATACTATATTTATTAAATGAACGGGGGTAACGTTTTTGGATAAGGTCAGTGAAATTTTCGGCTGTAATGTTTTTAACGATTCGGTTATGGTAGAACGCCTTCCGAAGGATACATATAAAATTTTGAAAAGCGCCATAAAAGAGGGAAAGGGTATAGACAGCAGCATAGCGGACACCGTAGCTTCCGCTATGAAGGACTGGGCTATAGAAAAGGGAGCCACGCACTACACCCATTGGTTCCAGCCGCTTACCGGAATCACGGCGGAAAAGCACGACAGCTTTATTTCTCCGACCGGCGACGGTCATATAATTATGGAATTTTCGGGCAAGGAGCTTATAAAGGGCGAGCCTGACGCTTCCTCATTTCCGTCGGGCGGTCTGCGCGCGACCTTTGAGGCGAGAGGCTATACCGCATGGGATCCAAGCTCGTACGCCTTTGTAAAGGACGACACGCTTTGCATACCCACCGCTTTCTGCTCCTACTGCGGCGAGGCGCTTGACCAGAAGACGCCGCTGCTTCGCAGTATGGACGCCATAAACAGGCAGGCGCTCAGAATAGTCCGCCTTTTCGGTATGGACGATGTAAAGCGGGTAAACACAACGGTCGGTCCGGAGCAGGAATATTTTCTTGTGGATAAGACCGTGTACGATAAACGCCCCGATCTTATTTACTGCGGCAGAACGCTTATCGGCGCCATGCCCCCGAAGGGTCAGGAGATGGACGACCATTATTTCGGCGTTTTAAAGCCCAGGGTTTCCGCCTTTATGCGCGAGCTTGATACCGAGCTTTGGAAGCTCGGCGTGCTGGCGAAAACCGAGCATAACGAGGTGGCGCCGTCTCAGCACGAGCTTGCTCCGATTTACACTACCACCAATATTGCCGCCGATCATAACCAGCTCACTATGGAAATTATGAAAAAAACCGCCCTGCGGCATGGTCTGGTATGTCTTCTGCATGAAAAGCCTTTTGACGGTGTGAACGGGAGCGGCAAGCATAACAACTGGTCGCTTTCGACCGATACCGGTATAAACCTTTTAAGTCCGGGTAAAAATCCGGGAGACAATCCGCTTTTCCTGCTGACCCTTGCCGCAGTGATAAAGGCTGTGGACGAGCATCAGGATCTGCTGCGCATATCGGTAGCAACAGCCGGAAACGACCACAGGCTCGGCGCGAACGAAGCGCCTCCGGCGATAATTTCTATGTTTTTGGGTGACGATCTCACTGAATTGCTTGACTCGATAGAAAACGGAATGCATCACGACGCCGCGAAGCGCACGAAAATGACGGTCGGCGCCGATATTATCCCGCTTTTCGGAAGAGATAATACCGACCGCAACCGCACCTCTCCGTTTGCCTTCACCGGAAATAAGTTTGAGTTCAGAATGTTAGGCTCCGCGTCTTCCATATCCGATACCAACGTTATGCTCAACACAATGATTGCCGACGTTTTTTCTCAGTTTGC
>CALWUZ010000066.1 GCA_944384845.1 uncultured Clostridia bacterium
GAAAACAGCATGACAAGCCCTATTGTAAGCAAAATAAGAACAAAGGATAAAAAGGTTATGTCAAGCTTTCCCGAAACATATTCGCTTTTTTTCCTTTTCGGCTTGGTCATTCTTGTCTCCTCCAAAATCTGTTACCAGTTGAAAATCAGCGGCAGAAGGGCTATAAAGCAGCCTATAACGGTCACAAAGGAAAAAACGAGGACAATTTTCTCCTCTGACCAGCCGCACATTTCAAAATGATGATGAAGCGGCGCCATCTTAAAAATACGTTTTTTAGTCCTCTTGTAATAGGCGACCTGAATAATATCGGAAAGTGCTTCCAAAAAATAGGTTATTCCCGCAAAAATCAGCAGAACGGGTCTTCCCGTGCCGAACGAAACCGCCACCACCATACCGCCTAAAAACATTGAACCGGTATCTCCCATAAATACCTTTGCGGGCTTGGCGTTCCAGACTATAAATCCCACACAGGCGCCGGCAAGCGCCGCCGACATCACATTTATTCCCATATTGTAAAGAAATCCGGATGCCAGCATGAAAGAGCATGCCACCACAAGCGTCACTGCGCTTGCAAGCCCGTCGATTCCGTCGGTAAGATTTACCGCGTTCGTAAAGCCGTAAATGAACATAAGCGCCACCGGCCAGAACAGAAGCCCCCAGCCATGCGTTACTTCAATCTCTCCGATAAAAGGTATTATTGTGGTTTTCATTCCGGATATGCACAGCGTCGCAAGATACGCCGCCGCGACAAGCAGCTGAAGAAAGGTCTTCTGCCGCGCGGTAAGACCCAGATTGCGTTTTTTTACCACCTTGATATAATCGTCCATAAATCCTATGGCAGACATACAGAGCGCCATAATAATACCGGACAGAAAAACGGACAGCCGGTAGGGATTCGCCATTTCCGCGGCAAAACGTCCGTCTGTTGCGGAAGAATACGCAAAAGCCACTGCGACGGACAAAACAACTCCGCCGATTATCATAACTCCTCCCATTGTCGGGGTGCCCTGCTTGCCCTTATGCCATTTTGGTCCTATGTCTAATATAGTCTGCCCGAATTTAAGGCGTTTTAAATACGGAATAACAATATATCCGAGTCCGGCGGTCACCGCAAACGCAACCGCCGCCGCTATTACCGGCGTCAGGTCTTTCATTTTTTCTCTCCTTCTCTTAAGTTTCCGCGGATATTCAGGATAATTCCTTAAGCGCTTCCGCTACTATTTCGCGCTCGTCAAGATGAATAGTGCCGGATTTTAATATCTGATATGTCTCGTGTCCCTTTCCGGCAAGTACTATTATATCATCTTTCTGCGCGATTGAAACAGCAAATTTTATGGCTTCAGCCCTGTTTTCTATAACTTTAACCGGCACGGCTGAATTTTTCATTCCTGCGAGTATATCCTTTATTATCTGCGAGGGGTCCTCGGTGCGGGGATTATCGCTTGTGACTATCACATAATCGGCAAATCTTTCGGCAATATTTCCCATAACCGGTCTCTTGGTTTTATCCCTGTCGCCCCCGCAGCCGAAAACCGCTATCAGCCGGTTTTTTCTGCATTCACGGAAGGTCGAAAGTATATTTTTAAGACCGTCCGGCGTGTGAGCGTAATCTATAATAACGGTAAAATCCCTTCCGGTAGGCACTACCTCCGCCCTGCCCTTTACGCCGCTCATTTCCGAAAGCGCCGCGGCGGCGGCGGAAAACGGTATTCCTATCTCCACCGCGCAGGAAACGGCGCACAGCGAATTATAAACCGAAAAACGGCCGCCGGTATTCACCTTTATATGACCTATCCCGGCGTCGCTTACAAGCTCATATTCCACGCTTTCGGGGCGGTACTTTACGCCCTTGGCGCTGTATGTGGAATCATTTCCGGTGGAATATGTCACAACCCGGCAGTCAAGACCGCTCATAAGCTTTTCGGCGTAATCGTCGTCGCTGTTGACAACAGCGGTTCTGCACATCCTAAAAAGCTTTTTCTTTGCTTCAAGATAATTATCCATTGTAATATGGTAATCCAGATGGTCCTGCGTGAGATTGGTGAACATCGCCGCTTCAAAATCAAGCCTGTAAACCCGCGACTGATCGAGCGCGTGCGACGACACCTCCATTATAACATATGCGCAGCCCTTGGCTTTCATAAGCGCAAAAAGCGAATTAAGCTCATACGCGTTGGGAGTGGTATTGTGCGCCGCAATCTGCTCGTCGCCTATCATGTTTTGTATAGTTCCGATAAGACCGACCTTGTAGCCCGCCTTTTCAAGAATTTTTTTAAGCATATAGGTGACCGTGGTTTTTCCGTTGGTGCCGGTAACTCCCAGAAGCTTAAGGCTTTTCGCAGGATTGCCGAACCATTCGGCGCACATATCCGCGTATGCCGCGCGGGTGTTTTCAACGATTATCTGCGTATCAATCCCCAGATCACGTTCGGCAATTACCGCCGCGGCTCCTGCCTCGAGCGCCTGCGCGGCAAAATTATGACCGTCGGAGCTTGTGCCGTTTATGCAGACAAACGCAAAGCCCGGTTTGACCTGTCTCGAATCGCAGGTAATTCCGGCAATTTCGGTTTCGGCAAGCTTACCGGAGCATTCAATCAAATTTTTCAGCTTCATTTTTTCTCCCTCTGTTCCGCGGCACTGTTATCCGTCAGCCGCGCTGTCTTCCCTGAAATAAACCGTTATCACGGTGCCCTTTTCCACCGTCTGACCTTCTTCAATGCTCTGAGCGTATGATTTAAGACCGCCCATCGTCGTATTGCCGGAGAACTCCACATTGAGCCCAGCGGCGGAAGCGGCGGCGTTTACATCGGTAACGCTTAAGCCTACAAGATTCGGAACCGTCGCCTTTTCGGTGTCACCCTCCTCTGTGTACAGTATCACCATTCCTCCGGAAATAACCTTTGTTCCGTCTTCGGGAAGCTGACGGAGCACCGTGTCTCCGCTTCCTACAACCCTGTATTCAAGCTTTGCCGAGGTAATCTTGTTTTTTGCGTCCTCAATGCCAGTTCCCACCGTGTTCGGAACCGTAATGGACAGCGCCTCAAGCTCCTCCTCGGTATAGCTCGGCTCGTAGCCGAGATACGGCAGAACGTCCTTCATTATCTGTGAATTTACCGGAGCGGAAATCGTGCCGCCGTAATATTTATCGCCCTTAGGCTCGTCAAGCATTACAAACACGGCAATTTCCGGATTTTCAATCGGAGCAATGCTGACGCACGAACCGATATAGAGGTAGCTGTCGCCAGTCTCAAGTATTTTGGATACCTTCTGGGAGGTGCCGGTTTTAGCGCCGATATTATAGCCCGGAACAAGCGCGTTTTTGGCTCCGTTTTCCGCCACAAACTGCAAAAGCTCCCGCATAGTAGCCGAAGTCGTTTCGGAAATAACCTGACGCTTATACGAAGTCGAAGCCGTCTCCACTACCTTTCCGTCCGCGTCAAGCTTTTTCTCCACCATATGCGGCTGAACGAGGTATCCACCGTTTACAGAAGCCGCAACCGCACACATAAGCTGCATCGGCGTGATATTGAAGGTCTGACCGAAGGAAGAGGACGCTAGCTCCACGGGTCCCATATTCTCCTCCTTGTGGTAGGTGGAGGTCGCCTCGCCCGGAAGGTCGATTCCGGTTTTTTCGGTAAGCCCGAAGGCCTTGAAGTATTTTGAAAAGGTAGGCACTCCGATGAACTGTCCGATTGTAATAAACGCGGGGTTGCAGGAATTTGAAATAGCCTGCAGAAGGTTCTGGGAGCCGTGTCCGCCGGCTTTATGACAATGATAGTTCTGCCCCGCCACGGTCATTGCGCCGCTGCAGAAGAAGCTGCTGTTTTTGTTGACAAGATTTTCCTCAAGAGCAATGGAAGCCGTTACGACCTTGAAAACCGAGCCCGGCTCATATGTGTCGGATACCGCCTTGTTACGCCACTGACGGTTGAGCAGCTCGTTTCTGAGCTCATCCTTTGCCTCTTCGGTTCCGGCGGCGTCCACCTTGCTCTGATCCTCTGCCGACAGCGTAAACGGGTCGTTCGGGTTAAAATCACCCTTGACCGCCATTGCTATTATGGCGCCGGTATTTACGTTCATCACGACCGCAGCGCCGCGCTCGGCAATCTGATTTTCTTCAATCGCGGCCTCAAGATATTTTTCAGCGGTATACTGGACGTATGAATCAAGCGTCAGCACCAGCGATTTGCCCTTTGTAGCCTCCTCCACCTTTTCGTAAGAAAAAGGCATATCCGTACCGGCGGCGTTTTTAGCCGCCACCACGCGCCCTGCAATTCCGGTAAGGTCGTTGTCATAGTAGCTTTCTATTCCGGAAAGCCCCTGATCGTCAGAGCCGACAAAGCCCAGCACCACCGAAGCCAAATTTTCATTCGGATAATATCTTTTTGTAGTTTCGTCAAGTCCGATGTATTTTACAAGCTCAAGCTCCTCGTTGTCAAGTATAAATTGACGAACCTCGTCGGCAACCGATTTTTCCACTTTTTTCTTGACGATAACATAATATGTGTTTTTCTCGGTATAGCCGTATACCGTCTCGTAATCAAGCTCCAGTATTTCTGAAAGACCCTCCGCTATGGCCGTTTTCACACGCTCGGCTTGGTCGGCGTCCTTGAGCTTCCTTATTCCGTTAGGCGTTATGTAAACCGTCCACGCAGGCGAGCTGGTGGCTAACAGCTGCATATTGCGGTCATAAATATCTCCGCGGGGAGCCGTAACGAGGCTGTCGTAAAGCTGCTGCTCGGAAGCTTCGCTCTGATATTCCTCGCCTTTTATTATCATTATGTTTACAAGGCTGGCTCCCGAAACCAACGACAGCGCAAGTATAAGCGCCGTCATAACGACTATCGATCTCGTAACCATTGTTTTTCCGGGTTTTATAAGCACAGCTTATGCTCCTTTCAGGCGATTTATCCCTAACTATCCGAATACGAGAGTCGAATAACCAACTCTCGTATCCCCCTTCACCGAGCGGGAGCTATCCCGCTACAATGATAATTATATTGCCGATACTTGTACCTTATTACTCGGCGCTCACAACGCTTCCGTCCGAAGTAACGGCCTTGTCCGTATCGTTTACTCTGATATATGTGACGTCGTCCTTTTCCATTTTGCGCATTCCGAGCTGCATAGCCTCGAGCTCCAAATTGGCATATGAAATCCTGCGCTGCATCTCAACCTCAAGGCTTGTCTTTTCGCTGTCAAGCTCGGTGATAGCCGTCCTGACCTCGTTTATTTCCGAATTAACCTCGTTTATTTTAAGCCTCAGCGCTATATTACCGCAAAGCCCCGCTAATATAAATGCCGCCGTCATAATAAGCAGCACCGGTGAAGCAAGGCTTTTCGCCGCCGCTCTGCGCCGTCTTTTGCTGCGTTCCTGAGCTTTCGGCATTACAACAATATTATCGCGGCTCTTTTCCTTCTCGGCGGTTTTAGGCATGAACATTTCGAAATCATAGGCCAGACTGTCGTTGTAATACTTCATATTATTCATAGTCTTTTCTCCTTGTAAAAGCTCCGTTAATTTTTAATTATCACCCGAAGCCTCGCGCTCCGGCTGCGAGGATTTTCCTCTTTTTCCTTTCCGGTCGGCTCAGCCGGCTTTTTAAAGGCAAGCCTGCCGGCGGGAGTTCTTCCGCAAACGCAGACCGGCAGATCAGGCGGGCAAATACATCCCGTGCATAATTCCCTGAATTTGAGCTTTACCATTCTGTCCTCAAGAGAATGAAAGGTTATTACAGCAAGCCTTCCGTTCTTATTTAAAAGTCCGAAGGCTTTGTCAAGCGCCTCGGAAAGACTGTCAAGCTCGCTGTTCACCGCGATTCTCAAAGCCTGAAAGCATTTTCTCGCGGGGTGACCGTACCTCCTTGCGGAGGCGGGAACCGATGCGGCGATAATATCGGCTAACTGCACGGTTGACTCTATCGGTGATTTTTCGCGCTCGGCGGCAATTTTTTCCGCAATTCTGTAAGCGAATTTTTCCTCTCCGTATTTCTTGAAAATATCGGCAAGCTGCTCCGCGGAATAAGTATTGACAATATCCGCGGCGGATAATCCGCTTTTGCTCATACGCATATCAAGCGGAGCGTCCTTGCGGTAGGAAAAACCGCGTTCGGCGCTGTCAAGCTGATAAGAGGAAACTCCGAGGTCAAGAAGTATTCCGTCCGCACCGTCTATTCCCTCTGAGCTTAAAACTCTGTCCATATCGCGGAAATTGGCAAGTACAACCTTTGCGGGATAGCCCTTAAGCCTTTCTTTTGCGGTTTCAACCGCGTCCGGGTCACGGTCAAGCGCGTACAGAAATCCGTTTTTCAGTCTTTTTGCTATTTCCGACGAGTGTCCCGCACCGCCGGCGGTACCGTCGACATAAATGCCGTCCGGCTTTATATCAAGCGCCGCTATCGTCTCTTCAAGCAGCACCGGTCTGTGCGAAAATTCCATCAGAAATTAAGCTCTTCCATAATATCGGCAATGGATTCTGGAGTGTACTTCGCGTTTTCCTCGTTCCAGAGCTCGGTATTCCATATTTCAAGATTGGTGTCCATTCCTATGATGTGCGCCTCGCCCTCAAGCTGAGCGTACTCA
>CALWUZ010000067.1 GCA_944384845.1 uncultured Clostridia bacterium
CGAGACTTTCAAGCGGAGAGTTTCAAAAAAAACTCTCACTCTCCGTTTTTTCGTCGTGCCTAAATTTCTCTACCAACAAAAATTTTTTTGCTCGAAATTTACTCTTGACTTTTATTGGCAGGTTTCTATAATAAAAAATTTTAACATATTTTTTCCCGATATGCAAATACCGCTTGACAAATTAAGCGTATGTGGTAAAATAAATACATAATACGGAACATTGTTTCACAATACGAAACAAGGAGAGAAAATGTATGGAAAAGCTGATAAAGGAAATATCCTCCGCAGGCGTTGTTCCAGTCGTAAAAATCGATAACGCCGGCGACGCCGTAAATTTAGCGGCAGCGCTCAGAAACGGCGGAATGAACTGCGCAGAGATAACCTTCCGCACCGACGCCGCGGAGGAAGCAATAAGACTGATAGCCGGAAAATATCCGGATATGCTTATCGCCGCCGGCACAGTGCTCACTCCGAAACAGGCGGACAAGGCAATGGCGGCAGGCGCCAAATTCATAGTAAGTCCGGGACTTAATCCGACAGTCGTTAAGCACTGTATTGACAAGGGCTATCCGGTAATTCCGGGAATCTGCACGCCCAGCGAAATAGAACAGGCAATGTCCCTCGGGCTTTCGTACCTGAAGTTTTTCCCTGCCGAGGCGGCGGGCGGCGTCAAAATGATTAAAGCCCTGGCGGCTCCGTACACCGGCATACGCTTTATGCCCACCGGCGGAATAAACGTATCAAATCTTGCCGATTATTTAAGCTGCAAGGCGGTATTTGCCTGCGGCGGAAGCTGGATGGTGCCGTCGGACAAAATCGCAGAGGGAAAATTTGATGAAATAGAAAAGCTGACTGCTGAGGCGGCAGCGCTTCTTAAGGAGGTAAGAAAGCAATGAGAGTTATTACATTCGGTGAGGTAATGTTAAGATTAGCGCCCGAGGGATATTACCGCTTTCTTCAGGCGGACAGCTTCGGCGCAACCTTCGGAGGCGGCGAGGCAAACGTTGCCGTTTCCCTTGCGAATTACGGTGCGGACGCAGCGTTTGTAACCAAGCTGCCCGAGCATGAAATAGGTCAGATGGCAGTAAACTCGCTCCGCAAATACGGGGTCGACACATCAAAAATCACCCGCGGCGGCGACCGCGTAGGCATATATTTTCTAGAAAAAGGAGCCTCCCAGCGCCCGTCCAAGGTAATATATGACCGCGCGCATTCAGCTATTGCGGAGGCTCAGCCGTCCGATTTCAACTGGGAGGAAATTTTCAAGGAAGCCGACTGGTTCCACTTTACCGGCATTACACCGGCGCTGGGCGACAATGTGGCGGATATTTGCCTTGAGGCGGTAAAAGCTGCCAAAAAGCAGGGCGTAAAAATAAGCTGCGACCTTAATTACCGCAAAAAGCTTTGGACAAGAGAAAAAGCCGGAGAGGTAATGGGCAGGCTCATGGAATATGTCGACGTATGCATTGCCAACGAGGAGGATGCCGCCGATGTTTTCGGAATTAAGGCCGCAAACACCGACGTAACAAAGGGAAAAGTGGATCACGAAGGCTATAAAGACGTCGCAAAGCAGCTTAAAGAACGCTTCGGATTTTCACATGTAGCTATTACTCTGCGCGGCTCAATTTCGGCAAACGACAACGACTGGGCGGCTATGCTTTACGACGGAAACGATTATTATTTCAGCAGACAGTACCGCATACATATTGTCGACCGCGTCGGCGGAGGGGACAGCTTCGGCGGAGGACTTATATACGCGATGCTGTCAGGCTTTTCCGCACAGCAAACCATTGAGTTCGCTGTTGCGGCAAGCTGCCTTAAGCATACGGTCGAGGGAGACTATAATCTTGTCGGCGTAAACGAGGTCAAAAACCTTGCCGGCGGCGACGGAAGCGGCAGAGTTCAGCGGTAAGCACTTATTAATATATAACTAAAAACGGTTCGTACCTATTAGTACGGACCGTTGATTTTTTAATTCCTTTATAAAATACGGATTATAAAAAGTTGTCCTTACCGGCGGATGACACGGCGGCATAACAGACAACACCGGAAAAAATATTTTATGCCTGTAAAATCACTTCATTCCTTTTTTAAGTCTTCTGAAATCGCCAAGCGCCTTCCAGCCGATTTTAACTATTTTAGGAATATTAACCGAGTTGCCCCCGCCTGTCTCGGCTTAAAGGTAATCTCTTTAAAGCAAAGCTTCTCTTTATAATACGCAAAATATGCCGTCATCATAATATTAGGAAGATTATAGTCGGACGGCAGCCTGCCTAAATATTTTTTCACCGTTTCCGCCTTCATAAGCCTGAAAGGAGCATTGGTGTCGGGTACGCTTACATTCAATTTGCCCTTGATATTTTTCATATTATTCCCAAACAAGTATACAATTTAGTCAACATTACAAACAGTAAAAATCTTAAAATAGACTTTTCACTATATATATGATATAATTTTGAACATGCTGATTGTCTACGAAGGATAATAATGAAAAACGTCAAGCCGTACCTGAAGAAAGCCGCAGTACAAATAACAGACAGCAAAAAATAAAAATTAACGCTAAGGCACTCTACGCCGCTTTTATTATGCTGATTCTTTTTTTCTCCTCATATCTGCTTCCGGCGGAGAGACAGGTCAAGCGCTCAGCTTTTTTTGTTTTATTTTTCTCCTTTTTCACAGTAAACTCATTGATACAGCTTCAGGCTGAGATGACCAGTGCCGCACTTTGCTTTTTGTGCGCCTCCTTAATACTTTGCGGAAAAAAGCCTGCGCTTATATTATCGGGATTTACAGGTGCTTTGCTTTTCTTCTTTAAAAGCATATTTATACTTCTTTATATCTCAGCTGTACTCTGCGCATTTATATACAATTTTTATTTCGGCAGACGCGCCAATGCCAAACGATATTTGATTTCGGCAGTTTCGATGCTGATATTTGAAACAGTTTTTCTGACAGCGGTATTTTTAATCTATCCGCAGGAATTTAAAGATATGAGTTATGCGTCAAACTTTCAGTCAACTCTTTTATCGGAGGGCTTAGACGTCTCGCTTAATCTGATAGCCGATTGAGCAGCTCCCCGGTGAAGATCCGAAGATACGTATATTTTTATACGAAAACAGTAAATCTATAAAGCAAAGGATTTTAATGGAAAAGAAGATGAAAACACTTACTGATTTGTTTGAAAAATATAAATCGATAATTACCTATGTATTCTTCGGCGGTCTCACCACCGCCGTCAATGTCACCGTCTACTATATATGTTACGATATTACTGAAATTGACAATATCCCCTCCACCGTTATAGCCTGGGTTGCGGCGGTTGCATTTGCGTTTGTAACAAACAAGCTTTTTGTTTTTGAAAGCAAATCCTGGCGCGCGAAAAAAGCCGTTAAAGAAGCCGTTAATTTTGTGCTGTGCCGCGTTGGCACCGGAATTATTGAAACTGCGCTTATGTATATCTTTGTCGACCGGCTTGAATTTAACGGAACAGCGACTAAGCTTGCAGTAAATATAATCGTGATTGTGCTGAATTACATTGCAAGCAAGCTTTTTATATTCGCAGCAAAAAAAAGTTAGCTGTAAATAAGTAAAGTATTTCCGACACAGCGGCTTATTCAGCATTTAAAAAGCTTTGCTTTATCGGTGGGACTTATCTTTGCGTATGTCAGTAAATCCGCAGGATTACTTTTTATTTAAACATGTTCAACAAACGGCAAAATCCGGAATTTTGGATTTTGCCGTTTGTTTATGTTTTTTAATTTAATTTTTCACCTATTCTGAGCTTAATCATATTATGTTAATGAAGTTTATATCTTCAATATTATTAAACAGGAGGCTTTATATATGGCAGATTTAAGAAACGGCTGCCCGCCCGAAAACGCTACGTTTAAGGAAGCCGTATGCGTAGACGCCGGAAGAGTTTACGATTCCTGCTGTGACCGTGATTGTCTTGAAGACCTGCGCTGCTTCTTCCTTCCCGAAGATCAGGCGCTGCTTTGCAACGCTATCAGTGTCCGTCTGCGTTCGGCGGAGGTACTTAATGTTTTCATTGACGTGGAGCCGGTAAATTTCAACAAGGGATATTTTTCCTGTGATCTTACCTTTTTCTTCCTTTTGAGCTTTGACATTTACACCGCGCCCCACTCCTGTCCTCAATGCATAAAGGGAATCTCATCCTTCTCAAAGAAAGCGATTCTTTACGGCAGCGACGGCAACGTTAAAATTTTTACAAGCCAGACGACAGCTGAAGAGTGCGGCTGCGACAGCCTGACCCGCAGGACTTCCAATATGCCGAAATGCGTCGTTCAGGCAGTAGATCCCGTTCCGCTTTCCGCGAGACTCGGCGAAATACACGACTGCTACGAAAATGTCCGCTGCATACCCAAAAGCGTATGCGACTGCATCGGCGGCAACGTGGTAACCAATCTTCACAACGGCGACCCGACGGTTTACGTCACATTGGGGCTTTTCACTATCGTACAGCTCATAAGAAATGTTCAGATGCTCATACCGGTTTATGATTTCTGCATTCCCGAAAAGCAGTGCGACTGCTCAACCGATCAGCCCTGCGAGGCTTTCAGAAAAATCAAGTTTCCGACCGACGATTTCTTCCCGCCGCGTCCCTGCGACATTCAAAACGGCGGCTGCTGCTCAGGCTGCGCGCAAGAAGACGAGTAAGCACAACACGGCGAGAGCTAAACTTTTCCAGTTAAGCTCTCGCCTGTGAATTAAAGGTTAAATTTCAAGCGAGCTTGTATCAAGTCCTTCAAATCTGCTGAAAAATCCCTTGAGTCCCTCGATATCACGCTTTATGCCGCCGGGTACATTGCTTTCAAAATTCATAGGCATAACCGGATCGTGGACGCTCATCCGCAGCAGAAAGAAGCCGCTGCCGGTTGAAATTCTTATTCCCTCGCGGTTATCGTCCGCTATTTTATACTCCGGCTTTGTTTGAGCGTAATTTTCAAGCTCGTTTATAACCATATTTCCGTATTCCTTAAAATCGGGAACCAGTATATTGAAGCGGCATTCCATTTCCTCCGCAGGCATTTTAAGAGGTTCAAGAATTTTTTCGATATTCCTTCCGCGCGCAAGCTCAATCACAATCTTCGTTGCAAGATAGGCGCCGTCGTCAAGAAAATAATTTTCCCTTAACGCCGCATGACCTGACGTTTCTATAGCAAGGGGACAGTCGGCGCCGTCCCGGCAAAGCTCCTCGGCTTTGCTGATAACATTTCTGTAGCCCCTTTTGTAACGGTAATGCACGCCGCCCAAGCTGTTTTCAATATAAGCTTTCAGCCCGTCGCTGGTAACCGAATCGGTCACCACGGTAAAGCCTTTTCTGCCCTGCGAGACTATATAAGCAGCCAATGCGATAAGCCGGTTGCGGTTTATTTCTCTGCCGTCTGACCCTACACAGCCCGCACGGTCAACGTCGGTATCGAAAATTATTCCCAAATCGGCGTTGTTTGCCTTTACCGCCTCGCATATACTGCTCATTGCCTGTTCGTTTTCCGGATTTGGTATATGATTCGGAAACATGCCGTCCGGCTCCAGAAACTGACTTCCCGAAATATCGGCTCCGAGCCGTGCCAGAACATCTCCCGCATAAAAGCCGCCCGCGCCGTTGCCGGCGTCAACAACTATCTTATATCCTTTAAGCGGCTGCTCAGCCTCGGTTTTCCCTACCCCGTCACATATAAGCTTTCTGAGGCGCGCGGCATACTTGGTCATATAATCGACCGTTTTTATAACGCCGCATTTATCCGATGATATCTTTTCACCGCGGTCGGCAAGCTTGGTTATCTCTGAAATATCCTCCGAATCAAGTCCGCCGTCGGCAGTGAAAAATTTGAGTCCGTTTCGGTCAAACGGATGATGGCTCGCGGTTATCTGGACAGCAGCGTCGACCCCTAAATCAACCGTTGTCATAAACATTGCCGGCGTTGAGGCAAGACCGCAGTCAAGCACTGCTATACCCGCATCGGTAAGCGCCTGCATAACCGTTCCGGCTATAGCTTCACCGGTGATTCTTGAATCGCGGCCTACCGCCGCTTTAATTTCCGACGGATTTTTTTTATACTTATTTATGTACCATACCGCAAACGCCGAGGTTATATCGTAAACCGCGGCAGATGTAAGATTTACCTTGCCGCCGCCCAAATCGCTTGCTATTCCCCTGATATCGGTACCGCTTTTAAGAATGCTGTAGCTCATATTCTGTCTCCTTTGTCAGCCGAAAAAATATCCGGCGGAAAAATATCCTATAACCAAAAGTGCTATCGCCGACGCCGTATACAGCATTGCCTTAAAAAAGGCGGCTTTAGCACTGCTGCTTTCTCTGCGCATAATATATCTCTCCGTTCCGCCGTTTATTTACATATATATTTTGTCCGGCGGCGGCGCTTTTTAATCAATAATTTGTTTTTACCGGAGGCGCTTCAATGACGGTATACAAAATCGGCAGAAAGAAAATACAAATAATGCTTACCGACAGCGAGGTAATATCCTTTTTCGGCGCTTATGAAAAGCTTCTTACGGTTGCCGGAGACGCCCGGCTCACAATGTGCCTGCTGCTTAAAGAGGGTATTTCGGAATACGGTAACGAGCTTGACGGCGAGCTGCTTGTGGAAATAAGGGCTAAAGAAAACGCCGGCTGCGTTATAACCGTATCGTCCGCCCCGAATACACGCAAAAGGGGCGAAAAAATTCCGAGAATTTTTGAATTTGAAAATTCCGACGCTATGATAAAAGGCGTCGTACGCCTTTATAAAAGCCGCCGCTCCCACGGAATGAGCAGTCTTTATAAAACGCCCGAAAGCTACCGTCTTATAATTTCCGCCCGCGCCGACAGCGATTTTTTCTTCATGAACGAATTCTGCCTCAGACAAAGCGATTCCGCCCTCGAAGCCGAATACACAAAAGAGCACGGAAAACTTATTGCGGCGGAAAACGCGGTTGAAAAAATCGGAAGGGCTTTTTCTAAAGGCTTTTGATTTCCTTTACCCTGTCCCTCATATTATCCGCCGAGAAAATATAATTTCCGGCCACAAGCACTGTCGCCCCGGACTTTGCCGCAAGCGGCGCCGTTTCGCCGTTTATTCCGCCGTCAACCTCAAGCTCTATGTCAAGCGAACGCCTTGCCGCCTCGTCCCGCAGGGCTGAAAGCTTGTCCAGCGCGGAGGGCAAAAAGCTCTGTCCGCCGAAGCCGGGCTCAACCGACATTACGAGCACCATATCGCAGAGCGGAAGAAACCTGAAAATTTCCTCCGGCGCGGTGCAGGGCTTTATTGTAAGGCATGCTCTGCAGCCGCTTTTTTTTATTTTCTTCAGAGTCTCCTCAACGTCGCTGCCCGCCTCATAATGAAATCCCAGCCAGTCCGCATATTCGGCAAACTGCCGTATATATCTGTGAGGGCGGTCTATCATCAAATGAATATCCAAGGGAAGAGACGTATGCTTTTTTACGGAGCTTATTACCGGTACCCCGAAAGAGATGTTCGGAACAAATACGCCGTCCATAACATCAAGATGGAGCATATCCGCGCCCGCAGCCTCAAGCCTTTGGATATCCGCCTTAAGCTCAAGAAAATCAGACGTAAGAATTGACGGAGATATTTTAACCGGCATTTATCTTTCCTCCTGCTTTAAGTTTCAGCACAGTTACTATTCTATCCCCAAAAGCGCCGATTGTCAACAAAAAACGGCGCCGTAAAAACCACGGATAGAATTATGTATAAAAGTTGACATTCCAAAAAAAGGAGTGTAAAATAAATCAAAAGAAAAACATATAGTTTTTAAGGTGATATGTATGGATTGCGTTCTGCGGGAATGGAAAACCGGCGATAAAGAAGATCTAAGTGAAATAATCAACAATAAAAACATATTAAACAACCTGCGCGACGGAATACCGTATCCGTATACGGTAAGCGATGCTGAGGAATTTATAGCTACTATGCTTTCGGCGGATAAGAATGATACCTTCGCGTTCGCCGTTACGGCGGCGGAAAAAGTTGTCGGAAGTATAGGAGCGTTCCGCTGCGGCAATATTCACCGCAGAACCGCCGAAATAGGGTATTATATAGGCGAGCCGTACTGGGGAAAAGGATATGCCTCGAGCGCAGTAAAGCAAATATGCAGGCATATATTCAGCAAAACCGATATAATAAGAATTTTTGCCGAGCCGTTTGCATACAATGCCGCCTCCTGCCGCGTTTTGGAAAAAGCGGGCTTTCAGTTCGAGGGAACCCTGCGCAGCAATGCTGTAAAAAACGGAAAAGTACTGGATATGAGAATGTACGCTTTATTAAAACGGTAAACGGCGTTTAATACAGTATTACCCCCGGGTATTTCGGCGCAAATGCCGAAATACCCGGGGGTAATTTTTTACACTGACTTTAAACGTACTGAGCTGTTAAATTTATTGAATCCGAGGCGGTTGCGGTAAGACTTTTAAGACTTCCCTCGCCGCTGTCCACAATAATATCCACCGCTTTATTTTCTATTTCTCTGCGGATAATATTGCGCAGCTCTCTCGCGCCGCGCTTTCCGCCGCCGCACTTGTCTGCCAGATAGCCGCATACGCTCTCGTCATAGCGGAACTCAATAAGTCTTTCGGAAAGTGATTCCTTAAGCTCGTCAAGCATAAGCGCCGCGATTTTGCAGAGTGACTCGCGAGACAGCGGCGAAAATACGACAATTTCATCGACGCGCGCTATAAATTCCGGACGAAGAAAGCCCTCAAGCGCTTTAAGCGCCTTTTCCCTCGAAGCCTCCGCCTGTGTCCTGCCGAAGCCCAGAAGATTTTCATTTTTTTCGCTTCCGGCATTGGAGGTCATTACTATTATTGTGTTTTCAAAATTCACCGTGCGGCCCTGCGCGTCGGTTATCCTGCCGTCGTCAAGAATCTGCAGAAGGACGTTCAGTACGTCGGGATGCGCCTTTTCAATTTCATCAAACAGCACTACCGAGTAGGGCTTGCGCCGCACCTTTTCGGTAAGCTGACCCGCCTCGTCATACCCGACATATCCCGGAGGCGCGCCGATAATGCGCGATACCGAGTGCTTTTCCATAAATTCCGACATATCAAGCCTAATAAGCGTTTCGGGCGTATCGAAAAGCTGCTCCGACAGCACCTTTACAAGCGCGGTTTTACCCACGCCGGTGGGACCCACAAAAATAAACGAGGCGGGACGGTGCAGATTGCTGGTATGAACCCTTGACCGCTTTACCGCCGAGGCGACAAGCCTTGTCGCCTCCTCCTGACCGATTATCCGCTTATTAAGCGCGGCTTCAAGCCCCGCCAGCTTTTTAAGGTCGCTTTCCTGCACCTTTGATGCGGGTATGCCGGTCCAAAGCTCTATTACCTTGGCTATATCCGCGTCCGTAACCGTATTGTGCGACGCTGGCTCATAAAGCCCCTCCGCGATATTTTTGTATTTTTCAAGCTCGGACTTGACCATCGCCTGCTTTTCATAGTCGGGATTTTCAATCTCATTTTCAAGATTTTCAAGCTCTACCGAATACTCCGCAATCTTCTTGTTGGCAGTATAAAGCTCGTCGATAGCCTTATTGGCAAGGCTCGCGCAGGCGCATGCCTCGTCAAGCAGATCTATCGCCTTGTCGGGAAGATAACGGTCGGTCACATAGCGCTCGGACAGCAAAACCGCTTTTTTTACGACGCCGTCGGGTATCACCACCCCGTGAAAGCCCTCATAATAGCTTTTAACGCCCATCAGAACCTTTTCCGCCTCTGCAACCGAAGGCTCCTCAACCGTTATCGGCTGAAAACGGCGCTCAAGAGCCGCGTCCTTCTCTATATACTTGCGGTACTCCTTAAAGGTTGTGGCTCCTATTACCTGAATTTCACCCCTTGACAGAGCTGGCTTCAGGATATTCGCGGCGTTCATTGAACCCTCTGCCGAATCGCCCGCGCCGACAAGATTATGAATCTCATCGATAAAGAGAATTATATTTCCCGCGTTTTTCACTTCCTCCACAAGACCCTTGACGCGGCTTTCAAACTGACCCCTGAACTGTGTTCCTGCCACAAGTCCGGTAAGGTCAAGAAGATATATTTCCTTATCGAGCAGCCTCGCCGGAGCGTCGCCGCCCGCGATTTTAAGGGCAAGCCCCTCAACTATCGCCGTTTTGCCAACTCCCGGCTCGCCTATAAGGCAGGGATTGTTTTTTGTTCTGCGGGACAGTATCTGAATTGTACGGTAAAGCTCCTTCTCACGTCCTATCACGGAGTCTATCTGACCGGCTTTCGCCTTGTCGGTAAGGTTGGTGCAGTACTGCTCCATAAACCTGCGGCGCTTTTTCTTCGGCGCCTTATCCGTTTCCTCTTTTGCCTCCGACCTTTTTTCTTTCTCAGACCTTCCCCCAAAGCTTCCGAAAATACCGTTAAGCATCGGTATCGCCGGAGCGGTGCCGAGGTCGAAGGTTTCGTCGTTAAGCTCAGCGTCGTCGGGTCCGTCACCGTCAAGGGACATCAGGTCCATAAACTGATCGCTCATCTGCTCTATATCCTCGTCGGAAATATTCATTTTTTTCAGCATATCGTCTATCGGCTTTATTCCCAGCTCCTTGGCACAGACTAAGCAGAGCCCGTTAGGCTCTGCGTTGGGATTGGCGGCGTCCGAAAGAAAAACCACCGCCGGACGCTTTTTGCATTTTGAACAAAGTTTCATACAGGTCTCCATTCCGCCGCATTAAAAATATTGCCGCAGGGGCTGCTCCGGCGCGGCCGCGGAGCGTTTTAAAGCAAATTAACGGAAAGATGGGAAAAAAACCAGGAGCTTTCCATTGCTTCATCGGTAAATATAAGAAAGCCTTTATCCGTGAAAGACGCTATAATAGAAATAACAAGGCAGAACACCGTAGCGATTATTATGCCCTGCAGAAGCCCGACAATACCGCCCAAAACACGGTTTGCCGTACCTACAAGACTGAAGGAGAAAAGCTTGTTGACAAATTTAGCAAGAAATTTGACCGCGACAAGCAAAATAATAAGGCTTATAACAGAGTAAATAGAGGCAAACACAGGCGTTATCACGGGCTTTATCAGCTCCTGAGACGCCGCCGCCACCGCGCTCTGCGCGCCGCCGTTTATGTTTCCGTTTATACTTTCGTTAATGCTTTCTTTTGAAATACCGATTTTTTCTATATTGTTCTTTACAAAGGTCGGGAGTGCCTCCCACACCTCGTCTACCGCCTGCGCGGCAGATTCGCCGGATACTCCGCTTACCGAAGATACAATCGGCGGCTCTATTATTTTATCATATGTAGTGTTAGCAAGTGGTGTACTTATTGTAAACGAAATGAAAACAGCGGCGATAAAGCCGACCAGCTCGATAAGAACCTTTACGAAGCCGCGCCGTGCGGACATAAAAACCGTAAAAAGAATTATTGCCAGAACAATTAAATCAAGAACTATACCCATAACTGTCTCTCCTCTTTTATTATTGTTGATCCAAGCTGATTTTATCAATACGGTTATCCGTTATTACAGCAACCGTGTTTGAACTGAGCACCGAAAGCCGAACCGCGCCGAAGCCGCACTCCGCACGCCTTAGCACATCCCCCTCGTCGGAAAGCAGATAAACGTCGGTGTCGCTTATACAATAAATATGACCGCCTGAAACCTGAATATCACTTATTACGCCTTTAAATTCAAATTCGGATTTAAGCTTACCCTTTGAGTCAAAAAAGGCTACTCGGTTATCGGTCCTGTCGCTTGAACGGCTGAACACGGCTGCCGCTCCTCCCGAGCCGGTCCTGAACATTGACGCCGAATAATCGTTTTTATAGCCGGATGCGCTGTAATCAGACCATTCTATAAATCTGACTTCGTTTTCGGTAAGCACGAAAAAGCCGGAATTATGAAAGGTATCGATATTATAAACAAGAGTACCCTCATAGCTTTCGGTAAATACCGGAGTAGCGGAATCAAATTCAAGCACGCTTATTCTTGAGGAGTATTCGCCGGACGATGCGTTAAAAGCCGCGACGGCTATTTTCTTTCCGTTCGGGGAAACAGCCACACAGTTTACCGTATCCTCTGCGGAATACCATTCGTAAATCTTCTCGTTGCTTTTATTATAAACGCTGACCACCGACTTATAGGAATCCGACTCAGTAACCAGCGCGTAAACGCCGCAGTCGGATATATTTGCGGTTATTATCGGCTCCTCGGTTTTTACAGAACCTTTAAGCGACTGCAGATTATAAATAAGCGCCTCGTCCGCTCCCTGTGAAAAAACCAGCGCCCTTGTCCTTGAGGTTTTAAGCACGGGATTTTCATAGCCGTGGACATAAGAATATATTTCTTTTCCGCCGTCGGAATAGGCGTTAAGCCGTGTGTCGGTAAGGACGTAATAATAGCCGCCGCGCGTTGCCGAATTTAGAACCTCGCTGCTTTCAAGCTCCGCAGGATAGCTCCCCGACCCTATAAGCGCGGTCAGATTCTGTATATTCTCAAATATACCGACCGGAAGCACCAGATGAAGAACGATACAGACTGCGGCAACGACCGCCGCGGCGGATACGAATATCCTGATTTTTCTGTGCCGTTCCAGCTTTTTACCCTTTACTACCCGCATAGGTGCCGCGGTTTTCCGCTCATATCCCGCAGCGCTCTTTTTTTCCTTTTTTAGAGAGGGACGCATTTCAATATCATCCGGCAATGACTCTCCCGTCGGCTTTTTCCTCTGCGGCTTTGGCGCTGCGCGCAGTCTGTTCACTCTTTTCTTTTTATATTCAGGCATTTTAACCACCTTAATATATAATTTCTTCCAAAAACAGTCCCCGCGCGGGGGCGGTCTCACCAAGCAGGGAACGGTCGCCTGACAAAAACGCCTCTTCAACCTTATCTGAGCTTATCCTGCCGTCCGACACGGCTGCCGCCGTTCCGGCGATTATTCTTACCATATTGTATAAAAAACCGTCGGCTGTAATTTTCAGAACAAGCATATCTCCATCACGCAGAGCGTAACACTCCTTAACGGTTCTGACAGTTCCCTCAGCTGTTCTTCCCGAGGAGGAAAAGGCACGGAAATCATGCCTGCCGGTTATGAGGCGGCAAAATTCGTTTATCGGCTCAAGCCTAAGCCTCCGCTCTATCCTCCAGGAATATCTCGATAAAAACGGGTCGCGGCGTGAGGAGTTTAAAAAATAATAGCAATATGTTTTCCCCTTTGCGTCATACCTTGCGTGAAAGCCGCAGGGCGCCTCGCGGCAGTCCCTTACGCATATATCCTCCGGCAGAAGCGCGTCAAGCCCCCTTAAAAACGCGGTCTCAGGGAATTTATCGTCGCAGTCGAAATGACAGCAGAATTCCCTCGCATGCACTCCGGCATCAGTACGGCTGCAGCCGGTTACGTCGGGTCTTGAGCCCAAAAGCCGCTCAAGGCAGTCCTGAAGAGTCTGCTGCACCGTAACGCCGTTTGGCTGCACCTGCCAGCCGTGATAGGCAGTGCCGTCATAAGAAATCGTCAGAAGCATCCGTTTCATAAAGGAGCTCTCCTTTACAGCAGTATGTTTAGCGCCGTTATTCCGCCGCAGATAATGAGCGCGGCGGCAAGCACACCATAATCTCCCGCCGCCATCCGCATCTGCTTCATCCGTGTCCTGCCCTCGCCGCCGTTGTAGCAGCGGCACTCCATCGCCTCAGCCAGCTCGTAAGCCCTGCGCACCGAAGATACAAGCAAAGGTATAAGTATGGGAATAAGCGCCTTTACGCGCTCGGTAAGCCTGCCGTTTTCGAGATCGGCACCGCGCGCCTTCTGCGCGTTCATTATCTTTTCCGCCTCTTCGATAAGCGTAGGGATAAATCTTAAGGCGATAGTCATCATCATCGCAAGCGTATGCACCGCACTTTTAAGCCCTATAAATTTAAGCGGGCTCAGAAGGCTTTCAATCGCGTCGGTCAAATCGTTCGGGGTGGTGGTATAGGTCAGCGCTGAGCTTAAAAAAATAAGCAGCGTTATCCTGACCGCCATAAATACCGCGCGGTAAACGCCGCCGGTGGTTATGCTGAGCCTCCATATTGATAAAAGCTCTTCACCGCTGCCGTAAAAAAGATTTATGACGCCCGTAAATATCAAAACCGGCAGAATTGCCTTCATATTTTTCAGATAAAGCTTAAACGGTATCTTTGATACCAGCATAACGGAAATCACCGAAAGCGTACCGAAGCCGAGCGAAAAAGCGTTATTCGCAATAAAAATGAATACTATCAGCAGTATAAGCAGGAATATCTTGAGCCGCGGGTCGGTTCTGTGAAGCAGGGAACGGCTGTCGTAATACTGCCCGAAGGTAATGTCTTTAAGCATATTTTTCCCCCGCCTTTATCGCTTTGAGCGCCTCAACGGCACGGCTGACCGTAAAAACATCATCGGGCACGGGAACGCCGGATTTTTTCAGCTCATAAAAGACCTGAGTCACTATGGGAACATTAAGCCCTATCTCACGCAGTCTTCCGCCGTTTTTAAAAACATTCTCGGTAGTGTCGAACATTTCAAGGCGCCCCTTGTTCATAACAAGCAGCCTGTCCGCAAGCAGCGCCATATCCTCCATGCTGTGCGAAATAATTATAACGGTAGCTCCCGTGGCGGCGCGGTAATCGTGTATTATTTTCATTACATTTTCCCTGCCTCCCGGGTCAAGTCCGGCTGTAGGCTCGTCAAAAACTATAACCTCAGGTCTCATAGCCATAACTCCCGCTATGGCGACGCGCCTTTTTTCTCCGCCGGACAAATCGAAGGGGGACTTTTCAAGATATTCCCCTTTTACACCTATCAGTTCACAGGTTTCAAGCACACGTTTTTTAAGCTCATCGCCCTCAAGTCCCATATTTTTCGGTCCGAAGGCTATATCGGCATAAACCGTTTCCTCAAAAAGCTGATATTCGGGATACTGGAATACAAGCCCCACCTTTGAGCGTATTTTTCTTATTTCCTTCGGATTGTCCCATATATTAGCGCCGTCTACAAAAATTTCACCCTCGGTCGGCTTCAGCAGCCCGTTAAGATGCTGCACAAGCGTGGATTTCCCCGACCCCGTATGACCTATGATTCCTATTATCTCACCTTTTTCCGCGGAAAAGCTGACGCGGCTGACCGCGTCGTTTATAAAAGGCGTGTTCCCGCTGTAGGTATGAGTAAGATTTTTCACCTCTAAAACTGCCAAATCACTTTTCCTCCGAATTAAGCGCTTTAATTATCTCTCCGGCAGCCCCGCTGACCGAGAGGGCGTGTGTATCCACGGCAAAGCCGATTTTCTTTAATCTGTATAAAAGCTCCGCGGTCTGCGGAACGTCAAGACCGACCGATTTAAGCATTTCAACATCCGAGAAAATAATCTCAGGCAGAGCGTCCGCGATTATACCGCCGTCGTTCATCACTATCACTCTGTCGGCGTTTTCCGCCTCCTCCATATAATGGGTGATAAGCACTACGGTTATGCCCTTTTCCCTGTTCAGGCGGTGAAGAGTGTCTATAATCTCGGCTCTCCCCTTCGGATCAAGCATAGCGGTCGGCTCGTCAAGTACCAGACATTCCGACTCCATAGCGATGATGCCGGCGATGGCTATGCGCTGCTTCTGTCCTCCCGAAAGATGGTGCGGAGTTGAATTTTTAAACTCGTACATATCCACTGCTTTAAGCGCCTCATCCACGCGGAGGCGTATTTCGGCGGGCGCTATACCGAGATTTTCGGGACCGAAGGCAACGTCCTCCTCAACTATTGAGGCAATTATCTGATTATCCGGGTTCTGAAAAACCATTCCGACCTTACGCTTTATTTCAATCTCGGTTTTCTCGTCCCTGGTATTGATTCCGTCCACCAGAACGTCGCCCGACGTCGGTTTATTAAGACCGTTGAGCATTTTCGCAAGGGTAGATTTTCCCGATCCGTTGTGACCGAGTATAACGGTAAAGCTGCCGCGCTCTATTTCAAGACTTAAATTCCTTACGGCGGCATATACCGTCTCGTCCTCTTTATATTCGTATGTTACGTTTCTGACGCTGATTATACTGTCCATTTCATCTTTTCCAAATCGTTGTATTTCCCGCGGGAAGGCTTATCCCCTTATCGGTCACAAAAAGCCCCGTTTCGTCGGTATAAACCTCTCCGCCGCGGGAGCCTGCAGCATAGCGCTTGACCATATAATTTAAAATCGTCGGAGAAATTCCGGCGGTGTATGAATTGAGGAATAAAAACACCGCATTGTCCGACAGAAGCTTTCCGGTCTCACTTAAAAGCTCCGCAAGCTGCTCCTCCAGCCTCCAGACCTCTCCGGAGGGTCCCCTGCCGTATGAGGGAGGGTCCATAATTACCGCGTCATACCGGCTGCCCCGCCTTATTTCACGCTTTACAAACTTAAGGCAGTCGTCTACAAGCCAGCGTACCGGCGCGTCCGCCACTCCCGACGCTGCGGCATTTTCCTTTGCCCACTGCACCATTCCCTTTGACGCGTCAACATGAGTTACTCTGGCGCCCGCCTTAAGGCAGGCGGCAGTAGCGGCTCCCGTATAGGCGAAAAGGTTAAGCACTGATATCTGACGCTTTTCTTTCTCTATAAGCCTGCGCGCCAGCGTCCAGTTTACCGCCTGCTCAGGGAAAAGTCCCGTATGCTTAAATCCCATAGGCTTTAAGCGGAAGGTAAGCCCCTCATAGCTTACGCTCCATACGTCGGGCACGGCTTTAAGCATTTCCCAGTGTCCCCCGCCGGCGGCGGAACGGTGATATACTGCGTGAGCTTCTTTCCAGCGCCTGTCCTTCCTTTCGCCGGACCATATTATCTGCGGGTCCGGACGGATAAGAATTATATCCTTCCAGCGTTCAAGCCGTTCGCCGGAATCCGCGTCTATAAGCTCATAATCATCAAAGCCCGTAACGGTACGCATTACGCCTTAGCCTCTATAACCGCCGCGACGCTTTTCGCCATACGCTTAATTTCAGCTATGTCCTCGCCCTCAAGCATCACCCTGATAAGAGGCTCTGTGCCGGACGGACGCACCAATATCCTGCCGCGCTTGCCGAGAGTCTTTTTAACCTTATCTATCGCAGCAATAATATCCGTATCTGTTTCAAGCCTGGCTTTGAGTTCACCTGACGCCTTTATATTAACCAGCGTCTGCGGCAGAACGGTCATAACCGAGGCTATCTCCGACGCCGGCTTTCCGGTTTTCGCCAATATAGAGGCGAGCACCGCTCCGGAAAGCTGACCGTCACCGGTGGTGGCAAACTGCTTGAAAATTATATGACCGGACTGTTCGCCGCCTATCTGATAATCCTTCTTTACCATTTCCTCAAGCACGTAGCGGTCGCCCACCTTAGTCTCGGCGACCTTTATGCCGTTTTTCTCAGCGAACTGCTTAAAGCCAAGATTGGTCATTACCGTGACTACAGCCGTATCATCCTTAAGAAGCCCCCTGTTTTTCAGGTCAAGGGCGAAAACCGCGATCATCCTGTCTCCGTCTATAAGCTTGCCGTTCTCGTCTACGGCAAGACAGCGGTCTGAATCCCCGTCAAACGCAAGACCCAAATCCATTCCGTGACCGTTTATATAATCAATAAGATCGTCCATATGCGTCGAACCGCAGCGGGCATTAATGTTCACGCCGTTCGGACTGCTGTGAAGCATACGCACGTCGGCCCCCAGCCGCGTAAAAAACTTTTCGGCAGTATATGAAGCGCAGCCGTTGGCGCAGTCTATCGCAATTTTAAGCCCTGACAAATCGGCGTTGACCGATTTCACGAGATGGTCTATATACAGTTCTACATAATCATATCTTAAAAAAACGCTTCCGACATCCCCTCCCACCGGAAAATCAACGGGACTCATATCGTCAAGCACCAGCGACTCGATTTCCTCCTCAAGAGCATCCGGCAGCTTATAGCCGTTTGAGTCAAAAATCTTTATTCCGTTGTATTCGCACGGATTGTGCGACGCCGAAATCATAATGCCGGCGTCAGCCTCCCTGTCCTTCACAAGAAAGGCTATAGCGGGAGTAGGCACAAAGCCCACCAGCACAACGTCCGCCCCGACGCTGCAAAGTCCCGCCGCGAGCGCCATTTCAAGCATATTTGAAGATACCCGCGTATCCTTTCCTATAAGCACCTTCGGCTTCTCGGTCGTTTTCTCGGTCAGCACATACGCCGCCGCTCTTCCTATATTGGTGGCAAGCTCGCAGGTAAGCTCCCTGTTGGCTATTCCGCGAGCGCCGTCTGTTCCGAATAATCTGCCCATTATACCTTCTCCTTAAAAAATTGATTGCTGGGCGGAGCTCCGCCCGTTTTTCTCAATGCCCAGATGCTCATAGGCAAGGTCGGTGACGCAGCGCCCGCGCGCCGTTCTCGCCAGAAAGCCTATCTGCATAAGATAGGGCTCATAAACGTCCTCTATAGTTACCGCTTCCTCGCCGACAGCCGCCGCCAGAGTATCAAGCCCGACCGGACCGCCGGAATAATTGTTTATTATTGTGACAAGCATTTTGCGGTCAAAATCGTCAAGCCCCAGCTCGTCTATTTCAAAACGCGCCAATGCCGCTCTTGCCACCTCCTCGGTTATATCGCCGCTATACTCAACCTGCGCTATATCCCTTACGCGCTTTAAAAGACGGTTGGCTATTCTCGGCGTTCCGCGCGAACGCGAGGCTATTTCAAGCGCGCCGTCCGGCTCTATTTTTATACCGAGTATGCCGGCGGAGCGCATAATTATTTTCGCCAGATCCTCCGGCGTGTACAGCTCAAGCCGCAGAAGCACGCCGAAGCGGTCCCGCAGCGGAGCGGTAAGCTGACCCGAACGTGTGGTAGCGCCCACAAGCGTAAAGCGGGGAACGTCAAGCCTTATGGACCGCGCCGACGGACCCTTGCCTAAAATTATGTCAAGCGAAAAATCCTCCATCGCCGGATAAAGTATTTCCTCAACATTGCGCGAGAGACGGTGTATTTCATCTATAAAAAGCACATCACCCTCGTTGAGCGAGGTAAGAATAGCAACAAGATCTCCCTGCTTTTCAATCGCAGGACCCGAAGTAACCCTCAGATTAACGCCCATCTCCTTAGCTATTATGCCCGAAAGAGTTGTTTTACCAAGACCCGGAGGACCGTAAAGCAAAACATGGTCAAGCGATTCATGCCTGCCCAGCGCCGCCTTTATATATATGCGCAGATTATCCTTTACCTTGTCCTGTCCGATATATTCGTCCAGGGTTTTAGGACGCAGCGAAAGCTCTGCCTCGTCCTCGTTATAGTTATATTCGGGGGAAACTATACGGTTTTCAAAATCCATTTCCTGCTCAATCAACGGTTAAATCCTCCTTGCAAGCGACTTGAGCGCCTGCTTTATAAGCTCATCGGCGGGAAGCGACTGGTCAAGCCTGCCCACCGCAAGCGATGCCTCGCCCTGCGTATAGCCGAGGGATACCAGCGCGGCGACCGCCTCCTTAGAGCTGCTGAAGGTCTCCGCATTGCCCGCCGGCCTTAAATCTATGCCGGAGTCATTTTCAATAGAGCCGACCTTATCCTTAAGCTCAAGCACAAGCCTCTGCGCCAGCTTGATTCCCACGCCTGAAGCGGCGGTAATTGCCTTGGCATCCCCGCCCGCAATGTATACGGTAAGCTGCTCCGGGCTGAATTCGGACAATATGGCAATTCCTATCTTCGCGCCGACTCCGCTGACAGAGGTGATAAGCCTGAACATCTCAAGCTCGTCTTCGCTGATAAAACCGTAAAGATCGAGCGCGTCCTCCCTCACCGCAAGATAGGTGTAAAGAAAGACCTCCTGCCCTTTCTGCGGCAGCCTGTACAGGGTGTTTTTTGTAACTGAAAGCCTGAAGCCCACGCCGGAGCATTCAACCACCGCTGACATATTGTCGGTATATATAAGTGTTCCTCTTAAGGACGCTATCATTTTCCTTCCTCCGTATAAAGTCTTGAATACGCCGTGCCGGTATAATGAGCATGGCACACCGCAAGCGCCAGCGCGTCTGCGGTATCGTCAGGCTTCGGTATTTTATCAAGTCCGAGAAAGCTTTTTACCATCTCCATAACCTGACGCTTCTCCGCCCTGCCGTAGCCGGTTATAGCCTGCTTTACCTGAAGCGGGGTATATTCAAAAACACGCACTCCCCTATGCTCGGCGGCAAGAATTATAACGCCCCTCGCCTGCGCGACGTCAATAGCCGTGGTTGTGTTGGTGTTAAAATAAAGCCGCTCTACCGCAAGCTCATCAGGTCTGTATTTGTCAATAATGCTGATCATATCGCCGTATATGTCCCTAAGCCGTCTCGGAAAAGGTATTCCCGCCGGCGTGGTTATAGCTCCGAACGCAACCGTTTTGAACATGCAGCCGCTGTAATCCACAAGCCCATAGCCCACTATGGCATATCCGGGGTCTATGCCTAAAATTCTCAACCTACCGCCTCCCGGGCATAATCCCGCATTATATTTTAAGATTATACCACATTTTATGAAATACATCAATATTTTATTGCTGTGCGCAGGCAAAAAACCTTTTTTTACAAAACATCAGCATTCAGGAGAAAACAGGAGAAAAAACGAGCATTTACGAGTTTTTTAAAATTCAGGTTAAATTTTTTTAGTGTTATGATGAAAAATCATAAATTTTACTTTACATTTTAAGCGTTTCATTGTATAGTCATTATTTAGTCGGACATTAAAAATAAAATATGTTTGATAAAAGGCATCTGTGTAGAGAGCGGTCTCAGATTTTATGCCGTAGTTTCGGAGTCAAGCACTCGTGAAAACTATGAAAAACCCTTTGTTCAGGGCATATTACGAAGAGTCTGCGGGTATCGCACAGGGTATGCTTCCCATAGGAAGCAAATAATTATTCTTGTGTCGGCACTTTAGTGTTGAACAAAGGGGGATGCTTTTATGGAAAATGAGAATATTGTGGAGCTCAAAAACATTTCGGTCGCTTTTGACGGCGAGCAGGTCCTTGACGGTCTTAATCTTGAAATTAAAGACAGGGAGTTTATAACGCTTTTAGGACCGTCGGGCTGCGGCAAGACCACCACGCTGCGGCTTATCGCCGGTTTTCTGGAGCCTGACAGCGGCGAGATTTTGTTTGAGGGCAAAAAAATAAATGGTGTTCCCGCTTACAAGCGTCAGGTGAACACCATTTTTCAGCGCTATGCCCTTTTTCCGCACCTTAACGTTTATGAGAACATAGCCTTTGGCTTAAGGGTAAAAAAACGCCCCGAAAGCGAAATAAAGGAAAAGGTGGCGGAAATGCTGCGGCTTGTAAACCTTACGGGTCTGGAAAAACGGCATGTAGACACCCTTTCGGGCGGTCAGCAGCAGCGCGTGGCCATAGCCCGCGCCATAGCCAACCATCCGAAGGTGCTGCTTCTTGACGAGCCTCTTGCCGCGCTTGACCTTAAGCTGCGCAAGGATATGCAGAAGGAGCTTAAGAAGATACAGCAGCAATTAGGCATAACCTTTATTTTCGTCACGCATGACCAGGAAGAGGCTCTGACCATGTCCGACCGTGTCGTAGTTATGGACGCAGGCAGGATACAGCAGGTCGGCACTCCGCAGGATATATACAACGAGCCGCGCAATGCGTTTGTGGCGGACTTTATAGGCGAATCGAATATCGTGGACGGAAAAATGCTGCGGGATTATTATGTGGAGTTTTCCTCCCAGAGGTTTGACTGTCTTGACAAGGGCTTTGAGCCTGACGAGGCGGTAGACGTTGTAGTAAGACCGGAAGACGTCGACATAGTCGAGCCGGAAAAGGGAATGCTTAAGGGTGAGGTTACCTCGGTGGCGTTTCTGGGCGTTCATTATGAAATAATCGTCGATATAGGCGGTTTTAAATGGATGATACAAACCACAGACGAGCATTTTGCCGGCGACACGGTCGGTCTTTACATCGAGCCGGACGCCATTCATATAATGAAAAAATCCGAATATTCGGGACTTTACGGCGACTATTCCTCTTACAGCGAGGAAATAGATCACCTCTCCGATACCGGCGAGGAGGAATAGCCGTGAACAAAAAATCCTTCGGCGACAGACTGGTTGCAGCGCCGTATCTCGTATGGTCTGCCATATTCATAATCGTGCCGCTTCTGATAATGGTATATTTTGCCCTGACCGACGCGAACGGCGTGTTTACGCTTTCCAACTTTTCACAGATAGGCAGATACAAAAAGGCCTTCGGCGTATCTATCCTTTACGCCGCGGCAGCCACCGTAATCACTCTGCTGCTCTCCTATCCGACGGCGTATTTTATGACCAAGCTCAAGGTATCCTCTCAGAGAATGCTGTTTATGATAGTTATGATACCGATGTGGATGAATTTTCTTATCCGCACCTATTCCTGGGTTACAATCCTTGAAGACAACGGACTTATCAACAGTTTTCTGCGCTCCATTGGTCTGCTTGAGCTTTTAAACGTTGATAACCTCAGGCTGATACGAACCCCCGGGGCGGTGATACTCGGTATGGTTTACGATTTTATTCCTTTTATGATACTGCCGATATATTCGGTGATGTCAAAAATCGATAAATCGCTATTAGAGGCGGCTGAGGACTTAGGCTCGGATTCTTTAAGCAAATTCAGAAGAGTGATTTTCCCGCTTTCTCAGCCCGGGGTAATTTCCGGCATAACAATGGTATTTGTACCGTCGGTAAGCACATTTTATATTTCCAAAATGCTGGGAGACAAGACCACCCTAATAGGCGACAGCATAGAATTTCTCTTCACCGCGCTTGAGCCGGATTACAACGTCGGCTCAGCCATCTCGCTTCTTCTTATGCTGATGATACTTGTCTGCATGTTTATAATGAACAGATTTTCCGATAACGAGGGCGGAGGTGTGCTGATGTGAAGATACTTTCAAGAATATATATCGCCCTTATTATCCTGTTTCTCTACGCGCCGATCGCCGTTATGGTATTATTCTCCTTCAATTCATCAAGCAGCGTCTGGGTGTTTGAGGGCTTTTCAGCCAAATGGTATTCCGAGCTTGCAATGGACGATTCTATGCTCACGGCGCTCAGGCATACTCTTATAATAGCTGCGCTTTCGGCGGTGATTTCGACCGTTCTGGGTACTGCCGCGGCGGTCGGAATTTCAGCGATGCGCAACAGGATTGCCAAAAAGCTGGTTATGTCGGTCACGCAGATACCGATGATGAACGCCGACATCGTAACCGGTATATCGCTTATGCTGCTTTTCATATTTATAGGCAGACTTATCGGTCTTCGGGAATATTTGGGATTCCACACGGTGCTGATAGCGCATATCACATTTAATCTGCCCTATGTCATACTATCGATTCTTCCGAAGCTGAGACAGCTCGATCCGCATCTTTCCGAAGCGGCGCTCGATCTCGGCTGCACGCCGCTGAAAGCGTTTTTCAAAGTAGTAGTTCCTTCGATTTCCACCGGTATAGTCACAGGCTTTATAATGGCTTTTACTCTTTCTCTCGACGATTTTGTTATAAGCCAGTTTACCTACGGCACCTACCAGACGCTTCCAACCTTTATTTACTCGATGACCAAAAGATCGGTAAAGCCGGACGTTTACGCGCTCTCCACGATTATTTTTGTTACGGTTTTTGTGCTCCTGATTCTATACAATATTCTTCAGTCTAAAAGTGAAAAAAAACGTACCGAAACCAAAAGCTACTGATTAAAGAAAGGAATGTATTCAATGAAAAAATATTTTGCTTTTTTACTCTCCGCAGTCATTCTTATGCTTGCCTCGCTTTCCGGCTGCGGCTATGAATATGCAGAGCTTGAGCTCCGCGGAACCTATGACAAAAGCCTTGAGGGCACCGAGCTTACCGTATACAACTGGGGAGAATACCTTTCACTCGGTGAAGACGGAGCTATACACGTCAACAAGGAATTTGAAAAGCTTACGGGCATAAAGGTGAATTATATCACCTTTACCAGCAACGAAACCATGTATTCCCAGCTTAAAGCCGGCGGAACACACTACGATATAATAATCCCTTCCGATTATATGATTCAGCAGCTTATAAATGAAAATATGCTGCAAAAGATAGATATGTCCAAAATTTCCAACTACGATCTTATAAAGGACGATTATAAAAAGCTTTACTTCGACCCGAACGATGAATATTCGGTTCCCTTCAATGTGGGTATGGTCGGCGTAATTTATAACAAAGAGCTTACCGGCGGAGAAATCGAGCATTCCTGGAATGTACTGTGGGATGAAAAATTCAAGGATAAAGTCCTTAATTTTGACAATCCGCGCGACGCCTTTATGACCGCTCAGATGATATTAGGGCAGGATCTCAACACCACGGACAAAGCCGACTGGGACGCTGCCGCCGAGCTTTTGAAGGAAGGAAAATCCAATCTTCAGGCATATGTTATGGACGAAATATTCAATAAAATGGAAACCGGAGTAGCCGCGATAGCGCCGTATTACGCCGGCGATTATCTCACTATGAAAGAAGTTAATCCAGATCTTGAGTTCTTTTATCCCGATGAGGGAACAAATATTTTTGTCGATTCCATATGCATACCGAATAACGCCGAAAACTATGACGCGGCGCTTATGTATATCAATTTCCTTTTAGAGCCGGATATCGCTACGGCAAACGCCGAATATCTGGGCTATGCTTCTCCCAATACGGCGGTTATAGAAAACGAGGATTACGCTTACTATCAGAATGAAATCCTTTATCCCGCGGAGGAGGATATGCCCAAGGTACAGTATTACCACGCTCTTGACAGCGAAACCACCAAGTATTACGAAGACCTCTGGATGGAAGTCAAGCTTTATTAAGAACAACAGCCGTTAATTATAAATTCAGCCCCGTGAGACTTACGAAGCTGCAGTCCGTAAGCCTGGCGGGGCTTTTTATTATATACCGAAATACGCTTTGAGCGTTTTAAGACCTCTTGCTTCAAGGCGGTTTACCGCCTGACGGGTGATTCCGAGCCTGTCCGCAATCTCAGCGTCGCTGTAACCGTAAATATGACGCATCAGCACCGCGGTACGCTGGCGCTCGGATAAGAGAGCAAGCCCCTCTTTAAGCAATAAATTTTCCTCGGGTTCAAAAGAATATCCTATTATGCCGTCATACATTTCTCCGAGCTCCGAAATGTATTTTCCGCGTTTTTTTGAAAGCTGTATGTATCTGTTCCGCAGCGATACCGCTATATATCTGTTGAGCGACTACGAACCGTCAGGAAAGAATTTATCGGTATCTACCGAATAAATCAGCTCCAGCAGAAAAAGGGTAAGATCTTCGGCGGCGTCGTCAAAATCCGACTTTCTCTCAAAGTGACGAATCAGCATTTCAAAAGCCTCGTAAAGCTCGCTGAAACGGCGCATATCGCAGTTTTTAATCTCCCCTATAATTTTCAGCAATTCTCTGTTACTCACGGACAACCCTTCCTTTCATTTGTAAGAAAGGAAAAAGCCGTCTTTTTGTAAACATAAGATTTTTATGAATTTCAGCTTTATTTCCCTCATCGGGAAATCTTACTAAATTTTTCTTATATTTTTACAATTTATGGAGTGAAAAGCTGTTTTTCCGGAGCAAAAAGCAAAAAATATGTATTATATTGTCTAAAAAAGTAATATATTGACATTTTATGCTCACTATTATATAATATTGTCAAAACAGGTCGGAAATTTTTCATAAATAAGCGAAAGGGGATGCCGGATGTATATAGCAATCTGTGATGCAGACAACGCGGCGGCTGACGAAATAAAGCATCTGATATATGAATACGCCAATTTACGCGGTCTTGAGCCTGTTGTGTCGGTATATAATTCCGGCAGGCGATTGCTTGCGGACGCGCTTAAATATCCGCTTGTAATGCTCGGCAGCAGCAGCATAGACCTTGACGGTCTTGAAACCGCGGGGCTTCTGCGCAAAAAAAACGGCTTCTGCGCAATAATTTTTCTGAGCGCCTGCACAGGCTTTATTCTCGATGCCTTTAAGGTCAGACCCTACCGCTTTTTGCTCAAGCCGGTTAATGAAAAGGCTTTTTTCGCCGCCCT
>CALWUZ010000068.1 GCA_944384845.1 uncultured Clostridia bacterium
GGCTGCTGCGGTCAGCGCTTTATAGCCGCCGGCATGTCAGACAGGCACATAACGATAAACGGTATCCCCGGAAACGCGCTGGGCGCTTATCTTAACGGCGCTTCGGTAACGGTAAACGGAAATGCGCAGGACGCCGTCGGCGATACTATGAACGCAGGCGAAATAATCATCCGCGGGAACACAGGCGACGCGGCGGGCTACGCCATGCGCGGCGGCAGGATTTTTGTAAAGGAAAATGCCGGCTACCGCGCCGGAATACATATGAAGGCGTATAAGGACAAGATTCCCGTAATGGTCATAGGCGGCTGCGCCGGAAGCTTATTGGGCGAATACCAGGCGGGCGGCATAATAATCGTGCTCGGTCTCGGCGCCGCCGGAAGACCCATAGTGGGAAACTTTCCGTGTACGGGAATGCACGGAGGCAAAATGTTTCTGCGCTCGGACTGCTCGGATATACGCTTTCCGGGTCAGGTCACCGCACAGCCCGCAAATCAGGCGGACACGGAGGAATTAAAAAAGTATGTTTCCGAATACTGCGGTCTGTTCGGCGGCAGCGCCGAGGAGGTGCTCGCCTCGCCCTTTACCGTGGTTACCCCGGACAGCAGGAATCCGTATAAACAGATGTATGTGGCAAATTAAAAGAAAGCTGGTAAAATGATATGAGGTATTCAAAGGATGAGGTAATGCAGTATGTCCGCGAGGAAGACGTAAAATTCATACGTCTTGCTTTCTGCGACGTATTCGGAAATCAGAAGAATATATCCATTATGCCCGAAGAGCTTCCCCGCGCTTTTGAATACGGAATCGCCTTTGACGCTTCGGCGATCACCGGCTTCGGGGACGAAACATATTCGGACCTTCTTCTCTTTCCCGAGCCGGAGACCCTGTCGCTGCTTCCGTGGCGGCCTGAGCACGGAAAGGTCGTCCGTATGTTTTCAAGCGTCAAATATCCCGACGGCAGACTTTTTGAATGCGACACCCGCAGTCTGCTGAAAAAAGCGGTTGAAGACGCGGAGAAATCCGGATATGTCTTTTCGTTCGGAGCGGAACAGGAATTTTACCTGTTTGAGCTTGACGAAAAAGGCAAGCCGACCGACTGGCCATACGACAATGCCGGTTATATGGACATAGCGCCGGAGGACAGAGGCGAAAATATCCGCCGCGAGATATGCCTAACGCTTGAGCAGATGGGCATATTCCCCGAAAGCTCACACCACGAGGAGGGACCCGGTCAGAACGAAATTGATTTCCGCTATTCAGACGCCCTTCAGGCGGCGGATAACGCTATGACCTTTCAGACCGTAGTAAAAACTGTTGCGCGCCGAAACGGTCTCTTTGCGGATTTTTCTCCCAAGCCGCTTGTGGGAGGTCCGGGTAACGGCTTTCATATCAACATATCCGTAAAGCCGTGTGCCGGATCGGAAAATCTCTGCTATGTTATCGCCGGTATTCTTGATAAAATCACCGAAATGACGGCGTTTCTCAATCCCACCGAAAACTCGTACAAGCGCTTTTTCTCGCAAAAGGCGCCCGGTTATGTTTCCTGGTCGAGTGAAAACCGTTCTCAGCTTGTGCGCGTTCCGGCGGCAATAGGAGAATACCGCCGCGCAGAGCTGCGTTCGCCCGATCCGACCGCTAACCCATATCTTGCCTTCGCACTGATGATTTACGCGGGGCTTAACGGCATCGAAAACAGGCTTGAGCTGCCCAAAGCCGCCAATATCAACCTTTACAAGGCTGATGCGGAAACGCTGGCGGGCTTTGAAAAGCTGCCGAAAAATTTAAGCGAGGCGCGCGCGGCAGCCGCCGGAAGCGATTTTATAAAAAATCACATACCCGCCGCGATTTTGGATATTTACTGTAAATAAAATCGAAAGCGGATTTGAAGGAGGGGAGAGAAAAATGGGGCTCAAGGAACGGGTTTACAGCGTTTTAATTGTTTCCGCGTCGGATAAATTCAATGCCGCCGTTTCATCCCTCCTGCCGGAATCGGGATTCTTCCCCCTTCGCTTTGAAACCAATGTAAGCTCCGCCAAAAGAGCCTTTGCGGAACGTAGCTATGATTTTGTTATAGTAAACTCTCCCCTGCCCGACGACACGGGCGTTCGCTTTGCGATCGACACCGTCAATTCAAAAGGAACCGTAACGCTGCTTTT
The DNA here is from genome assembly GCA_944384845.1 of uncultured Clostridia bacterium. Taxonomy (GTDB): domain Bacteria; phylum Bacillota; class Clostridia; order Oscillospirales; family Acutalibacteraceae; genus UBA737. Next base: position 2,157 of record CALWUZ010000068.1, read on the forward strand.
GGTGCGCGCCGAGCTTTACGGCGAAATTTACGGAAAAGTCGCCGAACACGGCGTATTCACCCTTTCAAAGCCGGTTTCCAAAATTATGATGTCCGCCGCCCTCGGCTGGATGGCAAGCTCAAGGGAGAGACTGAGGAAATTCGAGCAGAAAACGCTATCCATAGAAGAAAAAATGGAGGAAATCAGGCTTGTCAACCGAGCCAAATGGCTGCTTATAAGCGAGCTTAAAATGGATGAGCCCCAGGCGCACAGATACATAGAAAGACAGGCGATGGACCGCTGCGTTATGAAGCGTCAGATCGCTGAGGAAATTATCAAAACATATTTATAGCCCGAAACATCAAAATGTTTCGGGCTGCTGTTTTATCCTGAAGTGATGCAAACCGTTTTAAAAAATCAGCTTTCCTTCTGTATATTACTGAATGGATTTTCCAAGCTCATATGCCTGTCTGATTTCAGGTTTTCCCTTTATGTCGCCCGCGTCCGCATTGCCTCCGGCAAGAACCTGACCGAGATTCTCCCAGCGGAGATGCTCCGCAAGATGATTATAATAAGCGAGCACATCATCAAAGCCGCTGCCTTCAGCCGACATAAGAAGCGCGCAAGATCTGCCGTGTCCTCTTAACAGATTGCCGCCCTCCTCAAGCGCAAACAGTCTGTCGATTGCCGTTCTGATCTGACCGCTCATATTCCAGTAATAAAGCGGCGTGGCGAAAATAACGGTACCGCACTCCTTCACCGCCGGATAAATCTTGTTCATATCGTCAGACTGCACGCAGGGACATTCGCGGCTGCTGCGACCTCCGAAGCAGCCCTTGCAGCCGTGAATATTCATTTTGTCAAGAAAAAACTCCGTCACGGTATTTCCCGCGCTTTCCGCGCCCTCGGCAAAGGCTTTTACAAGAGCCGATGTATTGCCGTTTCTGCGGGGACTTCCGTTAAGTATAACTATTTTTTTGCTCATAATTTACCTCCTTAAAAATATACTGCGGAATTGACTTTTTCCGCAGCTGATATTATAATCATAGCAATGACGATATAAAAAATCAAGTACACACATTAAAGTGCGATACTTACCATAAAGTTAAATACTTACCTGAAGGAGAGCATAAAAATGAGCGGCCGCTGTATTGCAAACGAATGTCTCGGCACAACAGGGTTCAGCTATACCCTTTCGCTGATTAACGGAAAGTACAAAATGACCATTCTTTATACCCTTATGGAATTCGGCACGGTCAGGTTCAATGAAATGAAAAAATATATAGGTGAAATCTCCTATAAAACGCTCAGCTCCACCTTAAAGGAGCTTGAGGCTGATAAACTCGTTCACCGAGAGGAATATCCCCAGATACCTCCTAAGGTCGAATACAGCCTTACCGAACGCGGAAAATCGCTTATACCGATACTTGACGGAATGTGCGAATGGGGAGATAAAAACAGAATATAAGACAAAAACAGGACGCCTTCATATCTTGATAAATCAGGCGCCCTGTTTCAGTTTTTTACTAAACCTTATCTATAAAAAAGTCATTGCCTTACCGCGGCGGGAAGCCTTGTAAGACGGCGTCTTATCGCGCTCTTATTGCCGAAACAGACATAAGTGAGCACAATCTGTATTACTGTCATAAACAGCGCCTGAACAATTCTTCCGGGTATAAGCGCGATAAAGCCCTTGCCGTAAAGCACCGAAATCCACAGGGAATTGAGCAGCACTGAGCCGAACACCTGATTGATAAGCACGCTCGCCGTAACACGCAGAAAGCTGGCGTTTCCGCGGACAAAAAGCGAAGTACACAGCGCCGTCAGCACAGCGGTAAGGGTAAAGCCCGGAAAGTACGGACCGGTAGGAAATACCAGCGCGCCTAAAATATCAGCCACGCCTGCCACCAGCATAGCCCACGGGGTACCGAGCATAACGGCGGCGAATGGCACCACGATAAACGAAAAGCCGAAGCGCTGATTCCAGACATTGTAGGATAAAAAGCGCTCCAGTATTACCTTCAGCGCAATCAGAAGCGCCGCGGTTACCATGGAAAAAATGTATTGCCTGCTTTTACTTTTCATAAAAAACCTCCTTATTACCCGTTTATACCGATAATAAGGAGATATAAATCTGCGATATTAGCCGGCAGCGGGATGCGACAGCCAAACCGCGGAAAACCTTCGTCCGCCGGGCAACTCCCCGTCCCGACAGCACTTAACGCCTGACCGTCTACTCTGCAAATGTATTTATATTTTATATCATTTTCACCGCTTTGTCAACACCGGCTTTATAAATTTTAAAAACGGCGGGCAAAGCGAAAGCAAGCGTCCGTACAGAGCCGCTGCGCGGACGCTTGCTTACTTTTATATGCCGCCGCTTAAACACGCGGCGGTTTATTTTGCCTTTTTCAATTATTCCTCGGAAATCGCCTCAACCGGACATCCCGCCGCGCATGCTCCGCAGCTGATGCATTTTTCGGCGTCAATCTCGTAATGCTCCGCTCCCTCGGAGATTGCATCACAGGGACATCCCGCCGCGCACGCTCCGCAGCTGATGCAAGAATCGGAAATCTTGTAAGCCATTAAAAAACACCTCCAAAGCTTGTTTTATTTATTTTAACAAGATTTGCGGCAAAAAGCAAGTAAAATATTATTCCTTTGCAGCTATAATTTTCTGTTTTCATTATTTGCCGCAATTTTTGCTATTTTTGCCGCTTTTTTGAACGCGATATAAGCTTTACGTCATCGCGGTGAACCTTAAACGGTATTGTATCGCTGTCGATAAGCTTTACAAAGAGATTTCCGGTTATCACGTTGACGTCGGTAACCGTGGCAAGACCTTCCTCGGTTTGTACCGTCGCTCCGATGTTGGGGGTGAATGAATTAAGATATTCATAAGCGTCCTGCTCATATTTCAGGCAGCACATAAGCCTGCCGCAGCTGCCTGAAATCTTCGTCGGATTAAGGGAAAGACCCTGTTCCTTTGCCATTTTTATTGAAACCGGCTGAAAGTCGCTTAAAAAACGGGCGCAGCAATACGGCTGACCGCATATTCCGATTCCGCCGAGCAGCTTAGCCTCGTCTCTCACACCTATCTGACGAAGCTCAATACGGGTATGAAAACGCGCCGCCAAATCCTTAACAAGCTCCCTGAAATCCACACGCCCGTCCGACGTGAAGAAAAAAACTATCTTATTCGAGTCAAAGGAATATTCAACCTCGACCAGCTTCATATCAAGCTTGTGCGCCGAAATCAGCTCCTCGCAGATCTTAAAGGCCTCACCTTCCTTTTTCTTGTTCTCTGCAAGCTTTTTTAAATCCCGCTCGGTTGCCCGCCTGAGCATTTTTTTTAGCGGCTTGACTATTCTGCCGTCCTCGACCTCGTGATTCGCAGCGCTCACCGTTCCTATTTCCAGCCCGTTCTGAGTTTCGACAATAACGCTGTCGCCCGTGTTCACCTTGATACCGTCAGGGGCGAAATAATATTCCCTGCCGCTGTCCTTAAATTTTACAGATACAACCTCTGTCATGTAATCCTCCGAATTATATTTGATTAAGCCCTGCCGCCCTGCACACCAGCGCGCAGAACAGCAGACTCAAATTTATATTTATTTTAAGGCTTTCCTCAAAGCGCGAAAGCTCTCCGTAAAAGCTTATAAGCTTTTTTGCCGCGGCAACGTCCGAAGCTCTTTTCCTCGCCTCGCGCGCAACGCAGAGCTTAAGCTCCTTTAAAAATAAATCCGCTTCAGTCCGGCTTTTTTCAAACCGAGCGGTTATTTTAAGCATTTCCGCCTCATCCGGCGCGAGCAGATAAGCGGCAAACCTTTCCGCCGCCGAACGCGCAGCAGCCGATCCGCCGGAAAGAAGCTCAAGCGCCGCACCGATATTTCCGCCGGTCTGCTCCAGAGCGGAGATTATACGCGGTCCGCCGTAATCGGAGGTTCTGCCGATATATTCCGCCGCCTCGGATATTTCCGGCGGAACGAGAGATACGGCTGTGCACCGCGAAACCACCGTGTCAAGCAGCTCTGCCGCGGATTCGGCTATGAGAATAAAAACCACGCTTCCGGGCGGCTCCTCAAGCACCTTTAAAAGGGCGTTCTGAGCCTCCGCATTCATAGTTCCCGCCCCGTCTATAATAAATACGCGGCGGTCTGCCATATGCGGCTTCACATATGCTTCACTTCTTATTCTCCGTATCTGAGACACGGATATATTCTTTTTGCCCGCTTCGGGCAGGGCTGTGATAACGTCGGGATGCGCTCCGCTCTCCGCAAGACGGCAGCCGCGGCAAACGCCGCAGGGAGGGTTTTCCCCGCCGCAGACAGCCGCGCGGGAAAGAAAGCGCGCAAGTGTATGCCTGCCCGTGCCTTTTTCGCCGTAAATCAGGACGGCATGCGGAATACGGTCCGCGGCGATTGCCGCGGTCAGAGCATCCCTTACCCTTTCATTTCCAGCAAGCGGAAAGCTCATAAAACAAAACCGACCTTTTTCATAGCCTTGAAATATGTTTTCCGCGCAACGCTCTCCGCCTTTTCGGCACCGGCTTTGTAAAGCCGCTCAAGTGTTTTCTTATCCCCTATTATTTCATCGTGCCTTTGCTTTACGGGCGCCAGCTCGTCAGCCACAGCCTCTCCCACGGCAAGCTTGAACTCGCCGTAGCCCCTGCCGTCAAACTCGCGCTCAACTTCGGCGGCGGTTTTACCCGTAACCGCGGAATATATGGTAATAAGATTGGAGATTCCCGGCTTATCCTCCGCAATTCTGATTTCGGAGCCCGAATCGGTTACGGCGCGCTTGAATTTTCTGATTATATCGTCTCTGCCGTCAAGTATGGCTACCCACGCGTTTGCATTATCGTCCGACTTTGACATTTTCCTTGAAGAGTCCTGAAGCGATCTGATACGTGCTCCCGCCTTCGGAATATACGCCTCGGGAACCGTAAAAACGTCGCCGTAAATATTATTGAAGCGTATCGCTATATCCCTTGCTATTTCAAGATGCTGCTTCTGATCGTCTCCCACGGGCACAAGGTCGGATTTATAAAGCAGTATGTCCGCCGCCATCAGCACCGGATAGGAAAAAAGACCCACGTTGATATTGTCCGGATGCTTTTTGCTTTTATCCTTAAACTGTGTCATACGGGACATTTCGCCGAACTGGGTATAGCAGGAAAGCAGCCACGCGAGCGCGGCGTGCTCCGGCACCTGAGACTGGATAAATACTGTGTTTTTTTCGGGATCTATACCTAAAGCCAAAAGAATGGCAAAGGTTGAATAAATCTGAGACCGAAGCTTTGCGGGCTCCTGCCTTACGGTTATGGCGTGAAGATCGGCAACGGCATAGGTGCAGTCAAAATCATTCTGCATTTCGACCCAGCTTTTAAGCGCGCCCAAATAATTTCCGAGAGTTAAAAGTCCGCTGGGCTGAATACAGCTCAGAACCTTTTTTTTAGTCGCTTCCGTATTTGTATCACACATAATTTCTCTTTCCTCTTTATATTTCTGCCATATTGATAATATCACATTTTAAGAAAAGTTACAAGGCTTTGTTAAGACTTTCCGGATGCCGCTTTGCCACAACCGAGAAAGCATCGAAGGCAATGTCGGCGGCAAGACCGATGTCTTCGTCGGTCAAAGCGGCGTTTATAAAATGATTATGGTGCGACGCCAGAAACAGTCCTCTTGAAACACATTCCGCCACCCATTCCTGATGGAGCATAAGGCTGTCGTCGTTTGCAATTCTGATATAAAACAGCGCCGGCTCACCAGACACGACAAGCGTAAAGCCGTTCTCTGCCGCCGCGGCTTTAAGAGCCGAGGTAAGCTTTTCGCCCTTTTCACGGAACAGCGCCGGAGTATCAAGCCGCTTCATTTTGTTTATCGTGGCTATACAGGCGGCAAAGGGCACCGCGCTCATCCAATACGAACCCGTAAAGGAAAGCGAGGAGGCCGCAGACCTCAAGAACTCCCTTCCGCAGGCGGCGGACATATTGTAGCCGTTTGCCAGCGCCTTACAGAAGCAGATTATATCCGCCTTTATGCCGTAGTAATGGTCGCTTCCGGCAAGGTCAAGCCTGAAGCCGGTTCTTACGTCGTCAAAAATCAGGATTATGCCGCGGTCGTCGCAGAATTTCCTCACCGCCTGCCATTTTTCCTTATCGGCGCACCTGTTATCGTAAAAATTGCCATGATCGTAAGGCTGTGCGATTACAGCGGCGACGTCGCCCTTGGTTTCCTCCCAAACCCTCTCAAGCGCTTCCATGTCAAACCACGGTACTATTACATTGTTTTGCACGTCCTCCGGCAGGATTCCGGGGTAATCCGCCTTCATCGCCCAGGGATCATTGCCGTGGTAATAGCCCTTGAAGAAAATAATTTTCTTTTTTCTTGTGAAGGCACGCGCGCACATAACCGAAAATGTGGTCGCGTCGGTGCCGTTCTTCATAAAATATGCCCAGTCGGCAGTGTCTACCGTCTGTGTAAGAAGCTCGGCGCACTCCACCATTTTATAAGAGGGAGCGGTAACACAGTTTCCCTTTTTAAGCTGTTCAAGGGCTGCGGCGTCGACCTCCGGGTCGTTGTATCCCAGAACATTGGGTCCGTAGGCGCACATAAAATCGAGATATTTGTTGCCGTCCATATCCCAGAAATATGTACCCTCTGCCTTAGAGCTTATAAGCGGCCATTTGTCAAGCGGCAGAAACAGACCCTCGGACGG
>CALWUZ010000069.1 GCA_944384845.1 uncultured Clostridia bacterium
GGTAAAATACCATTCGCCGTCTAACGCCAAATGACGCTCATTTTTCCTCGGTTCAATGTAAAACGGACTTGCAAGCATAATACGCTTCCCCTTTTAATTATGGCTTAATGCCGTAAAGTTTTTTCCATTCGCTTATACGGCCGGCATACCACAGCCCCGAATCCTTAATAATACGTTTCTGAGTTTGGTAATCAACATATACGATTCCGAAACGCTTTTTAAAGCCGCGGTACCACTCCATATTATCCATAAACGACCATACGAAATATCCCTTAAGCGGTATACCCTCGTCGGCAGCGCGTTCAAAGGAATTCAGTCCGCGCAGCAGAAAATCGATTCTACCGGCGTCATGCACCTTACCGTCAAAGGCTATCCAGTCGTTGAGCGGAATACCGTTTTCCGCCACTATGACCGGCAGCTTATAGCGCTCATAAAAAAATTTGCCGCACCAGTAAAGAATATCAAAATCCACCGGCCACTCACAGGTATTGTCAGGTCCGCCTATCGGGCGCGGCACTGTCTCATATCCGTTTTTGCCCATTACGGTCGGAGCACCGTTATACATATTGCAGCCAAAGAAATCAAGCGGAGAAGAAATTATCTTCATATCGTCAGATCCTACTATCGAGGTATCTGCGCCGATTTCACGCAGGGATTTTTCAGGATAAACGCCGAAATAAACGGAATCCATCCACCAGGCGTTCTCCATAAGGGTTGTGCCCTCCCTGAAGGTACGCTGTCTTGCCGCCTCAATATTCTCGGGTGTTTCCGTAAACGGATATGAAACATTTCCCTGCGGCGCCATACCTATAAAGGCAGGCTGCTTTGAGTATTCGCGGATAGTCCTTACCGCCAGACCGTGTCCCAAAAGACAGTTATGCAGTGCCGCAAAGCCCTCGCGCGGCTCTAATGCAAGACCCGGAGCATGACGTCCGGTCAAATAACCGTGACCGATAAAGCACTGCGGCTCGTTTATTGTAAACCAGCTTTTAATACGGTCGGAGAGCTTTTCCACCACCGCTTTTGTGTATTCTGCAAACCACTTTGGGCTGTCGGGATTAAGCCAGCCGCCCCTCTGCATAAGCGGATAAGGGTAATCCCAATGGAATAAAGTGGGAAACGGCTCTATACCGTTTTCAAGCAATTCATCGGTCAGGCGATCGTAAAAATCAAGCCCCTTGGAATTGATTTTACCGGTGCCGTCAGGCAAAATCCTCGGCCAGGAAATTGAGAAACGGTAGGAATTAAGACCTATCTGCTTCATTATACCTATATCCTCGCGGTAGCGGTGATAATGGTCACATGCCGGATCAGGCGAAGAACCGTCCTGCACATAGCCCGGTTTACGCATAGCCACGTCCCAGATGCTCTCACCCTTGCCGTCCTCGCGGGCAGCTCCCTCTACCTGTACCGACGCCGTAGCGGCGCCCCACAAAAAATCCTTTGAAAACGGCATTTCTCTCACTCACCTGTTTTTATTTTTATACTGCACCGCGGTCAGCCCATCTTATCCGCTATACGCTTATTGATACCGTTTACCGCACGTTTAAGCAGCACGCGCAGTGCGTCGATTTCTTCCTGTGTTCGCTGAGAGGTGATTTTCGGCAAAGAAATTGCAACCGCACCCACACATTTGCCGTTTCCCTCCAAAAGCGGGGCAGCCAGCCCGCTGTCTATCAATCCCGCGTCGCTCATACTGTAATAAAGCACCGGCTGCCGGCGTATTATCTTAAGTTCTCTCCACAAATCCTCAAAGCTCTTCACCTGCGGCCATATTCGCTGCTCCGGCAGACCGTTTTCATCTACAAACAGCTTAAGCATATATCGGCTGAAAAACGAAAGCATAACTCTGCCTGTACCTGAAGCGTAAATATTGCCCTCGTAGAGATTGGTCCTCGTTTCCTCAAGCACACGTTCGCCCTCTATATAATGGACAATATATTTTTTATTTTCATAAATAACCGCCAAAAGCACCGTCTGTCCGGTTTCTCTGTAAAGCCAGTTCATAATCGGGCTGCAAAGCTGTATAAGCTCCTCCTGAAATCTGCCGTAGCGAGTCAGGTAATATATGCCCGGCCCCAAACGGTAGCCCTTTGAATGAGATATTTTTTCAACATAACCGTTCTTTTTAAGCGCGTTAAGAATATGTACGCAGGTGCTTTTATTGATTCCGGTTTTTTCGGAAATTTCATTGAGCGGCATACCGTTGAATATCGACTTGGAAATTGCCGTCAGTATGGCCATGGCCTTTTCAACCGAAGTGGCCATTTCTAAAACCTTCCGAAACGGTTATAAACCTCAAACGGATCCTCTCCCGCCGCCATAGCGGCGCGGCTGTCCTTTTCGCTTTCAAACCAGCCCTCCGCCAATTCAAGCACCTGCATTACCATATCCTGAGGTATTATAACGACACCGTCGAAATCACCGAATACATAGTCCCCGGGATTTACTCTAAGCTGCCCGTCGACGCCGCGGACATAAACCGGTATCATATATTCTGTTATAACCGAACGTCCGAGTCCCTCTACCGGACTTCTCCAGCGGCAGAAGGTCGGAAAATTCATTTTAACAAGGTGCGAAGAATCACGGGTGGAGCCGTCGATAACTGCGCCTATACAGCCCGCAGCGCGCATCGCGGTAGCTGTTATTTCACCGAACTGTCCGCAATTTTTGTTGCCCTGAACATCCGAGAGAAGAATACAGCCCGAAGTCATGCTTTTCATAAGACCCAAACGTATATTGTGAGTATAAGAGTCGGTAGCAGGGGTTGAGGTTCGTCTTACGGTAAAAGCAGGACCCGCGACCTTCATTTCAAAGGTAAGCGGATAAACACCGCTCTCCATTGCTCTTCCGGTAAGTCCTAAATATTCCAATGCGTCGTATACGAGCGGGGTGTACAGCTTCAAAAAACGCTCTCTGACATCATCGACATCGTAGTCAACAACAAGCGGCTTCCGTTCGTACACGTCCTTAATTTTTTCAAAATTTTCCATAATAATACCCCTTTTATTCAAGTTTAAATTATTTCAGATGACTTCCGCCGTCAATGTATATATTTTCACCCGTTACATATCTGCCTCCGCTGCCGCAAAGCATAACTACTGCCGCTGCGCAGTCTTCAGGCTCACCGATATATCCAGCCGGAATATTTTCTATGACCTTCCTGCGGTACGCTTCGTCGCTTAACACCTCGATATTGCGCCTTGTGTAAATCGAACCCGGAGCTACATTATTTACAGTAATTCCGAACGGAGCATAAATTTTTGCAAGTGATTTCACCAAATTAAGCTGCGCATCTTTCGATGCCGAATACACCGCCATCTGCGGGTGCGGAACGCATTGCTGAATACTGCCTATCGTCACGATTCTTCCGAAAGAGTTTTTCTTCATACGCGGCAGAAAGCTTTGAATAAGCTTTATCGACGAACGAAAATTTATATACATCTGAGTGTCAAAGTCTTCATCGGTTATCTCTGAAAATTCCCGCCTTATCTGATATGAGGCATTCAGAATCAAAATATCCGGTTCCGAAAAATCCTCTAACTGTTCAGCTATCCGCCTGCCGCAGTCGGCGGTTTTAAGATTTGCATATATCGCCTTATGCTTAATGCCTATTGCGTCAAGCTCAGCCGCATCAGAGCTTTCACCCGCCCACGGTGCGGAAGCATGCTGCACCACGTCTGCACCGGCATGCGCCAAAGCAAAAAGTATCGCCCTGCCTATTCCGGTGCTGGAACCGGTAACCAGCGCCGTTTTGCCCTCAAGTGAAAAATATCTTTCCAATTCGGGAGTCATCTGCTCACCTTCCCGCTCATTTCTATAAGTCCTTTCAAATATCCGGCGGCGTAAAGTCTGCCTAAAGAGGCATAGCCGGGCATACTGTTTTCCTCCCCGACAAGCGTAGGAACGTGATCAACCCGAATATAGCCGTCAAAGCCGACCGTTTTATATTCAAAAATACACTGAGCCATATCGGTGGGACCCGCGTCATGGAAAGTTTCTTTAAAATCATAAGCTCCGCCGCGTGTATCCCTGAAATGCACAAAATTAATCCGCCCCTGCGCGCCGAATTTTTTAATACACGCGACTATATCCGCCCCCATTGTCTGGAATGTACCCTGACAGAGCGTTATACCCATATTCGGGCTTTTAACCAAATCGCATGCCCGTTCCATAGCCTCGGGCGATATAAGTATCCGGGATATACCCTGTATCGAAGATACCGGCGGGTCATCGGGATGAAGCGCCAGCTTTATACCTGCTTCTTCGGCAGCCGGTACTATAGCTTTCTGAAGATATAAAAGATTATCCCAAAGCTGTTCGGCGGTCACAATACCGTCTTCGGTCAGCTTATTCTGGTCTATATCAGAATGATTATAGCCGGTAACCAGCGCACCGCCGCGGTCCGGAATATCATTTCTGGTGCGAAGCCAGCCGAAATGCGCCATAAAGTTATAACATAGCACCTCTATGCCAAGCTTTCCCATATTTTTAATCAAGGTTATCATGCGCTCGATTTCCTCATCGCGCCCTGGCTTACCTAATTTGATTTTCTGATTTAAGGGCGCCGGTTCTATCACCTTTAGCTTAAATCCGCCCTCCTTAAACCGGTCGCGCATTTCCTTAAGCAGTTCATAGCTGCCTGCCGTTTCC
>CALWUZ010000070.1 GCA_944384845.1 uncultured Clostridia bacterium
ATAACGCCGTTTCTGCGCGCGGCATCGTCGGCGTCCCTGCCTGTCAGAAGACATTTCAGTATATCGGCGCAGGCGCTGTCAAGTCCGTATCCGCCTGTGATTTCCTCTCTGCGGGGAGCGTTATCAGCCGGTGCGGGATTTTCAGGCAGCGGGGCGTTAAATTGAATATCCTCGGGCAAAGCGGCTTTATCTGCGTCCGGCTCATCGGTTTCCTCCGTGACGATAAGCTTGTCTCTCGTGGTTTCTGCGGCGTTACGAATACCCTCAAGCTTTGATAAATCAATGCTTATAACCGGCTTTTCTTTTTCGAGCTTTTCGGCGTAATGCTCCTCCACCGCCTTTTTTATAATATCTTCAAAAGCGGCGGAAAGCTCGACCGGCTTAAGGGCGGAGCGGCAGCCGTATTTTTGCCGCAGGCGGCAGTCGGTGTTTTTAAGTATCGCGCCGAGCCTGCCCGCCTTGTCCTTTACCGGACAAAACCTTTCTATTCGCCAGCTTCCGTTTTGACAGATGTATTTGCTTATCCTGTTTATTTCATAAACGCAGTCGGCGTGCGGCCGCGGTTCGTAAAAGACCGACATGCGGAACATAAGGTAATCCTCTTTTTCCGGCTTCGCGAACAGCCTGAGGAAAATACTTCCGCCGGGGCTGTTCTCATAATGCTCCGCCAGAGAGCGGAAGAGGCGGTAAACTGCGTCGCAGGCCTCGCGGGGATATTTTTTGTAAAAGGCGGAGCCCGTCAGCTTATAGGAGGAAAAATTATCAAGCGCGGCGGTGATTTCGGCGGGGGATTTGGTCTTGTAATCCATAAGGCAGATAAGCGCCGCGTCGTTTTTAAATTCGGGATGACCGGCGATAAGCTCCGGATCAAGCCCGTAATAAACCGCGAAGTCTGTAAGCCACCTGCGGGTCAGGGGCAGTATGCTGCGGTCGGTTTTTCCGTATTTTTCGGCAAAATCCCTGAGCTTTAAAAAGCCTTCCTTTGCGGAGGACACGCCGATAAGATTTATAAGCTCATAAGCGTAGAGATAGGCAAAGGCAGGCGGTGCTTTCCGGATTTCCCCGCGGCGAAGCCTGGTCCTCCATGAAAAATATCCGCGCAGCTGAAGATTGTTCATATCGCGGTAGGTGGGGAAGGAGCGTATGAAATCGCCGTGATAATCAAAATTATCCTCAAAGCCTTCCATAAACCTGCCCTGTTTGTAAAAAATGTAATTCGCGGGGGCGAAGGCGGCTTCATGCGGCGTTATGAGCTTTTTCATTTCGGAGTATTTCGGCGGCGTGTAGCTTTTCATCTGAGAGGCGGTGAATAAGAGAGGCTCGTCGCGGTAGACCACGGAGCCTGAAAGCCTGGAGTCCGACAAAACGGATTTAATCACTTCTTCGGCTTTTCCCATAATTTCACCCTCCCGTCAGTATATATTGCTATTATAGCAAAAAGCGGCGGCTTCTTCAACAAAAAAAGAACATTTGTGCGAAGCTTTTTAAATTGACTAATGTTTCTTTGTATGCTATAATTCGGATATGGAAAATCTGAATTTTATTATAGGCAAAAAACTTTCTGAGCTCAGGAAAAGTCACGGGCTTACACAGTCTGAGCTTGCTGAAAAGCTTAATTATTCCGATAAGGCGGTGTCAAAGTGGGAGCAGGGCGAGTCTCTGCCGGGCATTGAGGTGCTTTATAAACTGAGCAGGCTTTACGGCGTAAGTCTTGACTATCTTGCGGGCGAGGAGACTTCTCTTCCGCCTTCGGCACCGTCGGTGCGGAAAAATCATATTGTGATAACTCTTTTGTCGGTGCTGGCGGTCTGGCTGGCGGCGACCGTGGCGTACATAGCCTGCGATATTTCTGCGGGCATAAGACCGTGGATGGTCTTTTGCTGGGCGGTTCCCGCCTCCTTTGTCGTGACGGTGGTTTTTGACGTTATATGGCACGGCAAAAAGTTTTTCTTCCTTTTTGTGTCGCTGCTTGTGTGGTCGCTGCTGCTTTGCTTCTGTCTTCAGTTTTTGGATTATAACATATGGACCGTTTTAGGAGTTGGCGTGCCGCTTCAGGCGGGCGTGCTTCTTTGGAAATGGCTTGTGAAATAAAAAAGGAGCGTTTTTATGGTAAAACTCGGAAATGACTGGGACGGTATTCTGGCGGACGAATGGGAAAAGCCGTATTACAGAACGCTTCGCGAATTTCTTAAAAAGGAGTATTCCTCCGTCCGCGTATATCCCGATATGTACGATATTTTCAATGCTCTGAAATATACTTCCTTTTCCGATACAAAGGCGGTCATAATAGGGCAGGACCCATACCACGGTCCGGGTCAGGCGCACGGGCTTTGCTTCTCGGTAAAAAAAGGCGTTGCGCCGCCTCCTTCGCTGGTTAATATATATAAGGAGATAAGCGACGATTTAGGTGTGGAAATGCCCTCGCACGGCGAGCTTACCGGCTGGGCGAAACAGGGAATCCTGCTGCTTAACACGGTGCTGACCGTAAGAGCCGGGCAGCCAAACAGCCATAAAGACAGGGGCTGGGAAATTTTTACTGACAGGGTGATTTCAGAGCTTAACAGGAAGAGCAGTCCGGTGGTTTTCCTTTTGTGGGGAGCGAATGCCGAGCGCAAGGCGCGGATTATAACAAACCCTCTGCACCTGAAGCTCAGCGCCGCGCACCCGAGCCCGCTTTCGGCGTATAAGGGCTTTTTCGGCTGCCGGCATTTTTCTAAGACAAATGCTTTTCTTGAAAAGAACGGCTTAAAGACTATTGAATGGAACAATTTGTAATCAGCGGCATTTTTTCGCGGTATGCAGTATTTTTGCGGCGGACGGAGCGCCCTGCTGCCGGACTTATCGCCGGTCCGGTATTTTTGCAGGTATGTTTCGTCCGCCGGAATCTGTTTTTTTAAGTACTTTGGAAGGATTGCACGGTTAATATTGACGAAGCATAGGTTTTATGATAATATATAATTAATTATCTTATTCTGAAAGGAGATGGTTTTGTGGATCCGCTACCTCGAAGTAGCAGCGAGGACGTTCCGAAACGAACACCTTCAAAATTGAATATTTGTGTTTTCGTGGACAGATTTCGTCTTTACGCGGCGAATCTGAACTGACGGCTTTTCTGCAAAAAAGCATAAAAAACACATTTATTTTATTTTGGAGGTTTTATTAAAATGTCTGACATAGTTCAGCAATTACTTTTACAGCTTATACTCATATTGTTCAACGCTTTTTTTGCCGCGACCGAAATAGCCGTTATATCTCTTAATGAAAAGAAGGTTAAGGCGCGCGCGGAGGACGGCGACAAAAAAGCCGTAAAAATGCTTAAAATGATTGAGGAGCCGACGCGCTTTCTTTCCACTATTCAGATCGGCATTACCTTAGCTGGATTTTTAGGCTCCGCATTTGCGGCGGATAACTTTGCCGAGAGGCTTTCCGGCTTTATCGTGAGAACCTTTGATGTTCCGGCGGCTTATTCGGGCGCGATTAATACCGTCGCGGTAATTATAATCACCGTGATTTTGTCTTTCTTTACCCTTGTGCTGGGCGAGCTTGTTCCGAAGCGCGTGGCGATGAAGCACAAGGAAAAGCTTGCGGAGGCGGTATGCGGAATAATTTCCGGTCTCGCGGTTGTGCTGAAGCCGATTATCTGGCTGCTGACCGTTTCCACAAACGGTGTGCTCCGTCTGTTCGGAATAGATCCGAACGAGAAGGAAGACCCTGTATCCGAGGAGGATATAGTATTGATGCTAGACGCGGGTGCCGATGAAGGAAGCCTTAACGAAAATGATATTGAATACATAAAGAATGTGTTCAAGCTTGACGGTATGACCGCCGAGGATGTTATGACCCCGCGCAGAGCACTTGTGCTTATTTCGCAGAATGCGGGCAGCGAGGAAATTATGAAGATAATCGAGGAGGAGGAATATTCCCGTATCCCCGTATTTTCCGAGAGCAAGGATAATATTGTCGGAATACTTCATACCCGTGATTTTCTGCTTAAGCATGACCGACCGGGCTTCAAGCTGGAGGACGTTATGTTCCAGCCCGTGTTTGTTCCGGAGACGGCGCATCTTGACGTTCTTTTCAAGGATATGCAGAAGGAGCATAATCACATAGTCGTGGTGGTAAACGAATATGGAGAAACATCCGGTATCGTTACGATGGAGGATATTCTCGAAGAAATAGTCGGTGAGATTTGGGATGAGCGCGACGAGGCGATAGAGGATTTCGTAAAGCTGGACGATAATAAATACAGGGTGCTTTGCTCTGCCTTTATTGAAGATTTCTTTGAATTTTTCGATCTTGAGCCGGAGGAGGAAACAGAGGCGACTACCGTCAACGGCTGGATAATCGAGCTGCTCGGCAGTATTCCGGACGAGGGCTACTCGTTTGATTATGAGAATCTGAAAATAACCATTACAAAGGCCGACGATATGATGACCTACGAAGCCGTGGTTGAGATAAATGAAACGGCAGCCGGTGATGAGAAAACGACTGCGTAACCTGAAGCGGAGATGCAAAACAGCATCTCCGCTTTTCGGATATACCGCGGCCGATTATTCTGTACTGCAGTTTATCCTGATGCGGGCTTTGATCTTTTATCGACGTCCGATAAGTTGCAAAAAATGTAAATATTTGCAAAATATTGACAAAACAGCCCGAGCTGTGTTAAAATAGGTAAAAAGCTATGGGAGGTGTCTAAAATGAAGTCTACGGGAATGATCAGAGCTGTCGATAAAATGGGGCGCGTTGTAATACCCAAGGAAATACGCAAGCACCTCAAGGTTGAGAATGATGTTGACAGCTTTGAAATTTATATGGACGGCGATAAGGTAATCCTGAAAAAATACCAGCCGACATGTGTTTTCTGTGATTCTCTTGCAGACAGCGTAGAGTTTGAAGGCTACAATGTCTGCACTAGCTGTATAGAAAAGCTTTATGCTATGAAAGATAAAGCTGAGTAAGCAAAAAATCCGGCGGAGCAATCCGCCGGATTTTTTGCTTACATATTGTTCTGAATATATTCTACAACGTCGCCTATTGTTTTCAGGTTTTCTATTTCCTCGTCG
This sequence comes from uncultured Clostridia bacterium, assembly GCA_944384845.1. Lineage (GTDB taxonomy): Bacteria > Bacillota > Clostridia > Oscillospirales > Acutalibacteraceae > UBA737. Next base: position 5,064 of record CALWUZ010000070.1, read on the forward strand.
GGAATCTCAACCTCAAATTCGTCCTCGATCGACATAAGCAGCTCAACCACGTCAAGGCTGTCCGCGCCGAGGTCCTCGGCAATTTTGGTGTCCATAGTCATTTCTTCGGCGTCGGCGTCAAGCTGTTCCGCTAAAATTTCTTTAATTTTATCAAATACCATAATAATGCCTCCTGAAAAGTTGCGGTAAAAAATACCTTTGTCTACTAAACAAATAATATGTTTTTCTTGCGCGTTTGTCAATATCTTTTTTATATATTTTTTTTAAAGCCGGCAAAGATTAAAAAATCTTGCAATATTCTCCGGCTTGTTTTATAATACGGTAGTATACTTTATTTACAGTGATGAAAGGTGGGGACGCGGGGCGCTTGAGCGGCGCTCCCCGACATGGCTAAGGAGAAACTTGTAAAATCTATCACCTCTATGGAGGAGGATTTCGCCAAATGGTACACCGATGTGGTCAGAAAGGCGGATCTTATTGATTATTCCTCGGTAAAGGGCTGTATGATAATCCGACCTTACGGCTATGCGATCTGGGAAAATATTCAGCAGATTGTTGACAGAATGTTCAAGGAGACCGGCCACGAAAATGTTTATATGCCGCTTTTTATTCCCGAAAGCCTTCTTCAGAAGGAAAAGGACCATGTAGAGGGCTTTGCCCCGGAGGTGGCATGGGTCACCCACGGAGGAGATGAGGAGCTTGAGGAGCGGCTGTGCGTAAGGCCGACTTCGGAAACGCTCTTCTGCGATCATTTCAAAAATATCGTGCATTCCTACCGCGACCTGCCCAAGCTGTACAACCAGTGGTGCAGCGTTAAAAAAAAAAAAAAAACGACCAGACCGTTCCTGCGCTCGCGCGAGTTTCTGTGGCAGGAGGGACACACGCTTCATGCCACGGCTGAGGAGGCTGAGGCAGAGACGGTGCAGATGCTTAATATTTATGCCCGTTTTGCTGAGGAATTTCTTGCCATACCTGTTATAAAAGGGGAAAAGACTGCAAAAGAGCGCTTCGCCGGAGCGGAAGCTACCTACACGATAGAGGCGCTTATGCACGACGGCAAGGCGCTTCAGAGCGGAACTTCCCACTATTTCGGCGACGGCTTCGCGCGCGCGTTCGGTATAGAATACACGGATAAAAACAACAATCCGGTTACTCCGTTTGAAACCTCCTGGGGGATTTCCACGCGTCTTATCGGAGCAATTATTATGGCGCACGGCGACGACAGCGGACTTGTCCTGCCGCCGGCTGTGGCTCCGGTTCAGGCGGTGCTTATTCCGATCGCCGCCCATAAGGAGGGCGTGCTTGACAAGGCGAGAGAAATTTACGGGAGGATGAAAACGGTCTGCCGCGCGAAGATGGACGACAGCGATCAGTCGCCCGGCTGGAAATTTGCCGAATATGAGATGAAGGGCGTTCCGCTGCGCGTGGAGCTTGGACCAAAGGATATAGAAAACGGCAGCTGCGTCGTTGTCCGCAGGGACAGCGGGGAAAAAACGGTCGTTCCGCTTGATATGCTTGAGGAGAGGCTTACGGAGCTTCTTTTGGCAGTGCGTGACGGACTTTACAGCAAGGCGCTGGAGCGCAGGAAAAATATGACCTTTGAAGCACATAGTCTTGAGGAAATAAAGGAGATTGCCGAAAACAAGCCGGGCTTTATCCGCGCGATGTGGTGCGGAAGCCGCGAATGCGAGGATAAATTAAAGGAATACGCGGGAGTGACCTCTCGCTGTATCCCGTTTGAGCAGGAAAAGCTTGACGATAAATGCGTCTGCTGCGGCAGACCTGCAGAAAAGCTGCTTTACTGGGGCAAGGCTTATTGATTTTTTGTAATTTGAAAGGACTTATGACGGACCGCGCCGCATAGGTCCTTTTTTTGCACCGTAAATGCTGTAACGCCGCATACGCAGAAAAATTATTGTCAATTATAGTATTAAAGAAAAATTCAAAAAAATTCCTTGACTAATTATTGTTTTTGATATATAATTATGAATTACTGATAATGATGGGGTATTGTGCGCCTATTATATTTTATTATGTTTTTCCGCCTTCTATTACAGGTGCGCGCTTACTCATAGTTATTGCTCTCGCGGCTGTTTGCCGTAAAATATATTGAGGAGTGATTGCAAACCTATGAAGCCAACTTCAATGGTTAAACCTGTCCGGCTGGGTAAAAACACTCGAATGACCTTTTCTAAAATCAACGAAGTCATCGACATGCCTAATCTTATCGAGATTCAGAAGGATTCGTACAAATGGTTTGTTGAGGAGGGGCTTAAGGAAGTTTTTCGGGATATGTCGGCTATTACCGATTACAGCGGCAATCTCCGCTTAAGCTTTGTTGATTACCGTCTTGACGATACCCCAAAATATGACGTTACCGAATGCAAGGCCCGCGACACGACATACGCGGCTCCTCTGAGGGTTACCGCCCGTCTTGTAAATCTTGAGAAGGACGAAATTAAAGAGAGCGAGGTCTCGATGGGCGATTTTCCGCTGATGACCGAGTCGGGAACCTTCGTAATAAACGGCGCAGAGCGCGCCATTGTTTCTCAGCTTGTCCGCTCTCCCGGAGTTTATTATGCCGAGAAAACCGATGAAAAAACCGGAAAGCGGCTGTTTTCCTCCACAATAATACCTAACCGCGGCGCATGGCTTGAGTACGAAACCTCGGCAAACGATGTGCTGTATGTGCGTATTGATAAAAACCGCAAGCTCCCGCTTACGACCTTTGTACGCGCGCTCGGCATGGGCACAAGCGAGCAGATAAGGGAGTTTTTCGGTGAGGACGAACGTCTTTCTGCCACTCTTGAGGCGGATGATACAAAGACTGTTGAAGACGCTCTTGTAGAGGTTTACAAGAAGCTTCGCCCGAGCGAGCC
>CALWUZ010000071.1 GCA_944384845.1 uncultured Clostridia bacterium
AAGCAATACGGATTTATCTGAATACATACTTCATTCACTCCTCACAGCATTTCAGAACCGTTTTAAAAAGCTCCAGCTCGTAATCATAGGTGTATGGATTTTTCTTTTCGCCCCTGACATATTCTCCGAAAGACCTCATCATATCATCATATCGGTCAAAGCGTTCGCATTTAACGCTTTCGCCGGTATTGCCCCAGTCAGGCGACGTATATTCGGTTTTTCCCGTGTAAAAACCGCTGCCTTCATACATTTCAAGAGGCTTCAGCTCTATCGTAGCCTTACTTCCCGTCACCACTAGCTGACGCCTCGCAAAGCCGCCGAGCTCCGCCGCACTGGTCTTTGCAAAGGAAACGCCGTCTTTATATTCAAATACAGCCATTCCGAAATCCTTTGAGGTCACGTCAAGTCCCGTACATTTGTTAAGCGATATTATCTTTTCAGGCTTACCCTTTATCTGCAAAATCAAATCTATTAAATGACATCCTAAAAAGAACATCATGCCTCCCGGAAAAGCATTAAGCCACTGACGCACGCTCTGCGGATGAAAACAATTCATCTGCGCTTCAACGCTTATAATTTTACCAAGCTCTCCGTTTTTTACTTTTTGCATTAATTCCTTAATATAAGGATTATAGCGGTACATATATCCCGTATGAAAAACCTTTCCCGTTTTTTTCATAACGGAGATAAGCCTTTCAAAATCGGCAAGCTCAATGCCGCCGGGCTTTTCCATATGTATATGCTTGCCGTTTTCCGCCGCAAGAAGCGCGTATTTTGTAAGAAAAACCTCATCGGTTTCCACCGTTACCGCTTCAATTTCCGGATCGTTTAACGCTTCGCTTAAGGTAAGCTCCTTATACTCGCTTAAAGCCTTTGCTTTTTTTTTTTTTCTTTCCCTTTCATTTTCGGGCAGAACGTACCCTGCTATTTCAAAAATATCGCTCTGCTTCTTAAGACTTGAGAAAATTTTGTTGGAATGGCTGTTGGTGTTTATTCCTATCTGGGCGATTTTGATTTTTTTCAATTACAAGCACTCCAATCAAACTGAACGACAACAGGAAAATCTTTATCGTGCACCAAACGCGTATACACCTCTTGGCAATCCTGCGGCGCATGTGTTTCTTTAATCATATCTGCCAGGTCAATCCGATGACTTTCACAAAGCCTGAGTACCGACTTAATATCGTCATCGTGTGTAAAATTTCCGGGATACGATTCATACTCAGGACGCGCCATCGTATGAGCGCCCACAAGTGTGATACCCGGGAAATGAACCTTTCTGTAATAATCTATTGTAAAATCTTTGTTTCTGGTACATCCAAGCAAGGCAACTCTGCCGAATCTTGCCATACAGTCAAGCACACCGTCCAGACCGCTGCCCGCACCGGTCACCTCAATCGAAACGTTTGCGCCGCCGCCGGTCTTTTCTTTGACCAAGAAGGCAAAGTTTTCCTCATCCGGGCTGAATACATAATCTGCCCCGCCTCTTATGGCTTCCGACCGGCGGCTTTCCACAAAATCAACGCCTATAACCGGCACTGCCCCCGCCGCCCGAAGCAATCTTACCGCCAGTTGACCCAATAGCCCAAGACCCATCACTATAGCGGATTCACCGATCTCAAGGTGCGTCTTTCTGATTGCGGCAAGCGGAAATGCAGCGATAAAGCTTAATGCAGCCTCCTGAAAGGAAACGGTATCGTTTTGGATTTTGACAACATGTTTTTCCGGCACCGTATTATATTTAGAATGTGTTCCCCAGTATACAACAACTCTGTCACCGATTTTAACATGTTCCACATTCGAGCCGACTGCAATCACTGTTCCCGCGCTGCTGTATCCCACCCGCCTCGGAAACACAACTGAAGCCTGCCCTCCTCCATTAACATTGGGATTTCCCATAATATTTGCCTTTTCTGTTCCGCAGCTCACCGTGCTGAAGGCGGTCTCCACCACTACATCCCACGCTCCGGGAGCTTTATATTCCGCCTTTAATAACTCAGCAGTATTGACTTTTGTAAATACAATTTGCCTGTTTCGCATTTGCTTCCGCTCCTTTCCTGCCGTGATTATAGCATATTGACACTATGCCTGCAATATAGTATACTGTACGAAAACACCACTATCCTGTATAATACGGAGGGAAAGCTTATGGTTTCGGGCATACTGGTCAAAAGCTGCTCGGTCGAACTTCTCAGCTTTAAAAACATACACTCCGCCGGCACATTTTTGTCCTATGACCACCCTTGTATCGGATACATAAAAAAAGGTGCAGGTAAGTTTCTCTATAAAGGAACCTCATATTTTGCGGAAGCGGGTGATCTGATTTATATTGCGAAAGGGACAAAATATTACTCTGTGTGGACAGGCTTTCCTGACATTGAATTTTACTCGATAAACTATGACTTTTATTCGCCGTATACCTTTTACAATTTCAGATTTCAAATTATCAAAGACTTTCCGGCAGAGGATTTAGATCGGTTTTATCAGTACTTCGGTGACAATAACCTCCTGGCGATATCCAGCTTTTATAAGATGCTTGCCGTGCTGTATTCCGATATGCAGGAGGAAAAAGTCTCGGACAGCCGGCGTGCAGTCGAACCAACCATCGCATATATCGAAAATCACTTTTCGGAGCCTGTTTCCATCACTCAGCTGTGCCGGCTGTGCCATTGCAGCGAATCCTGGCTGTTTAAAACTTTCAGAGCCGCAACAGGAGTCAGCCCTATTGCATACAAGCACAATATCCTAATCCAGCACGCTCTGGATATGCTGACCAACACCACGCTCCCTATTGAAGAAATCAGTTCAAGACTCGGTTTTACCTCTGCAAATTATTTTCGCAGGGTGTTCTTTAAAATTACCGGAAAAACGCCGCGCGAAATCCGTAAAAATATGGTGTGATAATTCGGGTCGGTTTTATAATACACAGCGTCAAGTACGCGCGCTGTCTATCCTGCGGCGAGCCTCTTTAAGCAAGCTGTTTTTAAAGGCAGACTGCCCTCACTATCCTGGCGGCGTCGCTTAACAGCGGCTGAGCCGGTGTGGAAAGCTCATCATGCTCCGCGACGCATAAAAACATTCCGTTGCTTATAAGCGGGGCTATCCTTCGGTGCAGCGCCGAGAAGCCGCCTGCGCAGAGGAACAAAAACGGTATTTTAAGCTCCTGCGAAAGCCTTGCGCTGATTTCAAAATTGCTGTCAAGCTCCTTCCTGCTCTCAGCCGCCGTAACAATTTTTGAAATATCCGCTCCCCTGCTTTGATGTGATTCGGCGATGTTTATTACCTTCTCCGGCGGAAGATATTTCATCGTATGCGAGGACATCAGCACCTTCCCGCCGGCATTATGTATTTTTGATATATACTCGGTTTGTCTGCTGACCGCGTCTCTGTCATAAGTAATCTCAAGCTCTGAACGGCAAAAAATATCTCCCATAACGTCAGCCAGATCAGCCCCGCAGCCGACGGCGAGCAGCATTTCCTCCGCAAGCTCCTCATCGGTCATGCCGGTATTCAGGTTTGAGCGGTAGTCGGTCACATATAGCGGCTTATCTCCGACTTCATCAAATATGCGTTTAAGGATTTTTTCAGTACGGTATTTATGCTCCAGCTGTTCAAGCTGTATTCCGAAAGCGTCCGCGCCGCCCGCTGTTCCGCGCTTAATAAGCTCGGATACGCGCTCCGGCGTTCTTGCCTGAATCATAACCGTAAGCACCGGACGGTTTTCCGGCAGATTTTTTTTACTCATATTTTTCAACCCTTCATTCTCAGAATGCTGCGCCCGCCGTCCATAAGAATATTTACGCCGTCAAGAAAAGCGCCTTTATCCGACGCGGCGTAAAGCGCCATATCCACTATTTCCTCCGGCTCGGCAGCTCTGCCGAGCGCTGTTTTCATAGAAGCCATTCCGGGACGCGTAAGCACAGGTCCCGGAGAGATGCAGACACAGCGTATCCCGTACCTGCTGCCGTACAGAGCCAATGATTTTGTAAGCCCGTTCATCGCCGCGCTTTTTGAGGCGGAATAG
>CALWUZ010000072.1 GCA_944384845.1 uncultured Clostridia bacterium
ATGTCCCGTGCGAGGTCTGCGGAGGCAGGCGCTATAACCGCGAAACCTTAAGCGTAAAGTATAAGGACAAAAATATTTACGACGTGCTTGAAATGACGGTGGAGGAGGGTATGGACTTTTTTGAGAGCATACCCAAAATACACAGAAAGCTTAAAACTCTTTTTGACGTCGGGCTCGGCTATATCAAGATAGGTCAGCCGGCGACTACGCTGTCGGGCGGCGAAGCACAGCGTGTAAAGCTTGCCGCAGAGCTTTCAAAGCGCGGCACGGGAAAAACAATATATATACTTGACGAGCCGACCACCGGTCTTCACACCGCCGATGTTCATAAGCTTATAGAGGTATTGCAGAGATTTGTGGACGCGGGCAACACCGTGCTTGTAATAGAGCATAATCTGGACGTGATAAAAACCGCCGATTATATCATTGATTTGGGTCCCGAGGGAGGCGACAGGGGAGGTACGGTCGTCTGTACCGGAGCCCCCGAAAAAGTTGCCGCCTGCGAGCAATCTTATACAGGCAAATTTTTAAAGAAGTTACTTTAAATTTACACATTATTCACCAATATGACAGGTATAGAATATAAAATGTAACTTATGAGGTGAAATGCAGGAGTGTTCGGATATATAAGAATAGCGAAGCCCGAGCTTAAAGTCAAGGAATATGAAATGTATAAGGCTGTCTACTGCTCGCTTTGCAGAACTCTCGGCAGAAATTACGGTATCTGGTCGCGTTTTACCTTAAGCTATGATTTCACGTTTTTGGCTCTGCTCAATATGTCGCTTGACAGCGGCTGCGATATGATCGAACGCAGGCGGTGCGTCTGCAATCCGCTGAAAAAATGTAATTACTGCAAGGGCGATGAGCGGTTCGCAATGCCCGCAGCGGCGGCGGTTATTATGGTTTATTACAAGCTGCTCGACAATATTGAGGACGAAAAGGGTCTTAAAAAAGCCGGATATGTATTGATTAAGCCTGTTTTGAACCGCGCGAGGAAAAAAGCGGCGCGGCTTTTTCCTCAGATTGAGGAAATAATAAGCAGGTACATCGCTGAACAGAGCAAGCTCGAAAAGGAGGACTGCGCGGAGCTTGACCGCGCGGCTGATCCTACCGCAAAGGCGCTGGCTTCTCTTTTGCAGCTATGCAGCGCAGACGGTGTGCAAAAAAGGATACTTGAACGCATCGGCTACTGCCTGGGCAGATATATTTATCTGCTTGACGCCGCGTGCGATCTTGCCGGCGACGTTAAAACTGGCTCTTACAACTGCCTTAAATATTCGGCGGAGGGAGAGCCTTCAGACTATGCCAAAAAAAGAGTTGTTCCACAGCTTTATTTCTGCTCAAACGAGGCTGGAAAGGCCTTTGAGCTTTTGGATGTGAAAAAATACAAGCCGATACTCGGCAATATAATATATCTCGGACTTGAGGATACATTTAAAAAGGAGCTTAATGTATGAAGGACCCGTATGCGGTACTCGGCGTTTCACCAAATGCGAGCGACGAGGAAATAAAAAACGCTTACAGAGAAATGGCGAGGAAATACCATCCGGACAATTATGCGGATAATCCGCTTTCCGACCTTGCCGGCGAAAAAATGAAGGAAATAAACGAGGCGTATGATCAGATAATGAATATGCGCCGCTCCGGCAAACGCTCGGACAGCGGCTCTTATTCGTCGGGCGGCGCTTCCTCCTTTCCGGAGGTCAGAAGCCTTATAAATCAGGGACGTCTCGAGCAGGCGCAGGAGGTGCTTGACGGCGTTCCGCCGCAGTCGCGCGACGCCGAATGGTATTTTCTTAACGGAACCGTGCTTTACCGCCGCGGATGGTTTGATCAGGCGTTTACAAGCTTTACAACAGCGTCAAGAATGGACCCGACTAATATGGAATACCGCAACGCCGTAAACAACGCGCAGCGACAGCAGGGCAGACAGCATAACCCTTACCGCACCTACGGCGGAAACCAGGGCGGCTGCGACGGATGCGATTTTTGCTCAAGCCTCATCTGTGCGGACTGCTGCTGCGAGTGTATGGGCGGAGATTTAATTCCTTGCTGCTGATTTTTGAGCCGGACCTCCTTCCGTTCGGCTCTTGATTTTTATAATCCGGGTGATTCAATGAAAAGAAATGTTAAAATCACGCTGTGCGGAATTATCGCTGCGCTGTCTGTGGTTTTTATGCTGTTTTCCTATTTTCCGTATCTGACCTACGCCATTCCCGCGGTTACCGGTCTGCTTACTATGATGCTGGTTATAGAAATCGGTGTGAAATGGGCGTTCGGAGCTTATATTGCCGCCTCTGTTCTTATTTTCATATTTGCCGAGCCGGAAAGCAAAATAATGTATATCTGTCTGTTTGGATATTATCCTATACTTAAAGCTCTGATTGAGCGGATTAATAAGCCGGTTCCCGAATGGGTGCTTAAGATTGCGGTTTTCAATGCGGCTGTAATCGCGATTTATTTTTTTTTTTTTTTTTTATTCGGAATATCGTTTGAGGATTTTGAAGCTCTCGGAAAATACGGTGCCTATATATTTTTGGCGTTCGGCAATATTGTCTTTGTTATTTACGATATCGCCGTCTCGCGATTGGCGGGTACTTATATATACAGAATACACCCAAAGGTAAAACGCCTTCTTAAATCGGACGGCTGAATACTGCAAAATAAAAGAACCGCCGGCTCGCTTTTCTAAGCGAGCCGGCGGTTCTTTTATAATACCTTGCTTAAAAAATCCTTGAGCCGCGGACTTTTCGGATTGCCGAATACTTCTTCCGGCGGACCCTGCTCCATTATT
>CALWUZ010000073.1 GCA_944384845.1 uncultured Clostridia bacterium
ACGATATTTCAAAAACATATCCGTCATATGAAAAATATTCGGCCGACCCGATTATTATAGAGGGTGAGGATGCGGTACTTAAGAACTCTGCTTCACTTACCGCGAAGTGCGAAAACGGCTCCGCGCTTGTAACACCGTCAAGCGCCACGCTTTCCGTTTTAAACTACATTGGCGGTTCGACCTGGAAGTCTCCGGGAACGGAGCTTGTCTGGGAGTTTGACGCCCCGGAAGACGGACTTTACAAAATAGGCTTCAGCTTTAAACAGAGCGATATTACAAACGGTTATTCTTACAGGCAGCTTAAAATAGACGGCAAAGTACCTTTTGACGAAGCTTACACCGTTAAATTCGGCTATTCCACCTCGTGGGAATTTGAGGCTTTTGAAAATGAGGAGGGTGAGCCGTATCTCATTTATCTTACAAAGGGACGGCATACTGTCTCGCTTACCGCGACTTTGGGTGAAATGTCAGAGTATTATACGGCGCTCCAAGAGCTTGTTCTTAAGATAAGTGAGCTTTATCTTGATATTATAATGATTACCGGCGAAAGCCCCGACGCTAACAGGGACTATGATTTATTTAAGCAGATACCCGGCTTTAATGAAACTTTAGAGGAAATAGAGAGCGGACTTAATGCTCTCGGAGAAAAAATGGAATCAACAACTTCCGGCGGCGGAAGTCAGTATATTTCAAATCTGAATTCTATGGCGCGGATTTTGCGCTCGATGAGAGATAATCCCTATACGGCGCAAAGATTTCTTTCGGATTATTATACTCAGTATACCAATCTCGGAACAATGCTGTCCGATATGATAAATATGCCGCTTAAGCTTGATCAGATACGCATTGCGGCGCCGGACGGGGAATTTGAAAATAAAACCGCCGGCTTCTTCTCCAGGACCGCGTTCGGCATAAAGCGCTTCGCGGCGTCATTTGTAAAAAAATACAGTCAGGTTTCGGCTGCGGACGACGGAGAAGACCAACTGACGATATGGTGCAATTGGGGCAGAGATCAGGCGATGGTGCTCAGCAGTCTTATTCAGCAATCCTTTACCGCAAATACCGGTATAAACGTTAATCTTGAGCTTACAAACGCGAGCCTTATAAAGGGTATTATTTCTGATACCCAGCCGGATCTGCAGCTGCATATGTCGCGTACGGAGCCTGTAAATCTTGCGATGCGCGGCGCCCTCTACGATCTTTCCGATTTTGACGATTATGAGGATGTAATGGAGCGCTTCGGTGACTCTGCCGGTGTACCCTATGAGTATAACGGCGGTCATTACGCTTTGCCGGATACGCAGAATTTTTATATAATGTTTTACCGCTCGGATATTTTGAATGAGCTTGGCATCGCGGTTCCCGAAACCTGGGATGAGTTTCTAAAGGCTTCCGCAAGCATTCTGAGAAACAATATGACAGTTTATCTTCCGTATACGGAGATAGTTTCAACCACTACGGTCAATACCGGAGTCGGAGGTCTGAATCTTTTCGCAAGCATTATGCAGCAGTACGGTATAGGAATGTATAACGACGAGCGCACAAAATGCAGCCTTGAAGACCCCTTGTCTCTTTCGGCGTTCAGCTTTTGGACAGAAATGTATACAAAGTACAAGGTGCCTACAACACAGAACTTTTATAATCGCTTCAAGGTGGGAACCTGTCCCATAGGCATTGAGGTTTATACGCAGTATACACAGCTTGACCAGGCTGCGCCGGAAATTGACGGCTGCTGGGGAATCGCATTGGTTCCCGGGGTGCAAAACAGCGACGGAACGATCAACCGTTCTGTTTCCGGCTCAGGAACAGGCTGTGCTATACTTGCCAAAAGTGAACGCAAGGAAGAAGCCTGGGAGTTTCTTAAATGGTGGACAAGTGCGGAAACGCAGCTTGCCTATAATAACGGGGTTGAGTCTATACTCGGAACTATTTCACGCACAAGCACTTCAAATCTGGAGGCGTTCAGCGCGATGTCCTGGGACAGGGACGATCTGAAAATATTGCTTGAACAGCGTGAGGAGATTGTTGAAGTTCCCGAAGTTCCCGGAAGCTACTATGTTGCGCGTGCGGTTGACCAGGCGTTTTGGTCTGTGGTTAACGGGCAGAGCAACGAAAAGGACGCCCTTATAAAATGGGGCGAGATCGCAAATAACGAAATAGCCAGAAAAATACGTCAGTACAGTTGACGTGCAGCGGCGGAATGGAGATTTTTATGAATAAATCGGGTGCAAAAAGAAACCGATTAAAAAGCAGAAACGCAGAATACTATATTTTGCTTGCGCCGTTTGCAGCGTTTTTCTTCCTGTTTATGGTTCTTCCGGTGCTTTCTTCAATTGTGTTGAGCTTTTTTGATTACGATATGGTGAGTCTTCCTGAATTTTCGGGAATTGAAAACTACGCCAGAATGTTTATTGATGATGAGACGTTTCCCGTAGTTGTAAAAAACACGCTGCTTTTTGCGATAATAACCGGTCCTGTCGGATTTTTGCTTTCCTTCGTGCTGGCATGGTTTATTAACGAGTTCAGTCCCTTTGTACGTACGGTTCTGTCTTTTTTGTTTTACTGTCCGGCGCTTATCGGAAACGGACTTTTTATCTGGCAGATTGCTTTCTCAAGCGACAGCTACGGATATATGAACAGCCTGCTTCTTTCTTGGGGATTTATAGACGAACCCATAGCCTGGCTGCGGAACAGCTCATACATCGTACCGGTCATCATATTGGTTCAGCTTTGGCAAAGCATGGGCGTTTCGTTTCTTGCCAACATATCGGGGCTTCAGAATATTAACGGAGATATGTTCGAGGCGGGAGCTATCGACGGAATAAGAAACCGCTGGCAGGAGCTCTGGTACATAACGCTGCCGTCAATGAAGGATATGCTGCTTTTCAGTGCGGTAATGCAGATAGCGAGCAGTTTTTCAATCAGTACTATTGCTGTGAATCTCGCGGGGTATCCCAGCGTGGGAAACTCGGCGGATACGCTTGTTTCACATATCGGCGATGTCGGTACGGTGAAATATGAAATGGGCTATGCGTCAGCATTGTCGGTATTTTTGTTTTTGCTTATGGTGGTTACAAGAAAGCTTATTGTCAAGCTGCTTGATACAGCGGGAAAGTAGGTGCGGCAGAATGAGTAACAAAAAACTTACCGCTATAAATTCCGGCAGTAAGAATAAACCGGCTCTAAAAGCCTCAGGAAGATCGCAGGTTAAAAGATATACGCGTTCAAAAGCCGGCAACTTCTTTTATGTTCTCTTTTTAATCTTTTTCGGGTCGTTTTCGGTTTTGCCGCTTATATACTGTATAGTTACCGCATTTAAGCCGCTTGAGGAGCTGCTTGTGTATCCGCCTAAGCTTTACGTTGTAAATCCTACGCTTCAGAACTTTATGGCGCTGCCGGATCTTCTCTCAAATCTTAAGATCCCGCTTTCAAGGTATATCTTTAACAGCTTTTTCGTAACGGTTATAACAACGCTTCTTTATGTTTTCATTGCGGCGATGGCGGCTTTTACGCTTGCCAAATCAAAGATAAGAGGAAGAAGGGTGTTTTTTCTTGTGGTGCAGCTTGCGCTGCTTTTCAACGGGACAACACTTTCAGTGCCGCTGTATCTCATATATTCATGGCTAGGAATAATAGATACATATTGGGTAATGATTCTTCCGTACATCGCCTCTACAATGGGCGTTTTCCTTATGAAACAGTATATGGAGAGCGCTCTGCCTGACGCGCTTATGGAGGCGGCGGAAATTGACGGAGCGGGTCCGGTAAGGATATTTTTTGAAATTGCGATGCCGATAGTAAAGCCCTGCTGGCTTACATTAACTATGTTCGGCTTCAGGGATGTCTGGGCCGCTATTCCGGACGGCACGGTTTTCAATGAAGCCTTAAAAACCCTTCCTACCATAATGTCTCAGGTTACGGCCGGAGGTATCGCGCGTTCTGGCAGCGCAATGGCGGTAACCGTTATTATGATGGTGCCTCCGATTCTTGTTTATCTTGTTTCTCAGAGCAATGTTATTGAGGCTATGAGCAGCGCGGGAATAAAGGAATAAGGAGTATGCAGTGTGAGTATTAAAAAAAATATAAAAAATATTTTCTGTGCAGCTCTTGCGTCAGCACTTGCCGGAACGTTTACAGCAAGCGCGGCGACGATTTATTCCGAGCATGGCGGCATACCGTATGAGACTTATACATATGTTGAAACCGATTCCGGACTTACAGCTGTATATACCAAACCGATGTACGAGATTTCCGCTGTTTTGGACAGCAGTCATCTGGGCATTGAAAAGCTTATGTCTGTTGCCGATGTTTCTGCGTCATCAGATAAGCTGTTTTTACTGGATTCCGAGCAGTCAAGACTTGTAATTCTGAACAATGATTACTCATTGTTTGCCGATTACAAGGGTATTTCCGGCGAGGATTTTACCGGCGCTCAGGGCGTTTTCGCGGCAGACAGCGCTGTATATATAGCGGATACCGAGCATGCACGCGTACTTGTATGCGATTATTCCGGCAGGCTTGTAAAAGAGATTTTTCTGCCGGATTCCCCGCTTATTCCCGATGATTTCAGGTTTCGGCCAATCAAAATTGCAGTAGATTCGGAAGGCTATGTTTACGTACTCAGTGAGGGCTCGTATTACGGAGCGATTCTTTATTCTCCGGAAGGTGAATTTTTGGGCTTTTACGGCTCAAATACCGTTGCCTCCACTCTTACCACAAAGCTTCTATCTTTGTGGGAGAGACTTACTACTACTAACGAAAAGCGTGCCAATCAGGTGAGCCGCCTGCCGTATCAGTTTACGGATATGTATGTTGACTCTGATGGCTTTATTTATACTTCAACCGGAAAAACCGAAAGCGCTCAGATTCAGACCGGAGTTATAAGGATGCTCAGCCCGTCCGGTACAAATATTTTGGATTCGGATGAGGTCGTTTTCGGAGAGCAGCAGCTGGCAAGCAGCGGAAACGCCGGATACAACATACCTGCGCAGAGTCTTGACGGTCTGTGTGTGGACGGAAACGGATATATTTATACATTTGACGTTACTTACGGCAAAATATATGTTTATGATAATGAATGCAATATGCTCAACGCTTTCGGCGGAGGTTTAAGCTTCGGAAAGCAGAAGGGTACATTCAGGCAGATTTCGGCAATCGATATTTTCGGCAATGATGTTGTTGTTTCCGACAGTGTCAAAAATTCACTCACTGTTTTCCGTCTTACTGAATACGGAAGCATGCTTAAGCAGGCGCAGAGTCTTACGCTGTCCGGCGATTACGTCAAGGCCAAAGAGCTTTGGCAGCAGGTTTATGCGCAGGACCGCAACTGTCAGCTTGCGCTTGTAGGTCTGGCAAAGGCGGAATACGCCGAAGGCAATTATCAGGCGGCGATGGAATATTCCGAAATGGGCTATGACCGGGATACGTATTCAGAGGCTTTTCAGCGTGTCCGCAAGGAATATCTTCATAATAACTTTACCTGGATTGCGATAATAGCCGTTACCGTTATAGCTGCCGCCTGGGCGCTTTTGTACGTTAAGAAGAAAAAAGAAATTGTTTTAATAAAAAAACGTGAAACATATCTCTATCTAAGGTCAGTGCCGCATCCGGCAGCCGTATTTACGGAGCTTAAGCAAAAGGGCGGATGGTCGGTAAAATGGGCGGTAATCTCACTGCTGCTTTTCTATATTTCCGAAGCGGTAAAGTCCATGTTCGGCAGCTTTATATTTGTTTCATCAGCCACCGGTTCCTTAAACTCAATAATACTTTTTGTTAAAACCTTTGGCTTAGTGCTTTTGTGGACGGTTGTCAACTGGGCGGTCTGCACGCTGTTTTCCGGAATCGGAAAGCTTAAAGAAATATTCTGCGTTACGGCTTACGCGCTTTTACCGATGATAGCCGGCAATGTAATCTATACGGTGCTTACGCACTTTTTTGTTCCGAGCGAGGTTGCTTTCCTTTCGGTGCTTATGACGGTGCTTGGGATTTACACGATATTTATAATAATTGTCGGCACAATTATAATCCATGATTTTTCTTTCGGCAGATTTATCGGAACAACGCTGCTTACCTTCCTTGGTATAGCTATTATCATATTTGTTTTTGTTATTATAGTAATTCTGGTTCAACAGCTTGCGGCGTTTTTCGCAACCGTTTATCAGGAGTTTATATACAGATAGGAGACGAAGCTGTTATGCGTAAAATATTATCCTTAATAATTTGTTTGCTTGCTGTCCTTTCTGTCTGCGGCTGCGGAAACAAAACCGCAAAAATCAGTCCAAAGAAGTACGATGAAAATTTCAGCGCGGATATACCTGCTGCTGATATTATCGCTGCGGAAAACGAGCGTTTTGTTCTTAAGTGGGATTCGCAGAACGAGCGAGTTGTTTTACTTGATAAGGAACGCGATATATCATGGAGCTATACTCCTTTGAAAGCTCAGGAAAAGCGTGTTGACGCTGACGGAAACGAGCTTAATAACCACCCTCAGCTTGAATCGCCTATATTGGTAACATATTATGACCCCGAACAGGCGGTTACCGACACGGCAATTTCTTCAAATGCATCTATGCGAAAACGAACCTATGCTGTAAACAGCATAGAAAACGGACTTAGTATAGTGTTTGCGTTTGAAAAAGAGAAAATAAGCATTACTGTTGATTTTATTCTAAGAGACGAAAGTATTGCGGTAACGGTTGACCCGAATAAGATTACCGAGGACAAAAATACAGTTATATCTGTTGCCGTGGCTCCTTTTTTCTGTTCCGTCCAAAATAAAACCGAAGACAGCTATCTGTTTTTTCCTTCGGGAAGCGGCGCTCTGATATATGCCGATTATGATTCGGATGACGTAAATATAATATCCGAAGAGGTTTTCGGAACAGACGCGAGACGACCGGAAGATGATGTTATAAAAACAATTACATCAAATGTAAGGCTTCCCGTTTACGGCGCCAAGGACGGAGAAAGGGCGGTTGCCGCGATTATAGAGAAAAACGCGGGCGCGGCGGTAATCAACGCTAATGTCGGCAACGCCACTATCGGATACTCTGCGGTATATGCGACTTTTTACGTGCGCAGCTACGAGCTTGTACTGACAAATAACAATAGCGGGCAGAGGATGAAATATTCGGAAGAGATGACCACGGAGCCGATGACAATCGGATTTTATCCGCTGTATGATCAAGACGCCGATTATGTCGGCATGGCCGAGTGCTACAGAAGCTTTCTGTCAGAGGATAATTTGATGAGTTCCCCGGAAGAGGAAACACTCGTAAATTTGAAGCTTTTAGGCGCCGCGGAATATACCAAATCCTTTTTGGGCATTCCTTACACCGCCTTGAAAGCGGTTACTACGGTTGAAAACGCAAAAGAGATTGTCTCCGAAGTAAGTGACGCCGCCGGCGGCGGAATAAGCGCTCAGCTTTTCGGCTTCGGTTCGTCGGGTACGGATTTGGGCGCTCTCGGCGGAAATTTCAAATTATCCGGCTTATTAGGCGATAAAGACAGCCTTAGTGAGCTTTCGGCATTTTGCCGCGATAATGATATTTCCTTATATATGGATTTTGACCTTCTTCAATATTCAAAATCTTCCGGATTTGCAAAAATCAACGGTGACTCAGCGCTTGGAACGACCGGTCGGCGGATTACTCTTTACAAGTATTTTAAATGGTCCGGCTCACGCGATATGTCTTCAAAAGGCTGGAACAATAAAAGTTCTTTTACGCTTATTTCCCGTTCCAAAATCGCGGATGCCGTTAAAAAAATGAGCGCCGCCGCTAAAGAATACGGGCTTATCGGAGTCAGTACCCAGTCTCTTTCAAGAATAGCATATTCTGATCATTCTTCGCAGACATATTACTCAAAAGGCGTCATTGACGCGCAGGTTTCACAGGAGCTTAAAAAAGTCAGGAACAGCGGACTGACCCTTCTTGTGGGCGACGCAAATTCTTACGCGGCGGCCAATTCCACAAGGATTACGGATGCGCCTACCGAGAGCTCTGCATACGATGATTTTGATGAAGATGTTCCGTTTTATCAGATTGTTTTCAAAGGTATTATTCCTATTTCTTCAACTCCTGTAAACCTCTCGGATAATACCGATAAAAAAATTCTTAAATGTATAGAATCCGGCTGTACAATGTCGTTTGTAGTATCGTATGATTATGATGTTGAATTAACAGAAACAGACAATATTCTTTATTATTCAAGCGACTACGTCGCTTTAAAGGACAGTATTGTTTCCGCGATAAACGATAACAGAGCTTATTTTGACGCCGTTAAGGACGCAAAAATTATTTCGCACCAAATTATGTCCGACGGTCTCAGAAAAACCGTCTTTGACAACGGATTAACGGTTTTTGTAAATTATTCCGACGAAGTTGCATCAACTCCAATCGGTGTAGTCGATGCGTGCTCATATGTATTTGAAAAGGAAGTGAGATAATGCATGAAAAAAGCTGTAAAGCATCGCGGAATAGAAACGCTTAAGGCAAAATACGGGTTTCGTTTTGCTCTGCCGTGGTGTATTGGTGTAGTGATTTTCTTTTTTGTGCCGCTTATTCAGTCGGTTATATATGTCTTTTCAGATGTTTCCCTTGCGGCCGGCTCAATCGAAATTAACTTTGAGGGTCTGACTAATATAAAGGAAGTGCTTTTTACCGACGCAAATTATACGAATAATCTCGGCGGCGCAATAGGCAAATTTGCTTATTCGTTTCCTGTTATTATGATTTTGTCTCTCATTTTAGGCATACTTCTTAATCAGAAGTTTCACGGGAGAATTTTTTACCGCGCTCTGTATTTTTTGCCTGTTATAGTGGCAAGCGGCGTGGTCATGGAACTGATTTTTATGACAAGATCATCCGATATAGCGTCTATCGGCACTGACGCGTCGGTACGTGACAATATGATAAGCGCCGCAACCGTTATCGACTGGTTGGGGCTTCCCGTTACGGTTTCAAGCTATCTGGACAATGTAATAAGTCAGATAATGAACCTTGTTTGGAGCTGCGGAGTTCAGATTATTTTGTGGATAGCCGGCATGCAGGCTATTCCCGATTTGCTTTATGAAGTGGCAAAGGTTGAGGGAGCCACAAAGTGGGAGGAGTTTTGGTTTATCACCTTTCCGATGCTTTCAAGGGTTACGGTTCTTGTCGCTGTTTATACAATGGTTGATCTTGTCACCGCGAAAACCGACCTTGTTATGGAGCAGGCATATCAGTATACTCAGCAGCAGTCTTACGGTACGGCTTCAGCCATGCTCTGGATATACTTTATTATAATCGGGCTGTTGACAGGCGCGCTGCTGCTTTGTTTCACCCGTTTCTGTGCAAAGCGTTGGGAGTAGGGAGGATTTAACAGATGTTTAAGTTGAAAAAAGACGATATTACGTTTACTCTGAACAGGTTAAAGCACAGACGGACTGTTTCGGCGCTTGCAACGGCTCTTTTCAGAATACTTATGCTTACCTCGATCGGTTACATAGTAATATACCCGCTGCTGTATATGATAGTCACATCCCTGCGTTCAACAGAGTCGTACAGCGACCCGGGCATAATCTGGCTTTTAAAGGATTATTGCTGGGAGAATTATGTTGACGCGTTCAGTGCCCTTAAGTTTCCGGAAGCTTTCAAAAACACTATTCTGGTTGAAATGGTAAGTGCATTTCTTGAAATTGTAAGCTGCTCTATTGTTGCATACGGTCTTGCCAGGTTTGAGTTCAGATCGAAAAAAATTATGATGGTTGTGCTTATTCTGACTATTGTAATTCCGACGCAGATGATAATAATTCCTCAGATGATTAACTTTTCGCAGCTGGATTTTTTCGGAATACTGGGACTGTTTAATAAGGCTACGGGTATCGATTTGAGGGTTAATGTTCTTGACACGCCGTTTTCATTTTATCTTCCGTCAATCTTCGGGATAGGTCTTAAATCAGGTATTATGATATTTATATATATTCAATTTTTCAAGGGGCTGCCCAAAGAGCTTGAGGAAGCGGCGTGGATTGACGGCGCGGGACCTGTAAAAACGTTTTTGCAGATAGCCGTCCCGTCGTCCGGCGTGGTTTTTCTGACGGTCACTATTTTCTCGGTGGTTTGGCACTGGAACGATTACTATCTCGCGGCGATGTTTATGACAAATAACCGTCCTCTTGCGCTGGCGCTCGCAAATCTGCCGTCGCAGCTTCCGAAGCCCAGCGTCGGAAGCTGCGCTCGCAAATCTGCCGTCGCAGCTTCCGACGCTGGGCTTCGGCTACAATCTTATGACAACGCGTGCGGGCTCTATTGTAATGGCTGCGTGCTTTATGTTTGTTGTGCCGATGCTTGTTATGTATATAATTCTTCAGGGCAAATTTGTAAAATCGATTGACCGTGTCGGAATCACCGGTTAGGTGAAATACACCAATCCACAGCATCTCGTGGCAGACGTGGTGGACGGAGCCTCCAAAACACATGTCAAGGACGATTTCGGTTTTGAAATGATTTGTCAGGGTAAATTTACAACCGCTCAGATAGACAGAAACACCTGGACTGAGGAAATGCTTGATATGCTGATAGACTGGATAAATACCG
>CALWUZ010000074.1 GCA_944384845.1 uncultured Clostridia bacterium
GTGTGTGTATAATTTTTCACTTGATTTTGTCGGCATATGGCAGGATACAAGCACAGCGCCGCAGGGAACGCTTGTAAGCAAGGTGAACAGCAACGCGGCTTCATCGTTTGAAGAAACGGATAAAGGCGGCTGTCATGAGGGCGTAAAATTCAATTTCAACGGCTGCAATATCGGCGGGTGTATGATGTATTCAACTTCTTGTACTCTTGACGGTTTAAAGCTTTCATTTGAACGTCTTAATAAAAATGTCGGTTACGAGGATAATCTGCTTAAATTTTCAATTTGCATTGGGGATTCGGCAGATACTCTTCCGAGATTTCGCATAGTTTTTGATACGATGAGCGGTACTATCAGCTATTACAGCGGCGACAATCCTTACGGGAGCTTGACGACTGTTGCATCAGATAATATACTTAAGTATAAAAATCTGTCCGGTCATCCTTTTGAAATACTGTTAAGAGCAGAAGATGACGGAAATATTAACATTAGCCTTACTCTCGGCAGCAAGACTGTAAGCGGAATTATCCCAAAAGAATTTTACGGGATGTATGTAAAGAATGAAAATATTTATTTCGGAATTTCTTCGAGCAACCGAAACGGATATTTTTCGCTTGTTCTTTCGGGTATAGAACAGATCAACACCGTTTCTTTTCCCGAAACTTGGTTTAGCAAGAAACAGATATCGGTGCCGGACGGCTGTGCATACCGTTTGCCTGTTCCCGATAATAAAGCCGGTCATGTATTTATAGGCTGGAGAGATCAAGATAATAATAATCTTGCGCCAGGGACGCGTCTGATATCTTTAGGATCTGTTAAATACGAGGTAAATGCGGCATATCCCGGTGATGTTGACTGCAACGAAAAAAAAGAGTCGGCAGATCTTGTTTTGCTCAGAAAATATACTGTCGGTGTAATAAAAGATGTTTCAGCCACCGCAGATTCAAATTGTGACAGCATTATTGATATAAGAGATCTAATAAGGTTGAAAAAAATGCTGTCCGAATAAAAAATAAAGCTATTATGTTTACGCTGCGGCTTAAATTAATGATCAGGGTGATGATATGGAAAAAAACTATACGTCGGGATATTATTTTTCCGCGGACGGAAACGGTGGACACACGCCGATAGGCGCCGCGTCCGATTTCGATTATACAAAGTATACTGAAAAAACTGCGCACGGCAACGAAACGGATTTTATTTATGAGACAGGGAGACTGAAAGTTACGGTTCACCGCCTTAATTCAGACTCGGAAAATACAACCGTACAGTATACCACATATGAAAACCGTTCTGAAGAACCATTGATTCTCGAAACGGCGGCAACATTTTTTGTTGAAGATATTTCCAAAGATGTATGGTCTTGCCCAAAAAGGTTTAGGGTTTACACCTGTAAAAATTTCTGGGAAGGAGAGGGGCAGTGGCGTTCGGACTATATAGAAACGTTGGGAATTTACGAAGCGTCGCCGCATACATGTTTTTCGCACATTATTTTTTCGTCACAGGGAAGTTGGAGTGCAGGAGAGCATTATCCGTTAATTATAATAGAGGATACAATGTTTGAAAAAAGCTGGTTTTTTGAGCTGGAGGGAGGATTTCAGTGGCTTTTTGAAATAGGTGTTAAAAACGGTTCGCTGTGTGTTATGGGAACGCAGGCGACTCTGCTTAACGGCGGATTTTCAAAGCTTTTAAATAAAGACGAAAGCTTTACTACTCCGCGCGGTTTTTTTGGATGTGCTGCGGGCGGATTTGAAGCCGCTGTGCATGAACTTACTTCGTTAAAGCGCAGACTTTCGCTCAGAAAATCCTTTAAAAACGGCGCGCCGCTGGTTTTTAATGATTATATGAACTGCTTGTGGGCTATGCCGAGTCACCAAAAGCTCATTCCCCTTATCGATGCCGCAGCTTCGGTCGGTTGTGAAATATTCTGCATGGACGACGGATGGCTTGATTTTAAAGGCGATTGGCAGATAAAAGAAAGTCTTTACGGAGAACATGGGTTACAGGGAATAATCAATTATATACAAGCAAAGGGTATGCGTGCCGGAATTTGGCTTGAAATTGAATCCGCCGCTGTAGAATCGGTATTTGCCAAAAAAACCGATAATTTGTTATTGAGAAACGGTCGTCCGGTAGGAACAAACTGTAAAATGGTTGATTTCAGGAGAACTGAAACACGTGAGCATATAAAAAGCGTAATAGATAGGCTTTATTCCATGGGAATACGGTATATTAAAAACGATTATAATATGTCAACCGTTGTCGGAATTGACGGAGACTGCAATCCGTGTGAAAATTTGATTTCGCATGCAAATGCGTTCTATCGGTTTATTGATGGGATATACCGCGATTATCCGGATATGATTATAGAAAACTGCGGAAGCGGGGCAATGCGATCTGATAACGGTACGCTTATGCATTTTGATCTTCAAAGCACCAGCGACCAGGAAATTTTTACGAGATATCCGTCAATCGCTGCGGGAAGCGCAGCGTGCATGCCTCCTGAAAAAGCAGGAACATGGGCTTATCCGTATCCGATGCTCTATGACGACAGGTTAAAACCGCTTGACGAACTGTTCGGCGATGAATATAAAGACAGCTTTTCAGACGGAGAACAAACTGCCTTTAATATGGTTACCGGGCTTTGCGGCACAATGTATCTGTCGGGGCATATCGAGTACGCCGATGAATTAAACAGGGACTTTATATCCGAAGCTGTGCAACTGTTCAAAAAGTACCGATCGGATATGGCGAAATCTTATCCTTTCTGGCCGCTTGGACTTAAAGGGTTAAATGACTGTTGTTGGAACGCTCTTGGATTTTCAGGCAGTGATGGCAGTATTGTAATGCTTGCGGTGTGGAAAATCAATGCATCGGAAGATGAGTGTGAAATAGATCCTTCCAAGCGGCTTAAAACAGGCGCAAAAATTCAAGATTCTTTTCCGAGAGGCGGTTCAGGTATTGAATACAATTATAATTCGGAAAGCTTAAGCCTTAAATTAAAATCTGACAAACCATATTCTGCAAGATGGTTTGCGTTTAATAATTTAATTAAATAAAAGCTTTTCAGGCGCGACAAAGCAGGAGGTTAACCGTAAAATCACGGATTACATTGCGTTGTTTAACGAGTCAATAATTGAGTCGCAGGAATCAAAGAAAAGGCTTATAGAAAGTATTTTCAACTTCAATTTAATAAGTGCCTACATAAAAGTCCTCCACAGGGAATCAAACATAAATCATATTAATGTTAACGCAAAGACCTTACTTACATATTAGGCACGGATTACTGAAAACAAGCGAACATTCTGTCCGCTTTGTTTGTGTGTCCGTTGCCTGATATGAGATGTATATCTGTGACTAAAAACGCAGGATCGAAAATCAAGCAGGAGAAAGCAAAGGGGTTGCTAATGCCCCCCTTTGCGGCTCACATCGGACGGCAGAGCCGACCGAAAACACCGTGTTTAAGCCGTTCTTTGCCATTTAAGCTGCAATTTGATTTAGGCGTTACAAGGTGGGTTGCCGGACGGTGCTTGGTGTAAAATACGGGGTTGCTTTGAAAGGAAAAAGCCTGTTTGCGGCTAAACTCGGCGATTTTATAGGTGGCGTATGTTTGGTGTATTACAAATTCGGAGGTATTAATGGATTCGGAAAACAAACAGAGAATCAGCCTTTATCTTGACCGCGATACCGTCAAAAAGACTGACAAAATGATGAAGGAATACGGGTACAAATCCCGCAATGAATTTTATACTGAGGCAGTGGAGAGCTTCATTGCCGACGAACTGTTACAAGAAAACAATGCTGCTCTGTCAGAAAAGTTAGCAAGAGCGGTCGCAGAGCTATCGGAAAACAATGCGAAAGCAATCTCCAAAGGATTGTTCCGATATGCGGTTAAGCTTGAAAGGGTAATGCGAATGATTGCTACGCTCTCGGATATCAGCGAGAGAGAAGTAGAAAATATGCGGCGGGAAGCCATCAACAATGTCCGCCGCACCAGAGGAAAAGTAAATCTCAAGGATATTATTGCTGGTTACTACAACAAATGAATGTGAACGGTTTGATAAATTTTTATTGTCGCTAGATATTGTAAAAGCTATGTGGTATTGTGTTATACTGACGAAAGGGCGTGAAATTATGCAACGAAAATTATTGACGAACGGCAGCGCATTTAAACGCACAGACGGACGTTGGTGCGGTGTAGTCTGGTATATGGATGAACATGGCGAGCGAAAACGGAAAAGCTTTTCCGGCACAACCAAAGCAGAAGTGAACCGGAAGATGACAGAATATATTGCGGACTTTGAAAACCAAACAGTGGAGTCGGATGAATCAAGGAAAAAGTTACAGGACAGTATGCAGAACTGGCTTCAGGTGTTCAAGTTCCCATCCGTGGAGCAGACCACCTATGACCGATGTGAATGCAGTGCTAAGAATCAAATCTATCCGATGCTTGGAGAAAAGCCGGTAGGAGATATTACAGCGGCAGACATAAAGAATCTGCTTAACTGCCTAATGAATAAAAATTATGCGTATACTACCGTTAAGAAAGCATATGTGCTGCTTAATGAATATTTCCGATATCTCTACAGAGAAGAATTGATACCGAAAAATCCGATGGCAAATGTTGAGATGATAAAGAGATCAAACTTTTTATCAGCACAGAATAAAGAAAATCTTCCGATCAATGAAACTGTAACGGTTTTCACTGCGGAAGAAATTGAAAAATTTAAGGCAGAAGCTTTCAGCACATTTAAAGACGGCAAGCGAAAATACCAACAAGCCGCGTCATATATTCTTATGCTTAACACCGGGCTCAGAACAGGCGAGCTGCTTGGTCTGCTTAACAGCGATATTGACCTTGAAAACAAAACCCTGACGGTACGGCAGGGAATAAAGGAAATAGTAAACCGTGACGGCAACGGAGAAGCGGCAATGAAAATTAAGATAGGGAAACCTAAAAGCGCAACAAGTAAGCGCACAGTACCGCTGAATAAGACGGCTGTTGAGATGATAAAGGATTTACGCAGGGAAAGCTACTTCGGCGAAAATACACCCCTTGTATGCGACGATAAAGGGGATTATACAAAGCCGGTCAATCTAAGAAAAAGATTTTACCGCATACTTAAAGCGGCAGGTATTAAACGGAAAGGTCTGCACAGTCTTCGGCATACCTTCGCCACCAACTTAGTAAACGGCGTAAGGCAACCGAACGGAAGCATAAAATCCTTAACACCTAAACAAGTAGCTGACCTACTTGGACACAGCACCTCGCAGATAACAGAGCTTTACTATGTGAAAAAGGATACGTCAAGACTAAGCGGAATAACCGAAGGCTTTGAGATGTAACCGAAAAGACCGCTCAAGCAAAAACTTGGGCGGTCAAAATTTGCGATGCAGTAAACAAAGAAAAACAATAGAACAGAAACAAAGATTGATGCTTTTTTGATGATGTACCAGACGAAATCATTGCAAACAGATAGCACCGGATACGAAATTGACGTTCGATTTGAGCATCAAAATGCGGTAAAGCAGACCGAGCGCCAGGCAGGAAAGGTATAAGAAAAACGGCTTAAACCCGCAGGTTTAAGCCGTTTTTCGCTGGCAGGGGCAGAAGGGATCGAACCCTCGGCACTCGGTTTTGGAGTGGCTATTTAACGATAAAAAACTCGTAAAAATCCGCCTTTTTAAGCCTTTTGGTGCGGCTTTTTTAATAAGACCGAGTGCTTTTGATGCTTTATTGATGATATAGGATTTTAAACTGCGGATAAAGTCAAATTTTGCGCCACAGTAAACAAAGAAATACAGCAAACAGAACTTATAATTACAAAAAAATTTAAAAAATACTTCTGCTTTATAATTTAAGTTTTCTTGATGCCCAAAGAACATATTGAGGCGTGCTGGCAAATAAATACCCGTTTTCCTGCATCTCTATAAGAAACTCCTCGATTGTAAACGGTCTGTAACCGATGCCGTTCATTTCATCATAGTATTCCTCTAAATCCTGTTCAATAAAGGCATTGAAAAATTTTTCGGTATCCTTATTAACTTTCTGTAATTCACGCAAATACTTTGTGGCTTTGGTTAGATTGCCGAGCTTGTAATAGAGTACCGACATCGGCAAAAGAAACATTGTGCTCTTCTCATCATATTTATCCAAAAGCTCAAGCGCCGATTTTTCATCCTCAAAAAATGCCAATAGGTGCATAAGCCTGTAGCGTATACCGAGATTGTCGTTTTCGCAAAGTCTTAATAAATCATTACATTCCTTGATTGCTAAACCGAACATAGAACAGTTGATAAGTGAGTCCAAATATTCTGCGCGTAACCGCATATAAGGGCGCGTTTCGTGATATCCCCAAAATTCACCTATGTATTCTTCCGAGAACCAACCGTCGGCTTTCATTTTAATGTCAGCCTTTTCTATAAGGGCTTTATATTTTTCCAAAAGTGATTCGGCTGTATTGGCGGTCAAATCCGCAATAGCTATTTGTGCGTCAATATTATCCGGCTCAAGCTCTAAGGCTTTTTTAGCGTATTTCAGCGCCTGTTTCTTGTTAGGGGCGGCATCAGACAGTTCCAAATAATCATAAGCATCTTCAGCTTCCTGCTCAGACGCATTATTGAAAGGAACAATTTTTTGAATTTTCATAAATTCATCAAAAGCACGTCTGAAATCTTCTTGCGACTCTATTTCCTTGCCCTCTGCAAATTTTTCGAATTTATCTGTTATACTTTTATTATTCATTATCGCTCACCATCCCTGTTTTATGCTTATTGTAGCATTGATTTTATAAAATGTCAAATAGAGTTTCACATGAAATCTTTACAAATATAGGCTTCTTTTCTTTCTATATAATGGTATCAAAACAATAAGCGGCACGAAATGAGAAAATATTACGCTGTTTCGGTATACATTAATAGGCAATTTATTTTCGGGTCAATATAAATGTCTCGGATTTGCGTTTAAAAATCGGAGAGTTTTTTTTAACCCGAATTTTAAAGCGACCGTGTCGTAAAAATGTGATATACTAACATATATGTCGGCAAAAGATGGAGAACAGATAGCACTTGAAAAATGATAGTTTGATATGTATAATGTAAACAGTGCGGATAGATTTGATAGAGGAGTAACAAGCCTATGATGTATGTCTACTCTAATGAGAAAAAAACAAAAAAGATGTAAACAGGGATATGATTGTCAGAGATGCCGTCAAGCAACTGCGCGGCAGAGGTATAGCAACCAAGGTTATAGCCAGCGAACGTGAGGTAAGGGAAAATCTTCAAAGCCGTCAGGATTGCCTGTTTATACCTTATAGTTTTTCAAGCAATTTTCACTCTCTTATAGTTTACTGCAATCAAAAGAATATCCCCATAATCACGGTACATGTATATCCGCAGTATTTTCCCGATTGCTCTTATTGCACAATTACCCGCGACCCGTACGATTGTATGCGTAATATTCTGGCATACTTTATATATAATGAGGGCGATAATATTAAAATTGCATACTTCGGAATGTCTCCCAACACCCTTGTTGACCAAGCAAAAATGAACGCGTTGTATTCTCTCTACGCGCCAATGGAAAACAGTGACTTTTATTTTAACGATAAAGGATTTATTGAATGTTTTGAACGCTTTTACGAACGCCGTCACGAATACGATGCGGTTGTTTGCGCCAATACACACATTTCGGTTGCCTTTTTTTCAACTCTTAACGAACGCGACCCCGAAACCGCAAAAAAGATAATGGTTGTAAGTTTTTTGGAGGCGCATTGTAAAATGAACCTGCAATAGTAAGAAAACAGAAAAAAGTATCCATAGTGACAAACCTGTGGTAGAATTGAGATTGGACAACAACAATTCTGAAAGGAAAATCACTATGGACATTCCAA
>CALWUZ010000075.1 GCA_944384845.1 uncultured Clostridia bacterium
TGCCAGCAGATGCTGGGCAAGCCGGTATTTATCAATATTGTTGAAATAAAGAATCCGGACACTAACGCGCAGCTGGTCGCTGAGAATATTGCGGCGCAGCTTGAAAAGCGCATTTCCTTCCGCCGTGCGATGAAGCTCTCGATCGGCAGAGCTATGAGACTCGGCGTCAAGGGTATCAAGACACAGGTTTCGGGACGTCTCGGAGGTGCCGAAATTGCAAGAAGCGAGCAGTATCATGAGGGAACCATACCGCTTCAGACCTTGAGGGCGGATATTGACTACGGCTTTGCCGAGGCCAGCACCACCTACGGACGCATCGGCGTAAAGGTCTGGATATACAAGGGCGAGGTTCTTACCGATAACCGCAGGGTCAAAAAGGAAGGAGGAGCCCGCTGATGTTAATGCCTAAACGTGTTAAATACCGCAGAGTTCACCGCGGCCGCCTTAAGGGCACAGCTTCAAGGGGTATTACCGTAACCCACGGCGATTACGGTCTTCAGGCTCTTGAACCGGCGTGGATAACCTCCAACCAGATTGAGGCCGCCCGTATCGCTATGACCCGTTATATCAAGCGCGGCGGACAGGTTTGGATTAAGATTTTCCCGGATAAGCCGATCACCGAGAAGCCGGCGGAAACCCGAATGGGTTCAGGAAAAGGCTCGCCGGAATACTGGGTGGCGGTCGTAAAGCCGGGCCGCGTGATGTTTGAGATCGGCGGCGTCAGCGAGGAGCTGGCACGCGAGGCTATGCGCCTCGCAGCAAACAAGCTTCCTATTAAATGTAAGTTTGTAACAAAGCAGGAAATGGGTGGTGAGCAGTAATGAATGCAAAGGAAATCAGGCAGAGCACTTTGCCCGAGCTTAATGAGCAGCTGACAAAGCTTAAGGAAGAATTATTCAATCTGCGTTTCCAACTCGCCATTAATCAGCTCGACAACCCCATGCGTATAGTTGCTGTCAAAAAGGATATCGCCCGCATCAAGACCGTAATCCGCGAGAACGAAATCAAGAACGACAGCGCGAACGCTTAAAAGAGGGAGGAAAGGCTAAATGAGCGAAAGAAACCTTCGTAAGACCAGAGTGGGCAGAGTCGTGAGCGACAAGATGGACAAAACCGTGGTCGTCGCTATAGAGGACAATGTTAAGCACCCGCTTTACAAGAAGATTATTAAAAGCACAATAAGACTTAAAGCTCATGATGAGAATAATTCCTGTGGCGTTGGCGACAGAGTTCTTGTTATGGAGACCAGACCACTCTCCAAGGAAAAACACTGGCGCGTGGCTGAAATAATCGAAAAGGCTAAGTAAGCCTGCAAGGAGGAAAACACTGTGATACAACAACAGAGTTACCTCAAGGTTGCCGACAATACGGGTGCCAAGGAAATTATGTGCATCCGTGTGCTTGGAGGCTCCAGAAGGAGGTATGCCAACATCGGCGACGTCATCGTGGCTTCTGTGAAAAAGGCCGCCCCGGGCGGTACCGTGAAGAAGGGCGATGTCGTAAAGGCGGTCGTGGTTCGTTCCGCGAGAGGTCTTCGCCGCAATGACGGCACATATATCAGATTCGACGAAAACGCGGCGGTCATAATCCGCGAGGACAAGAATCCGAGAGGCACCCGTATTTTCGGGCCGGTAGCAAGAGAGCTGCGCGACAAGGATTATACAAAGATCCTGTCCCTGGCTCCCGAAGTGCTTTAATGGGAGGTAGAGAATATGAGCAAGCTTCACGTTAAAACCGGAGATACCGTGATTCTCCTCACCGGAGATAAAAAGGACCGCAAAAAGACCGGCAAGGTCCTTGAAGTCAGCCCTAAGGAGGGCAAGGTTATCGTTGAGGGCATCAACAAGGTGAAAAAACACGTAAAGCCGAAAAAGGCGGGCGACCCTTCGGGAATAATTGAGACCGAGGGTGCGATTTACGCTTCAAAGGTGCAGGTTGTCTGCCCGAAATGCAACAAGCCGACCAGAGTAGGAGTTAAAATTTACGAGGACGGCAAAAAAGACCGCATGTGCAAAAAATGCGGAGAGACTTTTTAAGAGATAAGGAGGACATGACATGTCAACGTTGCAGAACGAATATAAAAATTCGATCGCTCCCGCACTGATGACAAAATTCGGTTACAAGAGCGTCATGCAGATTCCGAAGCTCGAAAAGGTCGTTATCAATGTAGGCGCCGGCGAGGCGAAGGACAATTCCAAGGTAATCGACGCAATCCTTAATGATTTAAGCAAGATTACCGGTCAGAGAGGCGTCCCCTGCCGCGCTAAAAAGTCGGTCGCGAACTTCAAGCTCCGCGAGGGAATGCCGATCGGCGCTAAAGTGACCCTTCGCGGCGAGCGTATGTATGAATTTGTCGAAAGACTTTTCTATGCTGCTCTGCCGAGAGTCAGAGACTTCAGAGGAATCAATCCCAATGCTTTCGACGGCCGCGGCAACTATGCCATGGGCGTTAAGGAGCAGCTGATTTTCCCCGAGATCGAATATGACAAAATCGACAAGGTCCGCGGAATGGACATAATTTTTGTCACCACTGCTAATACAGATGAAGAGGCTCGTGAGTTACTTACACTTATGGGCGCTCCGTTTGCGAGATAAGGAGAAGAGATATGGCAAAGACTGCTATGAAAGTGAAGCAGGCAAGACCCGCTAAGTTTTCAACAAGAGAGTACAACAGATGCAAAATCTGCGGCCGCCCACACGCTTATCTTCGCAAATACGGCGTTTGCCGTATATGCTTCAGAGAGCTTGCCTATAAGGGCGAGATCCCCGGAGTGAAGAAGGCAAGTTGGTAAGGCAGATACGCAAAGGAGGTTGACGGCATGCAAATCAGCGACACTATAGCGGATATGCTTACGAGAATTCGCAACGCATCCGCGGCGAAGCATGATTCGGTAGATGTTCCTGCGTCAAACGTAAAGAAAGCCATCGCGCAGATATTACTTGACGAGGGATATATAACAGGCTTTCAGGTCGAAGAGGACGGAAAGCAGGGCGTAATTCATATTACATTGAAGTACGGCCGCAATAAGACGCAGATAATAAACGGCATCAGAAGAGTTTCAAAGCCGGGACTGCGTATTTACACAAACGTAGAGGAAATGCCGAAGGTAATGAGGGACCTCGGCACAGCGATCATCTCCACCTCTAAGGGCATAATGACGGATAAGCAGGCTCGCAAGGCCAATGTCGGCGGCGAAGTCCTCGCATTTGTCTGGTAAGGAGGTGCTTTAGGAATGTCAAGAATAGGAAAAAAGCCTATCACGATTCCGGCGGGCGTTGACGTAAAGCTCAACGGCAGCGAGGTCACCGTAAAGGGACCGAAGGGCGAGCTTCACAGCACCTTCAACCCTGAGATTTCCATCGCGGTTGAGGGCAGCGAGATAATTGTAACCCGCCCGACCGACGATAAGAATCACCGCGCGCTTCACGGACTTACCCGCACGCTCATTGCCAATATGGTGGAGGGCGTTACCAACGGCTATTCAAAGACGCTTGAGGTAAACGGCGTAGGCTACCGTGCGCAGAAGCAGGGCAAGAATCTTGTGATGAATCTCGGCTTTTCGCATCAGGTAATAGTACCGGAAATACCGGGCATTACAATCGACGTGCCGTCGCCTAACCAGGTGGTTATCAGCGGCGCAGATAAGCAGCAGGTCGGTCAGTTTGCCGCGGAGGTGCGCGAGAAGCGTCCGCCTGAGCCGTACAAGGGCAAGGGCATTAAGTACGCCGACGAGCATATCCGCCGCAAGGAAGGCAAGGCCGGCAAGGGTGCGAAGAAATAATAAAGGAGTGTACAAACAATGGTTAACAGACCAAACAGCAATAAGGCAAGACTTAAGCGCCATGTCCGCGTCCGTTCCAAGATCAGCGGCACCGCGTCGCGTCCGCGCCTTGATGTATTCCGCTCCAACAGCAATATTTACGCCCAGCTTATCGACGATGTAAACGGTGTAACCCTGGCTGCCGCCGCTTCAAACGAGAAGGATTTCGGAATTTCAGGCGGCAACATCGAGGGTGCACGCAAGGTTGGAAAGTTAATTGCTGAACGCGCCGCTGAAAAGGGCATTACCGAGGTCGTTTTTGACCGCGGCGGATACATTTATCACGGCCGCGTCAAGGAGCTTGCCGAAGGTGCCCGCGAGGGCGGCCTTAAGTTCTGATAAGGAGGAATACTTTTGGCTACAAATATCGACGCATCAACATTGGATTTAAAAGAACGCGTGGTTTCGATAAACCGTGTATCCAAGACCGTTAAGGGCGGACGCATTATGAAATTCGCCGCGCTTGTGGTCGTGGGAGACGGCAACGGCATCGTAGGCTACGGACTCGGCAAGGCAGGCGAGGTTCCGGACGCCATCCGCAAAGGAATTGAAGACGCTAAAAAGAATCTTATAAAGGTATCGCTTAAGGGTACCACCATTCCGCACGAGGTAATAGGCGCTTTCGGAGCGGGAAGGGTGCTGCTTAAGCCAGCCGCTCCGGGTACCGGCGTTATAGCCGGCGGCGCGGTGCGCGCAGTGGTTGAGACTGTCGGCATTTCCGACATACGTACCAAAGCTCTGCGCTCAAACAATCCCTGCAATGTGGTTCGCGCCACGGTGGCGGGTCTTGCTTCGCTTCGCAGTGCCGAAGAGGTAGCGGCGGTACGCGGCAAATCCGTCAAGGAAATCATAGGTTAAGGAGGACCAGCGCTATGGCTACAAAAAAGGCTGCCGGTCTTAAGGTAAAGCTGGTAAAGAGCACTATAGGTTCCAAAAAGGACCAGATTGCAACCGCCAACGCCCTTGGTCTTTTCAAAATCGGCGACGAGAAAATCCAGCCGGACAACGCTCAGACCAGAGGCAAGATAAACAAGATTTCCCATCTTGTTGAGGTGACACAGGGCTGAGGAACCTTTTATCCGCGGCATTTCCGCGGAAATGCGGTTTAACCGCGTGAATTAAGCAAGGAGGTGCGAACAATGAAAATCCATGAATTATCTCCGGCTTTTGGCTCCGTAAAGGAGGCAAAGCGTATAGGCAGAGGTCACGGCTCAGGCAACGGCAAAACCGCCGGCAAGGGTCATAAGGGACAGAAGGCACGTTCAGGCGGCGGTACGAGACCTGGCTTTGAAGGCGGCCAGATGCCGCTTCAGAGACGTGTTCCGAAGCGCGGCTTCAACAATATTTTTGCCGAGGAATGGGCTGTAATAAATCTTTCCGCCCTTGAAGCCTTCGAGGACGGCGCCGTGGTAGATGCCGCTGTTCTCAGTGAAAAAGGAATAGTAAAGAAAGCCGGTCTTCCCATAAAGGTCCTGGCCAACTGAAAGCTTACAAAAAAGCTGACGGTTAAGCTCAACGCTTTCTCCGCGTCTGCCGCTGAAAAAATCAATTCCGCCGGCGGAAAGGCAGAGGTGATCTGATGTTAGAAACCTTACGAAACGCCTGGAAAGTAAAAGAAATTCGCAATAAGATTCTTTTTACCATTTTCATCATTCTGATTTTCCGTATAGGCTCGGTAATACCGGTGCCGTATATAGACGTGGCGGCGCTTAAATCCGCGACCGAGTCGGGAACTACGAATGAATTTTTCAGCTACCTGTCTATTCTTACGGGAGGCGGTCTTGAGTACGGCGCGATTTTCGCAATGTCGGTCACTCCGTATATCAACTCCTCCATTATCATTCAGCTTCTCTGTGTCGCTATTCCCGCGCTTGAGCGCCTTTCCAAGGAAGGCGAGGAGGGACAGAAGAAGTTAGCCCAGATAACCCGCTACGCGACCGTGATTCTGGCGCTGATACAGGGCACCGCTTATTTCTTCTATCTCAAGAACAGCGGCTATTTGAGCGTGAGCGGCGGCGCGGTTATCTTCGCGGCGTTCGTAATAGTGCTTGCTTTTACGGCGGGCTCCGCGCTTGTGATGTGGCTGGGTGAACAGATTGACGTAAAGGGTATCGGCAACGGTATTTCGATACTGCTTTTCTCCGGTATTCTTTCCCGCGGTCCGCAGGCCTTCAGAGCGCTGGTGGGTTACTGGCAGCTCGGAAGCGAAATCGCGGTTATCGGAATAGTATTGCTCTTCCTGGCGGTAATTGTGTTTATCGTCTGGATGACCAACGCGGAACGCCGCATTCCGGTGCAGTACGCTAAGAGGGTCGTGGGCAACAAGATGTACGGCGGTCAGAACACCCATATACCGATCAAGGTCAATATGTCGGGCGTTATGCCGATAATCTTTGCTTCTTCGATTCTTATGCTTCCTACAATGATACTTTCATTTATGAGCAATACGGACAATTTCTGGTACAAGGCGCTTTCGCTGTTCAGCGTTCAGGGAATATTCTATGCGGTGATTTATTTCATTTTAATCATCGGTTTTGCGTATTTCTACGCCACTATCCAGTTTAATCCCGTTGAGATGGCGAACAATCTGCGCAAGAACGGCGGAGCCATTCCGGGAATACGTCCGGGAAAATCTACTTCTGATTTTATTGCAAAAATTCTGTCAAGAATTACACTGATGGGAGCGCTGTTCCTCAGCGTAATCGCAATACTTCCAATAATCATAGGCACCGTGGGCAGCATCAATATTTCGCTCGGAGGCACGTCGGTGCTGATTATGGTCGGAGTAGCGCTTGACACGGTACGCAATCTCGAGTCCCAGATGATGATGCGTCATTACAAGGGATTCCTTGATTAAAAGCTTAAGGAGTACGAATATGAAGCTCATTCTTTTGGGAGCACCGGGCGCCGGAAAGGGCACCCAGGCGGAGATTATCTCCGAAAAATACGGCATTCCGACCGTTTCGACCGGTAATATAATCCGTGCCGCGCTGAAAAACGGTACCGAAATGGGACTTAAGGCAAAATCATATATAGACGCGGGAGAGCTTGTTCCTGACAGTGTCGTGATAGGCATAGTCAAGGAGCGCCTGAGCGAGCCGGACTGTAAAAAAGGCTATATTTTGGACGGCTTCCCGCGCACTATACCGCAGGCGGTCGCGCTTGACGACATGGGCTTTGTTATAGACGCGGCGCTTTCAATAGAAGTTGCCGACGAGGAAATAGTAAAGCGTATGTCAGGCAGGCGCGTCTGCGAGAAATGCGGCGCAAGCTATCATACCGATTACAAGAAGCCTCAGAAGGAGGGTGTATGCGACCTCTGCGGGGGAAGCCTTGTAATCAGGAAGGACGACGAGCCCGAGACCGTAAAAAACAGACTCAATGTTTATCATGAGCAGACCGAGCCGCTTAAGGACTTTTACAAAAGCTGCGGAAAGCTGATAGCGGTAAAGGGGCAGGACGAGGTAAAGGATACCACCCGCCTGGTGCTTGAAGCATTGGAGACTCAGATATGATTTCACTCAAGACCGGCCGCGAGCTTAGGATTATGAAGGAAGCCTGCAGAATATCGGCGGGTGCGCTTGCAGCGGCGGGAAAAGCGGTGGAGCCGGGAGTTACCACTGCCGAGCTTGACCGGATTGCAGAAGAGTATATCTTAAGTCAGGGCGGTGAGCCCAACTTC
This sequence comes from uncultured Clostridia bacterium, assembly GCA_944384845.1. GTDB lineage: Bacteria > Bacillota > Clostridia > Oscillospirales > Acutalibacteraceae > UBA737. The sequence goes on from CALWUZ010000075.1 coordinate 7,504, forward strand.
AAAAACTATGAGGGCTATCCGGCAACCGCCTGCATATCAGTCAACAATGAGGTCATTCACGGTATACCCACCGCTAAGAGAAAGCTGCGCGCCGGAGACATAG
>CALWUZ010000076.1 GCA_944384845.1 uncultured Clostridia bacterium
AACAGAGCCAACAGCCATAAATATATATAAGCAAACATATATAAGCGGCGAATAAATCTTAAAAATGTTTTGAAGCGCTCCTTTTTCTGGAGCGCTTAAAAAAAAAAAAAAAATCTTTCTCTGACAATAATATTTCTTGACAATTATACCGCAAAGAATGTAAAATAACTAATGTATGTTTATATTTCAGTAAATTTATACCGGCTGTGTCCGGACCGGTATTTTTTCTTACATAAAAAATAATAATCTGGAGGAATTTTATTTAATGAATGAAACAACTGAAAAAAAGGATGCGGTAAGGACAGCGGGAAGACCCTCGCAGAGCAGGTATAAAAGACCCGCCGCTAAAAAGAATGAGCCTGCGGCTGAGCCTAAGAAAAAAACAGCGCAGTCAAAGACTGCGGCAGCCGCCAACCCAAGGAAAACGGCGGCGCCGGCTCAGCGAAAAGCTTCAGGCAGCGTTCAGAGGCACGCTGCGGGCAAACGCGTATCAAAGCCGCTTAAAATAATACCGCTCGGCGGTCTCGGCGAGATAGGAAAAAATATTACGCTTTACGAATACGACGGGGATATGTTTCTGGTTGACTGCGGAATGTCTTTTCCGGACGAGGAAACCCCCGGAGTCGATATTGTAATTCCCGATTTCACCTATGTGCTGGAGAACAGGGATAAAATCAAGGGGCTTGTAGTGACTCACGGGCATGAAGACCATATCGGCGCGATACCGTATCTTCTGCGCAATTTTAATCTGCCGATTTATGCCACGAATCTCACCGTCGGTCTTATCGAGGGAAAGCTCAGGAAGCACAGGCTGCTTTCAAGCGCAAAGCTTAACGTAACCAGACCGGGAGATAAAATCAAGCTCGGAAAATTTGAAATTGAGTTTATACATGTCAATCATTCGATTCCCGACTCCGTCGGCTTTGCGATAACCTGTCCCGCGGGAACGGTTATCCAGACCGGAGATTTCAAGATTGACACTACGCCTATCGACGATTATGTAATAGATATCGGCCGCTTTGCCGAGCTTGGCAAAAAGGGGGTTCTGGCGCTTATGTCCGACTCCACCAACGCCGAAAGACCCGGCTTTACGCCGAGTGAACGCATAGTCGGAGAATCCTTCTCAAATCTCTTTAAAAAGGCGGAGAACCACCGCATCATCGTCGCAACCTTTTCGTCTAATATTCACCGTATTCAGCAGATTATAGACGAAGCCGTAAGATGCGGGCGCAAGGTCGCGGTTTCCGGCAGAAGTATGATAAACGTGGTGTCGGTAGCATCGGAGCTCGGCTATTTAAACGTTCCGGACGATGTGCTCATCGAAATAGATATGATAAAAAATTATCCGCCTGAGCAGCTTGTTATAATAACCACCGGAAGTCAGGGCGAGCCTCTTTCGGCGCTGCACCGAATCGCTTTTTCCGAACACAGGCAGGTTGAGATAATTCCCGGCGATATGTTTATTATTTCGGCGACTCCCATTCCCGGCAACGAAAAGCTTGTCAGCAAGGTTATAAATGAGCTGATGAAGCGCGGCGCGAACGTGGTATATGAACGCATGTACGATGTTCACGTTTCCGGACACGCCTGTCAGGAGGAGCTTAAGCTGATGATGAGCGTTGTTAAGCCTAAATACTTTATTCCGCTTCACGGCGAGCAGAAGCATCTTATGAAGAACGCGATGCTCGCGCGGCAGATGGGAATACCGGAAGAAAATATTCTTATCGCGGAAAACGGTGATGTTATCGAGGTTTCAAAGCGGGCTGTCAAATCCTCCGAAACCGTCCAGGCGGGCAGAGTGCTTGTGGACGGTCTCGGCGTCGGTGATGTCGGAAGCATAGTTCTGCGGGACAGAAAGCATCTTGCCGACGACGGCATCATTATCGTCGCCGTTTCAATCGATTCGGTAACGCGCGAGGTGGTAGCGGGTCCGGACGTTGTATCGCGCGGTTTTGTATACGTTAAGGAGTCCGAACAGCTTATCCGCGATATCAACGAGCTTGTGTGCGATACGCTTGAGCGCTGCTATATCGAAGGCATAAGGGACTGGAACACCATCAAAACGCGGATAAAGGAAAAGGTATCAAGATTTGTCAGCTCTAAAACAAGAAGGGCGCCGATGATCCTACCGATTATAATGGAAGTATGATTGAAACGTGCGGGCTTGAATTTGGGACCGCTGCCGATTTGCCTCCCGCACGGTTTTCAGGCAGCGGCGGAATGGAGTTTTAATATGAAAGTTGTATTATTGCAGGATGTAAAAGGCAAGGGAAAGAAGGGAGAGCTTTGCAGCGTGTCAGACGGATACGCGCGTAATTTTCTCTTTCCGAAAAAGCTGGCGGTTGAGGCTGACAGCGCGGCGCTCAGCGAGCTGAAAAGCCGGGAGGCAGCGGCGGCTCATCACAAAAAGGAAGAAATCGCCGCCGCCGAAAAAACCGCCGCAGCGCTTAACGGAAAAACAATTACCGTTTCCGCCAAGGCGGGAGCGGGGGGAAGACTTTTCGGTTCGGTCACCTCAAAGGAAATAGCCGAAGCGGTAAAAAGCAGCCTCGGCATCGAGATAGACCGCAAAAAAATGAATGTAGCGGATATTAAAAATTTCGGCGAATACACTGCCGAAATCAAGCTTTATCAGGGCGTTACCGCAAAGCTTACCGTAAAGGTCTCGGAGTAAAAAATGGCTGAGGAAAAGCTTTTATACAATCTTGACGGCACAAGGCTGCCGTATTCGGTGGAGGCCGAGCAGGCGGTTTTGGGCTCAGTCATTATTAACCCTAAATGTCTTAATGAC
>CALWUZ010000077.1 GCA_944384845.1 uncultured Clostridia bacterium
CCACATACTGCTCCATTCCGTTTCCGTAACCCATAAATCCGTTGGAATAGCCGAGATTATTGTGGGTAATGTCGCGGTCGTAATAGGTATAGTTATTGTTATGAAACGCTTTTCCGTAATACCCCAATCGGTTAAGCTGACTGCCCATAGTATAATAGTTGAGATGACCGGCGGTATTTTTTAAGGACATGCCGCCGTCGGTCGGCAGCATTCCGAATATATTCTGATACTCGCCTCCGGTGGTGCCCGCGCTTGAAGGCTGATAATAGTCGGTAAAATTTATACTCTTCGCCGCAAGGCGGTAAAGCGTGGGGGTAAGCTCGGGATTTATAACCTCGGCGGAAAAAGCCTCGGCAGTTATCATAATAAGATTTTTACCCTTAAAAAGACCCGTATATTCATTTTTTCTCGAGGGAGTAAGGCTCCGCACATATTCGTTAATCGCCTTTATCTGCGAAGAAGCGTTTTGATCAAGCTTTTCAAAATCAATATCCGTACTGTTATAATCATATGTTACAGGAATATCCGCAGGCTCCCCGCTGCCGGAGCTTTCGCTCTGATATGACGAACCGCCGCTTTCTTCAAAAGCAACCGCTCTGCCGAACAGTTTATTTTCCATATCCAGACGCATACCGGTAATCAATCCGAAATTGCTTACCGCCGACTGGAAATTATACTGCTCATAATAAACCGGAGCGTAAATTCCGCTTCCGAAAACAATCGCAAGAGCAAGCAGAAAGCAAACCGCCGAGGAGGATAAGGAAATAATTCTTGCAGCCGCGTTTCCTGTTACAGCGGGCAAAATTCTTGAACCGAAAATCAGATACAAAACAAAAGAAAAAAAAAACAGGATTATCACAAATATACCGCCCTGCACAAATATAAGGCGTATAATATCGGAAAAAAAGCCTGAAAGCGCGTCCCCCGCCCCGCCTGTCACAGTATTTATATCATAAAACTGCTTGAACTGCTTAAAAATGAGAAACTGCACGATATACGGAATACAGGCAAGAAAAAGCAAAACGGCGGCAATCCGTTTATTTACGCATTTATCTTTATGAAGCGAGGACAAAACATAACCTATTCCTCCGTAAGCAAGGCTGAAAAACAGAAGCGGAAAAAAGCTCAGACTGAATATATTGCCCCCTGTGAATAATCTGAATAGTATTTCAAAATACAGAACAGAAGCCGGAAACAGGAGAATAAATTTCAGATGATTATATTTAATTTTTGCCATTGTATATCACCTGTAATAAATTATATGCACCGATATGTCAAATTTCAATAGCTTTAGACACAGGTTTCAGCTTTGTAATAATTGCCTGCGCGCCGCTTTTAAAGGCAGGTTCACAGATTTATGCCTGCAACAAAAAATCGGAGCAATACTTAATTGCTCCGAAATTGCGGAAATCAAGCCGCGAACATTTAATATTATGGCGCAAGCCGTATTTATATTCCGGCGCGCACATCGTCAAATTCCTTCTGAATTTCCTTTGAAGGGGGCGCCGTCATCAGAGAAACGGCTATAATGCACAGGCAGGAAATCAGAAAAGCCGGCAGAAGCTCATAAATATCCCACACGCCGCCGAGCGGACGGATTACAAGCTTCCATAAAAACACCGTTGCCCCGCCGCTTATCATACCAGCGACGGCTCCGGCGCGGTTTATCCGCTTCCAGAACAGGCTCATAATCATCAGCGGACCGAAGGTGGCTCCGAAGCCCGCCCACGCAAAGCTTACAAGGGTGAAAATTACGCTTTTTTCATCAAGAGCTATCACAACCGCGATCAACGTGATAACAAGAAGCGTTACGCGTGAAACCAGCAGCACCTGCCTGTCTGTTGCTTTCCGGCGGAAGATGCCCTGATAAATATTTTTTGAAAACGCGGAGGCGGCGATAAGCAGATAAGAGTCCGACGAGCTTATCGTAGCCGCTAAAATGCCCGCCATAACCAGACCCGCAAGCAAGGGCGGCAGCAGGTTTGTTGCAAGGAGTATAAATACGTTTTCCGAAGCCGAATCAGTGGTCAGCGCGTCGGGATAAAGCACGCGTCCCACAACGCCGATAAACACCGCCACAAAAAGAGAAATAAGCACCCAAACCGTGGCTATTCTGCGCGAACGTGTCAGCTCATGCTCCGAGCGTATCGCCATAAAGCGGAGAAGCACCTGCGGCATACCGAAATAGCCGAGTCCCCACGCCAGCGTGGAAATAATGGCTACAAAGCCGTAGCTTCCGGCAGCGCCGAACTGGGGTACGCCGTTTATCGACTGCTGAACACCGTCAACCGTAACCGGAGTGGCAATTCCGAAAAACTCAAGAAAGCCCGGTATTGATCCGGCGTTTTTAATAACGCTTGAAAGTCCGCCCGCGGTTACCGTGCCGGTAATAACTATAACAACAAGAGCGACAATCATTACAATAGCCTGCATAAAATCAGAAACGCTTTCAGCAAGGAAGCCCCCGATAATAGTATAAACAAGCACAAAAACAGCGCCGACTATCATCATAGGGACGTAATCGAGACCGAACAGCGTTGAAAACAGCTTTCCGCATGTAACAAGACAGCTCGCCGCGTATACAGTAAAGAATATGAGTATAAAAAGGGCGGAAATCGTCATTACAAGCTTTCCGTTTTCATGAAAGCGGTTGGAAAAGAACTCCGGCAGAGTTATGGAGTTGCCGGCTTTCTCGCTGTACCGACGCAGCCTTTTTGAAATTATAAGCCAGTTGATATATGTGCCCACGGCAAGACCGATTGCGGTCCATGCCGCATCCGCGATTCCGCACCAGTAAGCGACTCCGGGCAGACCCATTAGCAGCCAGCCGGACATATCCGAGGCCTCCGCGCTCATAGCGGTAACCCACGGTCCTAAAGTCCGCCCGCCTAAAAAATAGTCCTCCGAGCTTTTGTTTGCCTTGCGGGCAAACCCAATTCCGATTCCGATTACCGCCGCCATATAGATAATCATTACAATCATAATTTGAACGGAATCCTTCATTTTCTTCCCTCTTCCCATCTTTAATTATTTATCTGCCGATAGAATCAGCATAATATTACAGATAACAGTAAGCTTATAAAGAAACGTACAGCGCCGCAAACCGGGCAAAAACATAAAAAAATAAAATCGCCGCAGACGATACATACGGTTCGCGGCAACATGTCAGCAGGCAACAGGAAGATGTCTGCTCCGGCGCAGGTACCGAGCTTTGAAAAAGAAAAGCCCCGAACGCGAATTGCGTGCCGAGGCTCACGACTGTCTCTGGGGACTAAAAAAGATGCCTCGCTCTTTTTTGCTGTAGGACTTGAACCCACACCGTTTTATTTTTTAATCAAAGAGGTGGCAACAGGCTAAATCAGTCTGTTACCTCCTCCTTTAGAATT
>CALWUZ010000078.1 GCA_944384845.1 uncultured Clostridia bacterium
GCCACCTGGCAGACTGATCTGACCAAGGGGATATATTTCAGTGCCGACAATTTTGCGGACAATAATGATTGGTTAATGCTAATTTTTCTAAACAGTCCGTCAGCCTCGTCGGCGGCTTATGCCTCTAATGTAAAGATTAGACATGAAAACGGCAGACTGGTATGCGCGGAGCATATACCGGCTTCAGGCTATGATGCTTTTACTACTGATTTCGGAACTGCGGAAAAAACACATTTATTACAGGCAGTGCCTGTAATAAGTGAAAATGCTGTCACGGGCTACCGGATTTGTATAGACGGGATACCGTTTAACAATAACGGTTTTATAATGAGCGTAGAAGACTTTAATAATTTCAATAATTATAATGAGGAAACGCAAAGCTTTGACGGCTGTTATCTGCGGGCGGCGGTAATGAATGCGCCGAGAATCGGTCTTGCGCTTCCCGGTGAGGACGGTTTTACCGGAAGCCTTGAGGATAATTTTACATACATAAGGAACAGTAAGGGCTACGATGACGTAAGGCTTGGGGCAAACGGTTATGCGAACTCCACCTGGCAGGCGGATTTAAATACCGGGGTTTCCTTTACGGTCTCCTCGCTTGAGGAAAATGATGAAAACGACTGGATGTCGGTAGGGATGTCGGGCGATCCGTGGGAGCTGCGCAGAGCGAACGCTGCGGGAGAGCTTGCGCCCTCGTTCAGATTGAAGAATATCGGCGGTAAACTGGCGGTGTCCTGCTATGACGGAAAGGAGTACGGAGAATATGTAAAGCTGGGGTCGGTGAGCGCAGCAGGCGAACATACGATAAAAGCAGCAGCGGCGGAGCAGGGAAATGAAACGGTATATAAATTTTATATTGACGGACATGAAATAAGCGGCTTTACTGTCAGTGAGGCAGAATTTAATCTTGTGAATAACGGGACGGCGGGTGCATATATCGGATTTGCGGCGAATACGGGAGCTGATATAAGCGATATATACAGAGCGGTTCCCGACGATGTTCCGTTCAGCGGAAGCGGCTTTGTCTGCGAACAGACGGAAGAACCTTACACTCTGGATATAACTGCGTGGAGCTCGGCTTTTTCAACTTGGAGAGCTGATTTAACCAAGGGTATTATTTTTAATGCTGAGGGTCTGCCTGAAGGCGGTCAGTGGATATCAATAGGCTTGTGCGGCAATTATTGGACAATGATTGCTGATATCTGGGGAAAGGAAACAGAAAGTCAGCCTACCATTTTCCTGAGAAATGAGGGCGGGGTACTTAAAATCGGAGTTAATAAAACCGGAACCGGAGAATGGCATACTATGACAACCGGACTTTCTGTAAGCGATACGCATATATTGTCGGCAAAGCCTGCGGTACGCGACGGCGCTGAAGTATATGAGTTTTATATTGACAATGTGCTTATAGACGGCGGCGATACCGAGTTCGGCGGAGTATTTTTCATAAGCGAGGAAAATTTCAACATACTTAACGGCTATAATGCGGTAAGCAATACCTTCAAAGGCGTACATGTGCGTTTTGTGACATCTTATAATGCCAGAGTGCAGGACATAGCTCCTGTAAATCTGCCGGAAGATATGCTCGGAGATGTAAACGGCGATAAAATAATCAATGCCAGCGATTTGACGGTTTTGAGTAAATATTTATTTGGTACAGATTTAGACGGCGTTTTTAACACCGAATCAGCCGACCTGAACGAGGATGAAGAAATAAATATTTTGGATTTAATCGCAATCAAGAAGATAATTGCTCAGAATACATAATCCGATGATGCTTTGAGGATTAGCACCCGGCGTTGCGCCGTATTATAAAATAAATTTGCAAGGTACTTTGACCGCGTTTTATCTGGGGACAGATGCGGCTTGACGGAATTTTTACTCTTATGCATTTTCGGCTCTGACGGTAAAAAATTAATATTCATAAAGCTCATTGTCGTATTTATGCGGTTAGAATGTTCCGTTACAGCGAAGGATGCGGCAATGAGACTTTATTGAGTTTACGGCAATATTACATTTTAAAGGAAAGTTATTATGAAAAAGGCAATAAATTCAATTCGTGTCGGAGTAGATAATTGGCTTTATGAGGAAAGATTCAATAAACTTATCAATATACTTAAGGAATATCCAGGCGAAATAGGTCAGGTGGCGTTATTAACCCAGAATTATCATACTCCGATGCCGATAGAACAGGCCGCGGAGTATGCCGGTATTTTGAAGATGCGAATGAAAACAATACGCGAGGCGGGATTGGCTGCAGGTATAAATATACTTTGCACGATAGGTCATCATAACGAAAACCTAGACAATTGTTATGACGATGATACGCATCGTATAACCAATATTAAGGGTGAGATATGCAGGGGCAGCCACTGTATGAGGGATACACGGTATTGGGAAAATTATGTTAAGCCTGTTTACCGCCTTTTTGCAGAGGCTGAGCCTGAGTTTATATGGATCGACGATGATGTGAGATGCGACCATATGCCGGTCGGCAGGGGCTGCTTCTGTGATGCCTGCATTAAGTCGTTTAATGAAAAATACGGCTACGACTATACAAGAGAATCTCTCAGGGAAAAATTAAATGCAACGGATATAATGCTGCGAAAGCAATGGCTTGAGCACAACGGCAGCGCCGTTGCCGCAATTCTTGAATGTATAGGAAAAACGGTAAGAGAAGTTTCGCCTGATATTATTCTGGGATTTATGACATGTCCGCGGTTCTTTGAAAACTATGATTTTAGGGCGGCGGCGGATGCATTGTCGGAAAACGGCAGATATGAGATAATGTGGAGACCGGGCGGAGGGGTCTATACCGATTACAGCATGGAGGATTTTTTTTCTAAGCTGCGCGATATAGGTATGCAGAATGCAAATCTGCCCGAATATGTGATTTCGGTTCAGTCCGAGATAGAAAATTTCCCGTATCAGCTAATAAAGAAAAGCCCGTTTTTTACAGCAACGGAGGGGCTTTTATATATGACTGCCGGCTGCACAGGCACCTCGTTTAACATATTGCCGGGAGAGACGCGGGAGCCTATAGAAAATTGTATTCCTCATCTTGCCGCGATAAATAACGCGGCTGAGGAATTTAAAATTCTTAATAAAAAGCTTGAGGGAATGAAGCCAGTCGGAATAGGCAATGCGTGGAAAAAAGATATGCAGGCTTATACTTACGGCGAGTGGACGGAGAGCTATCCTGATGTTTGTGTAACCGAGCTGTTTAATTTCGGACTTCCAGAATGCTACAGCAGCGATAATTCTGTATGCACTGTGCTTAACTCTTTTACGGCATCGGCTTTGTCGGATAGTGAAATCCTGAAAGTCCTTTCAAAGGGCGTTTATATGGACGCGCAGGCGCTTTCCTTGATAAATCGCCGCGGATTCAGCGAGTATACTGGCTTTGAAGCAGGGGAATCCTGCCCGCAGGACGCTATAGAAAAATATCTTCCGGTACCGTTTAACGGCGGAATATCGGGAGGAATCCGAAATTGCAGACAAGCATTTAATTTCGGACCGTCTTTCTCACTGATACCTGCGGATAAGGCTTCTATACCGCTTTGTAAGCTTGTCGATTACGCGGATAAAACGCTGGCTGAATGCTCAATGGGTTTATTTGAAAATAAATTAGGCGGAAGAGTAGCCGTGGGAGGATATTATCCATTCACATGGATTTCGGATTACAACAAAGCGCTGCAGCTTATAAAGGTATTTACATATATTTCCCGCAATACTCTGCCCGCCTATATTGACGGCTATTTCAGAATAAAAAACACGCCGTTTGTAAAAGGCGATAAAATCTGCGTAACTCTTTTTAATCCTTCTCCTGATACCTTATTTGAAATTCCCGTAAATATTCTGACGGTAAAGAATTGCGCGGTATCGTATAACGGAAATAATAAGGAAATATTGACAGCGTCGGGAAATTATGAAAATTACCGCAGGTTTACTGTTCCAAGTATATCTCCCTATAAAATAGTTCTTATTGAGCTCTGAAAAATCCAGCACAAGGCAAAATAATAAAAATATATAATTAAGCCTGTTTTACTGATATTTGTGTTTGTTATGCGGGCGGAAGCGAGGAATAAAAATGTATTTTGAACAGGCAAAACCGGTATGGGGTAAGGGCTTACAGCGTGAAATGAATATTACCTGCGGCTTTTATGCCGCGGTATGCAGGCCTTCCGAAAAAGCGGTTCTGCGTATTGCGGTCTCCGGGTTTTACCGTGTTTTTGTCAATAATCGCTTTGTATATTACGGACCGGTACGCACTGCCCACGGCTTCTACAGAGTTGACGAGATACCTTTGACCAAATGGCTTACAGAGAGTAACAATCATGTGGCTGTCGAGACGGTAAATTATTATGTTAACAGCTATTACTCACTTAAGCAGCCGGGATTTATTCAGATGGAGATTTCAGCGGACGGAAAGATTGTGGCCGCAACTAAGGAAAAGGCTGTGGGCTTTTTTGCTTTCCGCTTATTGCATAGAGTACGTAAAATGCAGAGATACAGCTTTCAGCGCGCTTTCGGGGAAAGTTACCGTCTGACTCCCGACACTGACAGCTGGCGTTTGGGGAGATTCTCTGCGGCACAGCCGCTTGAGCTGGAAGAATCTGCCGAGAAATCACTGCTGCCGCGAGAGCTGCCGCTTCAGAGTTATCCCGATT
>CALWUZ010000079.1 GCA_944384845.1 uncultured Clostridia bacterium
CTAAGACTTGAACAACCTTATTGTACTACTTAGGGGAATTTTTTTGTATAACTTTTTACGCACACCCGCATAGCGGGTGGTTGTTTGGTTTGCTCTTTGAGCAAACCAGCCTAAAGGCATTAAAACAGCGGCAGGCGCAATGATACACCTGCCGCATTCTATATTATTAATGCTTTGCTCACCTGCTGTAATAGAAAGTTAAGTTCGGCTTGTGGTCCTCGAATGTGTCAATTCGGATTATATCGTACAGAACGCTGCTTAGCTATGTGGCAGGCAACTCCTATACTGTAACAAGCAGGGAAACTGTATTGACAGTTTACGAATATAGTAAAATGGTGCAACCCATTTTACTGGGTTACACCGTCCCCAACATAAAAACTTCCTTATCGGCGTGACGCTTAAGCGTCACGCCGTATTACTTTATCTTCTGAAATATTTGTAATGCAAATATTGTTATATTATATGTAAATATATAATGCAATAATTTCAGGAAAAATGTATTTGGGAGTGCGGTAAAAGGCTGCGTTTGAAAGATTAAAGGATAACAAGAGGAATTAAGCAGGAACAATCAGCTTTAGAGCTTAATCTGCCGCAGTCGTCTATAAGTGCGTTTGAAACCGGCGGGAAAACGCCTGATTTAAAAACGTTAATTGATATTGCAGATTTTTTTGATGCTTAACTTGACAGTCTTGCAGGATTATACAATATCAAGCATTCGCTTAAAGAAGGCGATTTAACAGAAAAGAAAAGTGAAGCTTTATATACATACAGAAAATTAAACTGTGCGGATAAGGGAAAAATAACGGATTACAGAACAGAGCATAAAACAGAAATATTTTAATAAGTTCTGTTTATAGCGCGCTGAAATAAAAAATTATCCGACAGTTTTTTGCTGACTCTCGAAAAAAACGGCACGCATTCCGCGCGCCGAAGCAATATGCTTTTTTCAGAGGCTCCGTCCGGTTCGGGTATCCCCGTATTCCCCGAAAACGCCCTCGGCGGTCGGGGCGGGAACAGCGTTTACCGTGCAGTCGTTTTCCTCAAGGGGGTAATGACGTCTGAAAAATCCGCCTGTCCGAGAAATATTCCCGTCGGCTTTGCCGCGGTTTTTTTCGCCGCGCTTCTGCATTTTCTCACCCCTTGTTTATTGTAGGCATGCGTTACGGCAAAATACCTGGCGTTTTTTACCTGTTTATATGCCGTTATAATTCGCCGTCAGAATTTTCCGGCAGCTCCTCCGCTTTTTCGCTTCCGGCTTGGTCTGCCGGCTTTGGAGACGGCAGATTTTCGTTTTCCTGCCGCCCGCCTCGAATATCCCTTACGAGGGTGAAGATAATATAAGCCGAGCCCGCGGCGAGCAGTACTATCGCGGCGATTATAACATAGCCGTAATAGCTTTTTTGCGGCTGAATATTATAAAAATCGCTGCACGAAAAGGTTTCAAAAACCGCCTGCGCATACTCGTCGCTTTCGCCCGAGGAGGTATAAAAGGAAAGCACATAATCGGTTTTTCTTGCGACGGTGATATACTGCACAACTGTGTATTCTCCGCCCGAATCCGAGGCTGAAAGGTGATTTTTAATAAATTTCTGACCGTTTTTTTCTATTATTTCGGCTCCCACTCCGCTGTCTCCGGTAATATCGGGAATAAGCGGCTTAAGGCTTGAATCGCTTATTCCCGAAAGATTCCCAACGCTCTCGGAAAATGATGACCGCGCCGCCGAAAGCCGTATCTGCTTTGAATTGTCTTGGTTTACCGCGATATAAACTATATTGTTTTCCCCGCAGTAGGCGTCAAGCTCCGCCGCGCTCATACCAAGCGTGCGTGCGACCGCTTCGCTGTCCCCGTCGGAGGTATAAAAGCCCTCGCCGGGGGAGATTTCAATGTCTGCTGCCGCAGCGTTAAGCTGAATGCAGAAAAGCAGAAGCGCCGCCGCGGCGCAAACCGTTTTTTTCAGCAAAAAATCACTCCCGCATCTGATTTTTAAAGCTTTCCGTGCGGCTTCAGGCAATACCGTTCTGCTTTTTTGCCGCCGTCAGGGTGTTTTGCATAAGCATGGCTATCGTCATAGGACCCACACCGCCCGGCACCGGAGTTATGGCTGAAGCCTTTTCCTTTACCGCATCAAAGTCAACGTCGCCGTAAAGCTTGCCGTCCACGCGGTTCATGCCCACGTCGATGACTACGGCACCCTCCTTGACCATATCGGCGGTGACGAATTTCGCCCTGCCGACCGCCGCGACCAGAATATCCGCGCCGAGGCAGATTTCCTTAAGATTTTTTGTTTTTGAATGGCATATTGTAACGGTGCCGTTTTTGTGAAGCAGCAGCATTCCCATCGGCTTGCCGACAATGTTCGAGCGGCCTATCACCACGCAGCTTTTGCCCTCCGGGCTGATGTTTTCATACTTCAGCATTTCCATTATGCCAGCCGGCGTGCAGGGCACAAAATCGTAGTCGCCTATCATTATCCTACCGACGTTGACGGGATGAAACGCATCAACATCCTTTTCGGGTGATATTGAGTTTATTATAAGCTTTTCGTCAAGGTGCGGCGGCAGGGGAAGCTGGCAGAGTATGCCGTTAATTCGCTTTTCGTTATTAAGCCTGCCGATAAGGTCCAGCAGCTCGCTCTCGGTTGTGTCTTCCGGCAGGGCGTATTCCTCCGAAATTATTCCGAGCGCTTCGCACGCTTTCTTTTTGTTGGCAACATAGATTTTAGAGGCGGGGTCGTCTCCCACTATAATCACCGCGAGCCCCACCATGATTCCCTTTGCCTTAAGCGCCGCGACCTCTCCGCCGACCCGCTCCTTAACGGCGGCGGAAATAACCTTTCCGTCAATCAGTCTGCTCATTTTTACGCTCCTCTGTTTCTTCCGCTTTTTCAGTTTCCTTAATATCCTGCTCTGAACCGCTTCTGTCAGGGGACGGCGCGGCGCTTGCCTCCGTGCTTTCGGCGGCTTGCTCCGCGACTTCGGGCTCAGGCAGAAAGCTTTCCGAGTCTTCGGCAGGGTCGTCGTTTTGCTCAAAGACCGCCTCGTAATTGCCTGCGACGGCGGTTTCCTTTATTCTGCCGCGGATTACAATAAGCAGCGTCAGCCCCGCGACGCAGAGTATAAAGGACAGCAGAGAGGAGACCTTAATGTTGCCGAGCATAAGGCTGTCGGTCCGCAGAAGCTCGATTATTCCTCTTCCGAAACCGTACCAAACGCAGTACATAAGAGCGGTTTCGCCGCTGAAGCGGCGCTTTTTGCTCAGATGATTAAGTATGAAAAAGCCGGCGATGCACCACACCGATTCGTATAAAAAGCAGGGATGCACAAGTCCCTCGCCCATTTCGGCTATGGTCCTGTCGCTCTCCATTCCCCACCAGCTGCTGCCGGTAAAGGAGCCGTACGCCTCCTGATTAACAAAGTTGCCCCAGCGGCCTATTCCCTGACCGATCAAAAAGCCCAGGGAGGCGATGTCGAACATATCAAGAATATTCACCTTTCGTATCCAGCACATTACCGCTCCAGATACAAACGCGCCGATTACTCCGCCGTAAATTGCAAGACCCGAAAAGCCGGATGAGCTTCCGAAGCCGAAAAAGTCTCCTATGCCCTCAAGCTTTACGCCGTCGAAAATCACATAATAGGCGCGCGCCGAAAGTATTGCGACCGGAGTCGCCACCAGCACCACGTCGAGCATGCGGTCGGTATTGATTCCGAAGCGCTTTGCGTTTCTTATGCCGAAAATAAGCGCCAGCAGAAATCCGGCGGCAATTATGATGCCGTACCAGTAAATATCCCAGTGCCGTGAGCCGAGCGGAATGGTAAATGCCACCGGCGACAGCGTAAGCCTTATTCCGAAGATTACCACGTCGTAGCTCATGCCGTTTCCTCCTCCGCCGGATTTATAACCGAAAGCACGGCTTTTTCACCGTCAAGCAATGAAAGTCTTTTGTAAACGTCCTCAGGCGTTACCGTTTTAAGATATTTCAGCTCGTCGAAAAGCCCGTGTCCGCCCATAGCGCAGTTTACAAGCTGCATTGCCACGCTTTCCACGCTGCCCATAGCGCGCACTGCCTCGCCGTAAAGACCGCAGCGCACCGCCGAAAACAGCCTTTTTTCAATACCGTCGGCTTTAAGCCGGTCAATTTCTGTCTTAAGCTTCTCTGCCACTCGGCGCGGGTCGCGCGACTCGCCCTCGAAAATAACCGCCGCGTAGCCATGACCCGTAAAATACTCGAACGAAAACTCGTCATTCACAAGTCCTTCGCTTACGAGCCGCTTATAAAGCGGGGAGGCGTCTCCCGCGATTATCTCGAGCAGAAGGGAGGTGCAGACCTTTTCTTTCAGAGTGCGCTCGGGATTCGGGGCGTTTTCCTTGAAGCCGAAGCAGAAGAGAGGCTGCGCCACCGCCAAGCTCTGCTCGGTATACGGCTTGACAATGCCGTCCGGCTCGTCTGCGGGAAATCTTGTTATTTCAAGCGGTGAAACAGTTTTTATACCTCCGTTTATCTGCGTCAGCACCTTATCTGCGTCGACGTTGCCGGCGATGCAGATAAACATATTCGACGGGTTATAAAAGGTATTGTAGCATTTATAAAGCAGCTTATCGTCTATCTGCGCGATGGATTCTACCGTTCCGGCTATATCTATTCTGACCGGATGACTGTGATACATAGCCGTGAGCATATTGAACATCACGCGCCATTCCGGGCTGTCGTCATACATTCTTATTTCCTGACCGATTATACCCTGCTCCTTTGCGACGGTCTGTGCAGTAAAATAGGGGGACTGCACAAAATCCAGCAGTATACCGAGATTTTCATAAAATCTGTCTGAGCAGGAAAAGAGGTAACAGGTACGGTCAAAAGATGTGAAGGCGTTGGCGTAGGCGCCGGTGCGGGCGTATTTGGTGAAGGCGTCGCCGTCTTCACTTTCAAAGAGCTTATGCTCAAGAAAATGGGCTATACCCTCGGGCACCCGTGTTTCCTCGCCGTTTACCGCGAAGTGCGTGTCTATTGAGCCGTATTTTGTGCCGAAAACGGCGTATGCCGAATTGTACTGCGGCTTTTCAAGAATATAAATCTTAAGTCCTGACGGATGCTCCGCCATAACATAGCTTTCGCCTATATCGCTTTCAAAAACCTGCTTGTGCATTATTTAGCCTCCTTCGGCAGAAGTCTGTAAACCGTGTGCAGCCGCACGCCTCCGGCGGCTTTTACAACATCTGCGCGCGTAATCTCCGAAATTTTCCGCGCGGTTTCCTCCGGAGAATAAAGTGTATGGTTTGAAGCCTTGAGCGCGTACCAGGTATCAAGCGCTGCCTGACTGTCGTTATAGGTGCTGAGCGAATCGCATATGCTTTTTACCGAGGATTCAAATTCAAAATCGGTAAATCCGCCCTGCCTTACTGTTTCAAGCTGGGAGAGGATTTCCCGCTGCGCCTTTTCGGCATTTTGCTCCTCCACGCCGGATTCCACCGTTATAAGTCCCTTCTGCCGCACAGAGGAGGCGGAGCAGTAATAGCAGAGGCTCATTTTTTCGCGCACATTGGTGAAAAGTCTTGAATAAGGTCCGCCGCCGAAAACGTCTGTCATAACCATAAGCGGAAGAGATACATCGTCGTCGCCGTACATTTCAGAGGAAAAGCCTAAACACAGCTTGCCCTGCTGCACCGCCATACGTTCGGTAATTTCAAAAGGCGTCTGTGCCGGCGCGGTCGGCTCATTCAGGCGGCAGTCGGTTATATCTCTGCGCTCGGTGTTCTCAAGCCTTAATGCGGCGTCCTCAAAAAGTCTTGACGGAATCGCGGCTCCGACCGCCTGCACTCTGATGTACGCCTTTTTAAGCATATCCTCCCAGGCGCAGTAAAGGCTTTTTCCGGTTATCGCCTCAACGTCCTTGACCGTTCCGCATTTAGGCACACCGTAGGCGCTTCCCTTATACATTTCTTCTATCAGGCGGTTTTTGGCGTAAATCCGCTTTTCGCTTATTTCGCCCTTTATATGCTCAACTGCCTTACGCTTTTCGCGGCTCAGGTCCTCCTCGCAGAAGGCGCCGTCCGAAGCCTTGGGCTCGAATATAAGGCTCAGCAGCATATCCGCCGCCTGCTTTATAAGCGATTCGCTTTCAAAGGTGTATCGGTCGTTTATAACCGAGATTCTCATACGCAGCAGCTGATAATCGCCCAGCTTTTCTGCTGAGGCGTCAAGCTGCGCTCCGTACAGCCTTGCAAGCTTATAATTAAGCGCGGAAAAATCGGGGTATTTCTCGCCGCAGGTGGTAAGCATAAATGGCAGAAGCGCATAAGCCGCCGCGGTTTTCTCGGAAAGCGGCAGGTAAAAGTTAAAGGAGACTGAGGTGGTGTTGAACCGCTCGTTTTTTATGAACAAGCCTTCAGCCCCGTCCGTCAGCCTGTAAATTTTAGCAGACATTTTGTCCCTCCGTACCAATATTATATATACTTGGTAACAGTATAACACAAATATTCCCGTTTTTCAATTTTTTATTATCAATAAAAGAATAGTATACAAGCCGCCCCTCATATTTTTTATTAGAAAACAAAAAGGGGTCCTATACATGAAATTCCTTATTATAACCAAAAAGCAGATTATGCTTGCCTTGGCGGGAGTGCTGGCGGTGACGGGGGTTATAATCGGCTCGGCGAGCGTCCTTGCTAACAACGACCGAAAGCTGCCGGTTTACTGCGTTGAAACCGACAAAAAGCAGATAGCCATAAGTTTTGACGCGGCGTGGGGCAACGACGACACTGAAACGCTGATTGAAATCCTCGCCGAATACGACGTTCCCGCGACTTTCTTCGTGGTCGGCTCGTGGGTAGACAAATATCCCGAATCGGTAAAGGCGCTTTCCGACGCGGGTCATCAGATACAGAACCACTCCAACACGCATCCGCATATGCCGCAGCTTTCAAAGGAGCAGATGATTGATGAGATAAATACCTGCAACAGCAAGATAGAAGCAATAACCGGCGTCTGCCCCACGCTTCACCGCCCGCCTTACGGGGATTACGACAATATGCTGATAGAAACCCTCGGAGAGCTTGGTATGACGACGGTGCAGTGGTCGGTCGACAGCATTGACTGGAAGGAAAGCGCCACCGCCGACAGTATCTGCGACCGCGTGCTGAAGAGGGTGGAGCCTGGCAGCATAGTTTTGTTCCATAACGACGCCGAGCATACTCCCGAGGCGCTGCCCACCATTTTAAAATGCCTTAAGGACGACGGCTACGAGTTTGTCTTTATAAGCGATCTTTTGCTTAAGGATAACTATATTATAGACCACTCCGGCAAGCAGTGTCCGGCGGAAGCCCAGAGCGAATGAGGAGGGCATTAAAATAGGCTCTCCGGCAGCGCGTCATGTAGAAATCGGCGTAACGCATTTCGGCGGCATAAAAATCCGAATAATTTCTATCCGATTACAGGGAATTTTTCTGCCGAATAAAAGAAACGTATCAAGTATAAGTCATTAAAAGCTGCACCGCGGCAACCTTGTCTCTTTTTTGTTAACAGGGGAGGGTTGTTTTATCATCTGCCGTAAGGAGGGAGCAGACCGAAATAATTTTTATTTCCGCGCTGTTTTTGACAGCGCGGAAATTTTTTAGGATTTTTTAAAAATTATGTCTCCACAGCGGAATTTTGCTCACCGCAGAGTAAGAAATTTTTTCTTGCTTGCTGTAAAATTAAAAGACCACAAGAAAAGAGAGAGAATATGAAACAATTTCTGAAAAAATTGATCGTTACCTGTAATATGCTTGAAAAGTACGCGTATTCTCATGCCGGCGATATAGGGAAAATTATGTATACCGAGTGTGGGTATAAGGAAAATGATCTTCCGCCGCAGAAAGGCTGGAGAGAATTTGAGCCGGGCATGCGGCTTTACGGGAAAGACCGTCATTACTGGCTGCGTTTGAACTTTAAAACTCCGCTATGCAGACCGGAGCAGAGAATAGTACTGAAATCCGCCACCGGTTTTGAGGGGGAAAGGGACACTCTTAATCCGCAAAGCATGGTTTATATCGGCGGAAAGCTTGTGCAGGCGCTTGATACCAACCATACAGACGTCCTGCTCGAGCCGGAAACGGATTACGATGTCTATATTTACTTTTATATGGGCATGCAGGATGCGGCTTCTGAATTTAAGCTTTGGCTTTCATACTGTGATGAGCCTGCGAGAGAGCTTTATTATGATATGTCTGTGCCGCTCGAGGCCTGCCGCAGGGTCTATAATGAAAACTCCTATGAATATGCCGTGACTGTAAGGGCGTTGGAGCATGCGGCAAATATGCTTGAGCTTAATTATCCGTATACACCTGAATATTATGAGAGAATTTCGGCGGCACGGAAATATCTTAAAAAAGAGTATTATGAAAAGCTGTGCGGAAAAAGTCCGGTTACTGTTAACTGCATAGGACATACGCATATCGATGTTGCATGGCTTTGGACGCTGGCGCAGACTAAAGAAAAGGTGCAGCGCAGCTTTTCAACCGTGCTTGAACTGATGAGGCGTTATCCAGAATACCGCTTTATGATGTCACAGCCGCAGCTTTTTAAATTTCTCTCAGAAACAGATCCTGATATGTACAGTGAAATTAAGCGTCTTGTAAAAGAGGAACGCTGGGAATTAGAAGGAGCCATGTGGCTTGAGGCCGACTGTAACCTCATAAGCGGTGAAAGTATGGTAAGGCAGATTCTATTCGGCAAGCGCTTTTTAAAAGAGGAATTCGGAATAGAGAGCGAAGTGCTCTGGCTGCCCGATGTCTTCGGATACAGTGCGGCGCTTCCGCAGATTATGAATAAAAGCGGTATAAAGCATTTTGTGACTTCTAAAATAAGTTGGAACGATACCAATACGATGCCGTTTGACAGCTTCATCTGGCGCGGTATCGACGGAAGTGAAATACCTACTGATTTCATTACAACTCAGGATTTTGAGCGCGGAGGCAAATTTTCCAACGAGACTACATATGTCGGCGTAATTAATCCATCTATGACGGCGGGTGCATGGAACCGGTATCAGCAAAAGGAATACAGTGACGAGGTGATGCTGGTTTACGGCTGGGGAGACGGCGGCGGCGGACCTACCGCCGATATGCTCGAACAGCAGAGGAGGCTTTCCTTCGGGCTTCCGGGGCTTCCAAAAACGAAAATCTCCTCTTTAAAAGAACATCTTGATAAAATGCGCGCAAAGTTTTCGGAAGCCTGCCGCGAAATCGGCAGAACTCCGGAATGGTCGGGTGAGCTTTACCTTGAGTTTCACCGCGGGACGTATACCTCCATGGCGGAAAATAAGAGATATAACCGCAGAGCGGAACTTATGCTTCAAAGAACAGAAAGCATTTTGTCAATAGCATCGCTGCTTGCGGATTATGAGTACCGGAGGGATAATGTAAATGATTTATGGGAAACGGTGCTTTTAAATCAGTTTCATGATATTATACCCGGGTCATCCATTAAAGAGGTATATGAGGACAGCCGCCGTCAGTATGCCGAGTTTTTCGGAAAATGCAGTAAGATACTGGAGGACGGACTTTCGGATATAGCAGTAAGGGTTGCCTCGGATGGCGGAACGCTTGTATATAATTCTCTTGGATTTGAACGCTCCGGTATAATAAATATCGGAGGAAAATGCTGCGAAACCGAAAGCATACCTGCCTTCGGCTGGAAAGTGATAAATCCCGGAGACGAGGAATGCCGCGTTAAGATTTCCGAAAACACGATTGAGAACGATTATTTTATTCTTACAATTGATAAAGCCGGAAGAATAACAGGACTGTATGACAAGCGGTTTGACCGGGAGGTTCTGTCGGTCGGAAGAGCGGCGAATGAATTCCGTATTTATGAGGATATGCCGCTTGAATATGAGAACTGGGAGCTTGCTGAGTATTATCCGTCAAAATGCAGGATACTGGACGAAGCAGCAGAAATTACTGAAATTTCCGACGGCTGCCGCCGCGGCTTCAAGATAAAGCGCCGTTACCGCTCCTCGTTTATTACGCAGTATTTGTATATGTATAATAATACACAGCGTATTGATGTTATCAACGAAATAGACTGGGCGGAGCAAAAGCAGCTTGTCAAAATTGAGTTTCCTTTTAATATTCATACTGAAAAAGCGGTTTATGATATTCAGTTCGGAAATGTCGAACGTAATACCCACCGAAATACCAGCTGGGACAGTGCACGCTTTGAGGTCTGCGGGCACAAATGGGTAGATGTTTCAGAGTACGGATACGGCGTAAGCCTTTTGAACGACTGCAAATACGGCTTCAGCTCCAAGAGCGGCTCGGTACAGCTTACAGCGCTGAAATGCGGCACCTATCCTAATCCGAAAGCGGATCAGGGAAAGCATGTTTTCAGCTATTCAATTTATCCGCATAAGGGTGATTTCAGAGGCGGGGCTACGGTAAGGGAAGCCTATTCTTTTAATCAGCCGCTCGAAAGCGTTTCGGTTAAGGCAAACAGGAAAGGCAGTCTGCCCGAGAATTTCAGCTTTGTTTCTTCGGATTCTGAAAATGTGATTATAGAAACTCTGAAGCAATGCGAAGACGGCAGCGGTTTTATTCTGCGTATGTATGATGCTTATGACTGCGTTTCCTCACCGGTGCTTACCTTTGGAATGCCTGTCGAAAAAGCTGAGGTGTGCGATTTAATGGAAAACACATTATACAGCCTGCCGTGTGAGAATAATAAGCTTCAGGTAAGTCTGAAAAATTATGAAATACTGACTTTAAAGCTTAGAATAAAAAAATGAGTGTTTTAACACTCATTTTTTAAAAGTTATTTTTACGGAATTTCAGCGGTGTGGTGCCGTATTTGTTTTTAAAAAGCGAATATGCCCAGCTCACATTTTCGAAGCCGCATTCAAAGCAAATGTCAAGAATAGGCGCGTCTGAATTTATCAATGAGTTTGCCCAGAAGTTCAGACGAAGATCGTTTATGTAGTCCGGTATGGTGGTTTTATAATACTGTTTCATCATTCTGCCGAGATAGGCCCGGCATTTGCCGCTCATTTCCACCATATGTTCCGCACCGAGGCTGAAATTTTCCGGTTTGTGCATCTCGGCGTCAAGCTTCTTAAGCCATGCGGGTATTATAACGTTATTTTCTGAGGGATCGTATTCGGAAAATCCGGAAAAGAATTTTGTGAAAATCTTGAACAGCAGAACCCGTGCTCGGTATTTAAGCATGTCGGTATCGTCTATCATTGTTGAGTTGAGAAGCTCAGTCTGCCGCATAAGCCATTCAACGTCATGTTCGGGAAGGGAAATGCTTGGAGGATTTTTGGCTGAAAGCAGCTTGGCTGAGCAAAATCCGTCGGAAAGAAAGCTGAAAAGCCCATTCATAATTTCTTCGGTAAAGGCAAGATTTATAAAGGAAATTCCTTTTGTAGGCATGCTGCTGTAATAATGAACATCCTCTTTTCGGATGAAGACAAGTGTGCCGCGGTGCAGTGTCTGCTCTACGCCGTTGATATAGTGATATAAATTGTCAGACAAAGTAAGGAATATTTCATAATAATCATGATAATGTAATTTTGAATTTTCAGTATCAACATAAACCGTACGATAACGAAAGCCTATTTCTTCGTCTATTTGGGTTGACGCACACTGTAAAATGGGATTCATTCAAATATCTCCTTTCGATGTCATTGTACCATAAAAAAATATACACGTCAACAGTATACAAATTACACGAAATGATTTATAATGTATAATATAGGTTAGTTGTATATTTACAACTAAATATATTTTATATTGAAATGTAATGACAGAAAAGTATTGCAGTATCAAGGAGGAATTGTGATGAGAAAAACAGCGGCAGTGATTCTTGCCGCGGGAATATTTCTTTCCGGACTCACCGTTGCCGATGCGGCGGACAGTAAACCGGAGGGGATAATCGCCGGCGCCGGGCTGAAGATTTCTTTGTCTGAAAAATTCTCTGCCGATGAGGACGGCGCGTCGCTTCTGATAGAGCAGACTGACCCGCAGCCGGATGAGCACAGCCTTATTTTTTCGCTTCCGGATATTCAAACAGTTAAATATGAGGGAGTCAGGGCTTGGTTTAAAAATGTTTCGGACAGCGAGGTTCGTATAAGACTTGCGCTTGGACCTGAGGAACGGCTTTCCTTTGTAAAATCCGGCGTTTACCATACGGTTGATACAGACGGAGCGGTTTCTGAAAAAATATTTTCAGGAAATGATAAATTTTATGCCAGCTTACCGGCCGGCTTTGAAGGCTTTGCTTATTTCCCGTTTTCGGGCTTCGGTTTTAACAGCGCAGAAGAAATTGACTGCGATGAGTTGAATATGTATATTGCCGGAGAGTTTGGCGGAGAGCTTTATACGGATGAAATCGGCGGCTATACCGGAAATCCGCCGCTCTACGGTTTTGAAAACGAGGCGGGTCTTTCCGCGGGAGCGGGCTTTGACCGGGAATGTATAACGGGAGATTTTGAAAGCGGGAGCGCTCTGCGTCTTGTAAGCAAGAGCAGTACGCCGGAGCTGGTAAACTTTTTGTATCTTGATATGAGGGCCGGCGCAAAAGAAAACCGAAGCTTAAACGGTTTAAAGGGAATACGCTTTTGGGTGAAAGTCTCGGCTGACGAAGCTTTGCAGTCGGAGGATAAAAACCTTTATCTTTACACGGCTTACAATATTCCTAATCATTCGCATTATCCCGATTGGTGCAATACCGCAATGCCGTACTATTTAGTATCGGCGGACGGAACCGTTACCGCCAGGCAGCGTATACTTAAAACGAGCTATGAAAAATACCAAAAGGGAATAGCGATACCGGACGGATTTGAGGGCTATGTTTATCTGCCGTTTAATACTGATGCTCTTTGGGACGGAACGTCCGGCAAATGGGTGAGTCAGACTAACGGTCTGCTCAGTCTGCTTAAGATAACCGCCGCCAATACTGCGGGAAAAACCGTTTATCTTGACTCGCTGGGCTTTTACACCTCGGATACCGTGCCTGAAGCGGAGCTTCGCGCAGAAACCTTTTTGTCGTTTTGTACACCCGAAGTGGATAAAGCGCGCGCCGAAACTACACGCAAGCTTATTGATGCGCTTTTGCCGTATTCGTTTGATATGAGTGAAAATGTTGCGGCTGCAAGGGAAAGCTATGAAAGTCTTTCACTTGTACAGAGAAGCCTGATTGACAATTATTATTTGCTGGTAAATGCAGAGGAATTGATGTTAAAGCTGGATAAAAGCGACGTCCGTCTGGATTTTGAAACCGATGCAGAACTTGAAAATATTATAAAAACCGAAAATATTTCACTTGAAAAGGACTCGCAGAGCTTCGGCTCGGGCGAAGCCTCGCTTGGAATAAGCTCTTCCGGCGACAGCAATACCATAAATGTTGTAAAGCTTCCTGTCAGCACTTCGCTTGAGGGTATGAGCTTTTTGGAATTTTGGGTCAGGACCGGAGAAGAGCCTGCAGAGCTTACTTTTCAGGCGGACTGCCCGGACAGGTGCACGGTGAAAACAGGGAGTCTGTATTATCTTACAAACAGTATCGGCACCGAAAGCTATACGGTAAGGGAGCAGAAGATAGGTCAGTATTATGAACCGTATATCACTCTTCCTGCAAATTTTGAGGGATATGTCAATATACCGTTTACCTCACTTAAAAATTATTCCGGCGGAGCGGTGGACGCTTCCAGAATCGGTCTCATTTACATAGGCGTTATAGGCTCCAACAAGCTGAACATCGACGCCGTGCGCGGAAGCTTTATGCTGGCTTTCGGATGTATGTCTGAAAAGGAAATATGTGATAGCTACGAAAGTATAAGTCTTCTTAAAAAAGAAATAGACGATTTGGGCGAGGTAGAGCTCGGCGACACGGAGCAGGTAAGGTCGCTGCGCAGAAGATACAATGACATGCCGCTCAACCTTCAGCTTCTTGTAGACAATTCGGCTGAACTTTCTGCGGCGGAAGAGAGGCTGCGTGAACTGAAGCCGAGCAAGTATCTGCTTGATTATGAGGACAAAACCCTTTTTGACTGGTCCGGGCTTTCAAGTGATATATGCAGTGTTACCTTTGAATATGAAGCTCCGCTTGAAGGCAGCGCTTCTATGAAGATAACAACGCTTGACAGCGGCGAGTTTATGTCGGCAGCGTTTAAAAAACCGCAGACAAATCTTAGCGGCTTCAGCGGAGTAGAGCTAAGGGTCAAAACAGGCGATAAGCCGGCGGTCTTTTTTATTCAGGCTGATATTCCCGTAAGGGCGCTTTTACAGGCAGGGGCACCGTATTATCTGACGGATCTTAACGGAAACATTACTGGCTATACGGCTTCCGGTACAAATTTGGGCGGAAATTACGGCTGGTGTCCTTTGATCAAAATACCGGAAAATTTTGACGGCTTTTTAAGCTTTAAGTGCGAGTCTTTTAAGTGCTATGATTCGGCGGCGGTGGACTCTTCGAAATTCGGAAACTTTTACTTTGTGTTTACCCAGGCAACAGAACTCACGGTTGATGCGGTAAGACTCTATAAACGTGTGCTCGAGGGGATCAATATTTTAGGTGATGAGCGTACAGATGCAGAGAAAGCGGCTGATTTTGACGCATCTGTTCTGGCTTTGGGAGAAATCACTTTAAATAAGCAGGCTGAGATAGCCGGTTTGCGAAAGCTATATACTGCGTTTTCTGATGAGTGTAAAGCTGCTGTGAAAAGCCTTGGGGAGCTTGAAAGGGCAGAGAATAAGCTTAGGACGCTGCTTGATCCCGAAATTCTGTTCGATTTTGATAATGAAACGGCAGCCTGGAGCTGGACTGACGGAGCGCAGGCAGACAGGGTGACGGAAAATGCGGCAAGCGGAAATTCGCTTAAGCTTGTTTATCCGAAAGCTTCGGCGTTTATGTTCAGCAGCGTCAGAAGGGATTTTGAAAATTACAGCGGTATTGAATTTTATGTAAGCAGTGAGGCGACATCAATCATATCGGTCCAGGCAGACGCTCCTTACCGCTCATATATTCCAAAGGAAAAGCCTTATTTTCTTATAGATAAAAACGGCGGTATCACAGAACGGGAAACCTATTTGAACGGTTATATAAGCATTCCTGCGGGCTTTGAAGGAACGGTAAGGATACCCTTTGACAGCTTTGAGGCATATGATGCCGGTACAGCGTTTGAAGCTTCTGAATTTTCGGATTTGTATTTTTCGTTTGAAGACGGCTACGGTAAGTACGGTAAGCTTTATATAGATTCGTTAAAGGCTTATAAATAACGGAAAGGAAATTTTTTATGAAAAAGCAGCTATTAAAAATAATGTGCGGCATGATGGCAATCAGCTTAATGCTTCAACTTTGCGGATGCGGTGAAAAGGTGCTTATTTCCTCTGAAGGAGGAAATACCACGACCACTACCTCAAGCACAAGCGGTGAATTGATTTCCGGCGGCTTTCAAACGGTGGATTCTCCGGAGAAAAGCGATTATAAGCTTCCGGAGGTCACCCTGGAAAACAAGCATCTCAAAATTTATGTCGGTATACATGAAGACGAAAGCGACTGGCATTCCAAATATAAGGATTTGCCTACTGCCATGGATATATTTCAGCAGCAATACGGCGGCACATATGAATTTATAAAAACAAACTGGGCGGATTATAACAACAGTCTTCTTACCATGTATCTTGCGGATGATATGCCGGATCTGCTTTACAACGTTCCGTGGAAATTCCCGAAAACCTATCTTTCAAATTTTGTTCAGGCAGTGGATGAATATCCCGAATATATTAATTTGAACGACAGTATATGGGACGATACCAGAAGCGCTACCGAGCAGTATAAAATAAACGGTAAGATTTATTATCCGGTTTCAGGCTATGCAAAGCCGGTAATGGTTATGTATAATCCTTCGCTTTTTGAACTTAACGATATGGAAACTCCGTTGTCGATATATAAACGCAATCCGGAGGAATGGACATGGAACAAGCTTTTGGAGATTGCCAAATCGCTTACTGTGGAGAAAAACGGAAAGATTACCCAGTACGGTTTCGGTATTGCCGGCGAGGGTCCGGCGATATTCCAGTACAGCACAGGTGTTCCGGTGGCTTCCTATGATGCTTCCAGCAAAAAGGTGACGCATAACCTCAAGAGTCCTCAGATAGCGGCGGCCTGTAACTTTGTTTACGATATGAACAATAAGCATAAATGCATTTCAAATGTGCGCGCCGATGAGATGCGTCCGGAATTTATAAACGGAAAAATCGCTATGATAGCCGATTATACCTGGACTGCTGAAAGTACCTTTGCGGAGCTTTGGGAGGATAACCTGATAGAGTGCGTACCATTCCCGCGTTACAATGCTTCCTCACCCAACTATGTTGACGGCAGATGGACGGCCTGGACTATTGCCAGCAAGGCGAAAAATCCGGAGGCGGCTGCGCTTTATATAACAATAGCGAAATATGTTGCGTCTTCGGCATATTATGCCGACCGCAGCACAACCGAGCTTTATGTTAAATATGCTTACAATGATAAGGTTAATATCCCGCGTGAGCAGAGCGATTTGATTTATGAAATAGAGACCGACTATAATACCTATCCCCGTGTGGACGGATGCATAGGTCCCGGGCTTTACGATAAGGGTCAGTATTATCCCATAACAAGTGAAATAATGACTAAGCCGTGGTCGCAGATAGTTGAGGAAATATATCCGTCCCTCAACGCGGCTTTGGAGGAAAATATTAATGCCTGGTAAAAAAGCGGCAAGCAGAATAACCGCGGTGGTTCTTGTACTGCTGTGCGCGGCGGGCTTTGCACTGCCCTGCACTGTGCTGGCGGAAGACTATGAAGCGTATATCGCCGGTGCAAGCAGCGAGCAAAGCCGTGAAACCGTTACGGCGGACTTCAGGCTGCAAAATGAGGAAACTTCTTCCCTGCAGTATAGCTTTACCGTAAATAAAAGCGGACTTTACCGTATCGGAATAAACTACGGTTTTACGGCGGAAAGCGCCGGAGAGGGTCTTTCGCTTTCGCTGCGTATAGACGGTGAGCTTCCGTTTACCGAGGCAGACGATTTTACATTGAAGACCCCGTGGAGCTTCGGCAAAATCGAAAAGGATTCCCGCGGTAATGATATAATGCCTGAGCAGGCTGTATTGCCGGACGGGGCGTTTCAGTGGCTTTATATCGGCGGCGGCTCTTATAATACGCCTGCGCTTTTTTACCTTAAGGCGGGAGGGCATACGCTTGATGTGCTTATGACCTCCGCGCTGTTTACGGTTGAAAAAATAACTGTTTCGGGATACAGCGGTGCTGTTCCGTACAGCGAGTATGAAAAAAACGTTTCAGACAGAAAAACGGGAAAAGCCGAGACAATAACGCTTGAGGCTGAGAGACCTTTTCTGCGCTCAGATTCTTCGATACTGCCGAAATACGATATTCAGAACGCCTCTACCAATCCGAGCAGTCCGAACAAAATGCTGCTTAACGCTTTAGACGGTTCAAATTGGACAGAAGCGGGGCAGTGGGTAGAGTGGAAATTCAAGATCGAAACTGCGGGCTATTACGAAATAGATATAAAGTCGCAGCAAAGCGAAAAAAGCGGTATGAGCGTTTACCGTCAGATACTGATTGACGGCAGCGTGCCCTTTGCAGAGCTTGAAGCATATCCTTTCGGTTACAGCAGCGGCTGGCTGATGGAAACCCTGCACGGCGAAAACGGCAATTTCAAATTTTATTTTGAGCCAGGTGAGCATACGGTACGTTTGCTTGCTGTTCTGGGAGATTCAGCGACCTTCAGTGATGAGATATTCTCAGTTATTTTAAAGCTCAATGAGATTTACCGCAGTGTAATTATGATTACGGGTACTTCTCCCGATATGTTTTTTGATTATGACCTTGCCGCAATGTTGCCCGAGCTTAAGGGCGATTTGGAAAATGTGCTCGCACGGCTTGAGGATTTGAAAAAGCTTATACGCCAGACACTCGGCGGCGAAGGGGATTCCTCCAGTCTTAACAGCATAATAGTACAGATAAAAAAATTTGTCTCCAACATAAACTCTATTCCGCAGAATATAACAGCCTTTAATTCCAATATAACCGCCTTGAGTACATGGGCGCAGAGCTTTAAATCCCAGCCGCTCAGTATAGATACAATTTATATACGGATTGCAGAGACCCCCCCGGAAAAGGCAAATACCGGTTTTTTTGAACGATTTATTTATATGCTGCGCAACATTATTGCCACCTTTTCAAGCGATTACGGTGTGATCGGCGAGATAAACTCTGACAGTTCCGCCGTTGAGGTATGGGTATCGAACGGACGCGATCAGGCACAGCTTATAAAGCGCCTGGCCTCTTCGGAATATGACGGCAATGTAAACATAAGTCTTGTACAGGCGGGTCTGCTGGAGGCTGTCATGGCGGGCGTAGGACCGGACGCGGTGCTTTATGTGGGTCAGTCAAATGTAATAAATTATGCCGCCCGCGGCGCTTTGGAGCCGCTTGAGAGTCTTTCTGATTTTGACTCTGTCAGACGGCATTATAATGAGGATTCCTTTATTCCTCTCACCTACCGAGGATATATATATGCCCTGCCGCTTGTGTCTGAGCTTGATGTTATGTTTTACCGCACCGATATTTTAGAACAGCTTAAAATCGAGTGTCCTAAAACCTGGGAGGAGCTGTTTGAGGTGCTTCCGGTTATAGAGGGACAGAATATGAATATAGGTCTCGGTACTTCGATGTTTGCACATCTGCTTTTTCAGCAGGGCGGCAGATACTATAACGATGATCTGTCGGATTCCGCGCTTACGGAAGAAAGTGCGATGGCTGCCTTTAAAAAATGGACGGAATTTTACACGTTGTATGCCTGCCCCGTGAGCTACGATTTTTTTAATCGCTTTCGAACCGGGGAAATGCCTATCGGGGTGGCAAATTATTCTATGTATACTCAACTGGAGGCGGCGGCTCCCGAAATTTCGGGACTTTGGGAAATGACAGCGCTGCCTTACAGTGCCGACGGAAAAAAGAATGTTATTGCCGGAGGCGAACTTCAAACGGCGGTGGTACTTTCTTCCGGCAAAAATATTGAAAAGGCATGGGATTTTGTAAAGTGGTTTGCTTCTACGCCGGTACAGACCTCCTTCGGCACACAAATAGAAGCTGCGCTCGGTCCGCTTGCAAGGTATCAGGCGGCTAACCTTGATGTTATACCGGAGCTTGCCTGGTCTGACGAGCAGACTGAATTTATTCTCGGGGAAATGGAGCGTATGGAATATGTTCCGCAGACACCGAGTTCGTCATATCTTTCAAGACAGCTTAACAATGCCTTCCGCAGTGTTATTTATGACGGTGAAAATTACCGCGGGGCGCTTTACAGATACAACACTCTTATTAGCACAGAGATACTTCGCAAAAACAAACAACTTGAAAAATACTATTGATGAACGGAGCTGAAAATTGTGAAGAAAAGATACCAGACGCAGAACGCTGTCGATACGCGTGATGCATTTATTATGCTGGCGCCGTTTTTGCTTCTGTTTGTATTTTTTATTGTGGCTCCGGTCGTAATCTCGATTGTGCTGGGCTTCACATATTTTGATATGATTCAAATGCCGAGCTTTGTGGGGCTTGATAATTATATTCAGTTATTTCTTAATGACGACGGTTTTATAAAGGCTTTAAGCAATACAATGGTTTTTGCCTGCATAACCGGTCCGATTTGCTATCTTATAAGCTTTATCGTCGCATGGATGATAAGCTTTCAGAAGAGGGCACTGCGCACGCTTATTACATTTTTATTTTATGCGCCGAGTATATCGGGAAATATGTATGTCATATGGAGCTATATATTCAGCGGGGATTCATACGGTGTTATAAACGCGATTTTAATGCAGTTCGGCTTTATTTCGACTCCGATTCAGTGGCTTACCGATGCGGACTATATTCTTTCGGTAATAATTGTGGTACAGATATGGATGAGCCTCGGCACCGGCTTCCTTTCGTTTATTGCGGGGCTTCAGAATATTGACAAGACCATGTATGAGGCGGGAGAGATAGACGGCATCAAAAATCGCTGGCAGCAGTTGTTTTATATTACAATGCCTTCAATGGGACCTCAGCTTCAGTTCGGTGCGGTTATGCAGATAGCGTCTTCATTTTCGGTAGGCAGTATAGCTGTGGCTTTAGTTGGTTTCCCTTCTACCGACGACGCCGCGAATACCATAGTAACTCATATTATGGATTACGGCAATTTAAGATATGAGCTCGGATACGCGTGCGCAATTTCGACTGTGCTGTTTATTATAATGATGGCGGCAAATGCACTTATAACCAAGCTTTTGAAGATAGTCACAAAGGAGTAGCCTATGCACAGCAGAAAAAAATTTAAAAGGCAAAAGGGCGGCGCAGGCTTTCTGTTTGTACTGTTTGTTTTCGGTTCGTTTATGACAGTGCCTTTTCTGTATGCGATAATGCAGTCTTTCAAGCCGATACAGGAAATATTGATTTTCCCTCCGCGCTTTTATGTTTCTTCACCGACACTTGATAATTTCCGCCAGCTTTTCCGCTCGGTTGGCGGTGACTGGATTCCCTTCGGCAGATATGTTGTGAACAGCCTGTTTGTGACGTTTACGGTTACAGTGGGACATATTGCGGTTTCGCTGCTGGCGGCGTTCCCGCTTGCAAAGCTTAAATTCAAGGGCTCAAGGGCTATATTCAAACTTATTACATATTCACTTTTATTCAGCGGTCCGGTAACGGCATTCCCTCAATATATACTAATGTCGAAAATTGGACTCATAGATACATATTTTGCTCTGATACTTCCCTTTGTCGCTACTCCTATGGGCGCTTTTCTGCTAAAGAATTTTCTGGTGCAGATACCGGATTCTATGCTTGAGGCGGCAAGAATAGACGGCGCGTCTAATTACCGTACCCTCTTTCATATAGTTACGCCCAATATGAAACCCGCTGTATTGACGCTTGTTATTCTAACCTTTCAGTCGGTCTGGAACGGCGGCGGAACATCATTTGTTTTTACCGAAAAGCTTAAGGTGCTTCCGACGCTTCTGTCACAGATAGTGGCGTCCGGCGTGGCGCGTATGGGCGTCGGCGCAGCGTCTGCCGTGCTTATGATGATTCTGCCGCTCACGGTGTTTTTGATTACCCAAAGTCAGATTATAGAAACAATGGCGTTTTCGGGTATCAAGGATTGATTTGCAGAAAGGGAAGCTTATGAAAAGAACAAAAATACGTTTTGCGGCCGGTCTTATGGCAGTTTTCCTTTTTGCAATGCCATGTACTGCCGCTGAGGTGCCGTACTCGGGCTATACCTATGATGAGGACGGAGTATCCCATGCCGCTATGAACGGATATGATGTCAGCAAAACCGTAATGCTCAATACAGTGGAGGGTGTGCAGTGCACTGAGCCGGCAGACCTGTTTGTTGAGGACAGCCGGGGAGAAATCTATATTGCAGACCAAGGCGGAAACTCGGTTATAGTGCTTGATACTGAATACAGACATTTGCGCACATATACCGAATTTATTATGCCGGACGGAAGCTGTTCGTCATTGAATAAGCCAGCAGGCATATATGTCGACAGCAACGGAAAATTATATATAGCCGATACCGGAAACAAGCGTATTTTAGCGGCTGATCCCGACGGTAAGGTGAGTCTTGTAATAAATACGCCGACAGAGCCTCAGTATCCTGATAATATAGAATTTCAGCCCACCAAACTGCTTGTAAATTCATCCGGAAGCATATACGCGATAGTCAGAGGTATTTCGCAGGGGGCGCTTGTTTTCGCGCCGGACGGTACATTTCAGAGATATTTCGGCAGCAACAAGGTTAAAGCCTCTTTTAAGGTGGTTACAGATTGGCTCTGGAAGCAGATAATGAATGATGAACAGCGTGCAAGTATGTCGCGTTATGTGCCGGTGGAATTTTTAAGCTTTGATATGGATGATTTAGGCTTTGTTTACACCGTTTCAAATCAAAAGGGCGACGCTCATTCAAGACTTGCAAAATTTAACTTTTTAAGCGATAATGTCGTGCCTTCTCAGAAGAAATTCGGAGATCTTGAATCCACTACCGATTCCGGATATGTATATACATATCCGATTGATGTTTCGGTAGACGATTCAGGGTGTATTTCGGTGCTTGACTTTGAGCGCGGAAGAGTATTCAGATACAGCAGCGAAATGGAGCTGTTATTTGTCTTCGGGCGTACGGGAAAGGGCATAGCGGGAACGTTGGTTTCTCCCGCCGCTGTGGACAATTATAAGGATAAAACCCTTGTTTTGGACAGCGCGGCTGTAACGGTTACGGAGTTTTCGCCCAACGGCTTCGGCCGCAAGGTGTCGTCTGCGCTGGAGCTGTATCAGAGCGGGCAGTATGAGGCTTCGATAGAGCCGTGGCGTGAAATAGCGGCAGTCAGCGAGCAGTTTACATTGGCGTATTCCGGTATGGCGGATGCAGAATACATGCTTGGAAATTATGAAAGCGCAATGAATAACTATAAGGCGGCGGACGACCGCGAGGGCTATCTCCGGGCTTTTCGTATGTACCGCACCGAGAAGGTCAGGGAAAACTTTTACGTGGTATTTATTTTGCTGGCGGTTATTATTGCTTTTATTGTACTGTATTTGATTTTCAAAAAGAGAAAAATTCTGCCAAACAGAATTACAGATTCTGTAAAAGCAATTATATCTCCTGTATTCCGCCCGATAAATGTTATGTTCCGACCTATAATCAGCTTTGAAGGTATTGCTTATTATAAAAAAGAGAAAATTTTGTCACCCTGTATCTGGCTGGCGCTGCTCTTCTTTTCGGGCGTAGTTCAGTATCGTTATACTGGATTTGCTTTCAATTATAACACAGAAGAGAATTTTAATGTTTTAATGACGCTTTTCAGCACCGTAGTGCTTGCGGTACTGTTTGTAATAATAAACTGGCTTGTTTCAAGTCTTTCTGAGGGCAAGGGACGGCTAAAGGAAATCTTTGTTTCAACGGTATATGCCCTGACCCCTTACATACTTTCGGTTTTTATTGTTACTATAGCCTCGCATTTTGTTGTTTCCGAGGAATATATGCTGCTTCAGTTTTTATATTATCTGGGAATCATCTGGTCGGCGATTCTGCTGATACTTGCATATAACGCAATTCATGACTATTCCACCGTAAAGTCGGTTTTTATAATTGTTATAAGTATATTCGGAGTTTTGGTTGTGCTGTTTTTCACCGTACTGATTTTAGCGGTGTTCCAGCAGGTAGCCAATATTTTAATGACCATGTGGAATGAAATAATGTACCGTATTTAAGGAGTGAGTATTCAAGTGCCATTTAAATTTAAAGGGCTGTTAAGCGCTGCGACCGGCGCCGCTGTCCTGCTTTCCGGTTTTATTGTTGCTGCAGACACTTCGATGGCTGAGCAGATACTTCCGGAAGAGCCCGGCTTTACGGAATGTGCGCGGCTTGACGAAAGGATATTATGCGCCGACTTTGAGAACGGGGAGTTTTATATTGAGGACAGAACATCCGCCTCACGCTGGTACAGCACGCCTGTCGGCGCAAAGCAGGACGAATATGCTCAGGGTATCAATAAAACCAATCTATATTCTCACATACTTCTCCAGTATATAGATGAAAACGGCAGCGAGAATATAACAAATTCTTATGCTGCGGTACTTAAACGCAACGGGCTGAGCCTTGAGAAAATAGAAAACGGAATAAAAATAATTTATAACTTCAAGGAGCTCGGTATAACCGTTCCGGTGGAAATTTCGCTTACACAATACGGTTTTGAAGTAAAGCTTCGCCTTGAGGAAATCTCCGAAACAAAAGGCAACCTTATTTATAATATTACGCTTTTTCCGTTTTTGAGCTCGGCCTCCTTAAGCGACAGAGGGTTTATGCTTCTGCCCGACGGCTGCGGCGCTATTTCGCTCCTGAATAACAACAGGCATACAGCCGAGGCATACCGCGAGCCGGTTTACGGTGAAGACGCTATCGAGGAGGTGACCGCTTCTTCAGTAAATAAGGAGCGGGTCTGTATTCCGGCGGCAGGAATAAAAAGAAATAATTCCGCACTGTTTGCGTTTTTGCGGTCGGGCGGCGGATATGCTTACGTAAATGCCTGCAATTCAAAAATGGTGAATGGATACAACTCGGTTTATTTTGATTTTCAGCTGCGAAGGTCCTACACTTTTTCACTTTCGGCAGGCGATGAAAATGTGGAGATTGACCGTTCGCCGCTCGCGGATGACGAGATTTTGATAAATTATACTATGCTGGAGGGCGATGACGCAGAGCTTTCGGGAATGATATTGGCGGCGCAAAGGGAGATTTTCGGCGGCAGAGAAAGAAACGTAAAAAACGGCGGTATATTTTTAAAAACGATTGCCGCCTGTGAAATCAAAAAATCATTTTTAGGTATACCGTATACCGGCACGGCTGCCGTTACTACATATAAGCAGCTTGAAGAAATGCTGAATGAAATCGGTGAAAGCAGCGGGCTGGATATTTCGGTGCTCCTTAAAAATTTTCACAGTGATGAAATAGACGGCAAGGTCACAAAGCGTATAAATCCTATAAACAGTCTTGGAAGCAAAAAAGAGATGAAGCGGATTTTTGACAGAAAAAATACAGATGTTTTTGTTTCATGTTCCTTTGACCGGTTCGCAAGCTCCGGCAATGGGGTTAATCGATTTTTTGACGCCGCGAGAAATCTTTCTAAAGCGTCGACCAGGCTGTACTCATATTTGCTGAGCACCTTTTCCGTGAACCGCAGCGCGCGGACGGGGTACCTTGTAGTACCTGATAAGCTGTACGGTATCTATGAAAAGTTTCGTAAAAAGTCGGACGGCTTTGAACAGATAGATATAGACACGCTTGCTACTACGCTTTATTCGTGGTGTAAAAATAAAAAAACCAATTCAAGAGAAAAGGATAAACGGCTGGTGACAGATCTCTTAAAACAGATGAAGGCGGATGGCTTTATACTTACGGCGCCTATGGCAAATGCTTATGCACTGCCGTTTTTGAATTATGTGTATGACGTTCCGGCAAGTTCAAGCGGATTTATGATGTGCGATTACAGCGTTCCGTTTTATCAGTCGGTTATAAACGGCTTTGTGGGTTATTCAGCCGAGTCGGTTAATCAGTCGGCAACCCCGGAGGATAGCTTTTTAAGTCTGCTTGAGAGCGGAGGAGATATTGCCTTTACGGTTATGTATAATTCCGATATTCCGCTTAAAGGAACTTCCGCCGAGGGTATTTTTGCCTGCCGCTATAACGAACAGCGCGAGACTGTTATTGAGATAGCGAAAGATTATGCGCGGTTCCGGAATGAAATAGATAACGTGTTTATAAGCGGATATGAGTTTCCGGCAGACGGTGTTGTAAAAACAGTTTTTTCAAACGGGACAGTACTCTTTACCAATCACAATGCTCGGGAGGTTAGTGTCGGTGCCGAGAAGATTCCGGCAGGAGGATATATTATACGGAGGCAACAATGAAACGTTTGAGATTATCATATGAGCGCCGGCGCGCGCTGACCGGCTTTTTATTTCTTCTTCCGTTTATCATCGGCGCGCTGACCTTTTTTCTTAGACCGTTCATCGGTACGGTGGTGTACAGCTTAAGTAAAATAGAATACGGCGATTCAGGTACTACGGTAGATTTTTTGGGATTTAAAAACTACACTGATGCGTTTGTTTCAAACAGCGAATTTTTGCCGGCTTTTTTAGATTCGCTCGGAAATGTACTTTATGAAGTGCCTTTTATTTTGGTATTCAGCTTGGCATTGGCTGTGGTGCTCTGCGGAGAATTTAAGGGGCGCACCTTCTTCAGAGCGGCATTTTTTCTGCCGCTTATCATAAGCACAGGACCGGCGGCAGCGGCGGCGCAGGGAAGCGCGTCAGGGCTTTATTCGGCAGATAATTCAATAATGATGTTTGAAGCTGTTTCAATAGAGCCGCTTTTGATGAGCTTTGGTCTGGGGGAGAATTTTGTAAGCACGATAGTCGGTATTATCAATAATATTTTCAATCTGACCCTTAAATCAGGAGTTCAGATACTTATATTTATAGCAGGTATCAAGGCTATTCCCACATATCTTTACGAGGTGACTCAGATAGAGGGAGCCAACAGGTGGGAGACCTTCTGGCTTGTGACTTTCAGGATGATTTCGCCAATGCTGCTTATTAATATTGTTTATACGGTTATAGATTCCTTTAGTGATGTAAATAATCCGGCGATGAAGTTTATAAATACAATGACTCAGAATTTGAAGATTGAAATAGGCTCTGCGGCAGCTACGGTGTATTTTATCAGCATTCTGCTTCTGCTGCTTATAGTGATAGGTTTGTGGAACCGTTTCCTGTCGGATGATGCGGTTTAAAAGGAGATAGGCAATGCTTTCAAAAGCTATTTTACAAAACAGAATAACAGAGAAAAGAGGGCTTAAGGGCGCCGGAAGAGTTATTGGCTCACTATTCAGGCTGGCGGTGCTTATCTCGCTTTCGGTGGTGGCGCTTTTTCCGGTAATATATATGTTCTCAGTGGCTTTCCGCCCGTATGAACAGATGAGCGACCCCACGGTGGTATGGATTCCAAAAAGTCTGACGCTTTATAATTTTAAGCGTCTCTTAGAGGTTTTCGATTATCCTACCGCATTACTAAATACAGCGAAAATAACACTTATCTGCACGCTGCTTACAATGATTACCTGCTCGGCAGCGGGATACGGACTCGCCAGATACCGTTTTAAAGGACAGAAACTGGTGCTGGCAGTGGTAATTCTTATGATAATAGTACCGCCGCAGAATATACTTATCTCGTCTTTTATAGATTTAAAGTATTTTGATTTTTTCGGACTCGGAAGAATAGTGGGTCTGTTTACCGGCGAGCCGTTAACATACAGTCTTATAGGAAAAGAGCTTTCTATGTATTTGCCCGCCGCCCTTGGCAGCGGAATAAGATCCGGACTGTTTATATTGATTTTCAGCCGGTTTTATGCAGGTCTCCCGAAGGAGCTGGAGGACGCCGCCGCAATAGACGGATGCAACCCGCTCAACACCTACATACGTGTAGTACTGCCTTCCGCAACTTCAATTTTTGTAGTGGTATTTCTGCTTTCGTTCGTATGGTATTGGAACGACTATTATTTCACCAATACCTTTATGCGGGACAGTATGACCCTTGCCGGTCAGCTTCCTGCGCTGAAGTCAAAAATAGATGTTACAATACATAATATTTCAAGCGGTGCGGTTATAAATGACGATTTGGTTACCACTATGACGCAGGCGGCTTATATTCTGATGATAGCCCCGCCCATCGCACTTTATGTGGTTTTGCAGCGCAAATTCACAGAAAGTATTGAACGCAGCGGCATAGTTGGCTGAATATGGTATGAAGGGAAGGAATTTTATGAAAAAGGCAGTTTCCGTAATTTGCCTGTGCGCGCTGCTGCTGAGCGGATGCAAGCAGATGAAAGAGGTAGAGCGTGTGCTGGTTAAGGAGGGCGGAGAGTATACAGAGACGGTTGAAATTCCTTATGAGCCTCCGACTGATGAGGACCCGCAGCCAAGCTCCGGAAGCAGCGGAGTGGACGAAACGGAAAACAGCGGCGGCGGGAATGAATCGTCCGATACTCCGCCTGCGGCAGTAGATATTGGTTACAGCTATGATAAAGTTTCTACTGATAACGGAATAGCGTTTGAAATCAAGGTGCCGTCCTCCAAAATGAAGGAGGTTTCAGCAGCTCAGTTCGGTATGTCTGTCGAAAAGGAGGACAATACAGAAGCCTGGCTTTTGGCGCTTGATTATTGCAAACGAAATCCGGGCAGCCGCCTTGTTATACCAAACGGCACTTACCGTTTTTACGGCAGCGCGGAGGTTGATCTCGCAGTTTCAGCGCTTAACGATACGCTGATAGACGGCAGCGGCTCAACCTTTGTCTTCCGCAGCTCTGCAAGCAAATGGTTTTCATTTGTAAACTGCAGCCGGGTTTGTGTGCAAAATCTGAGCGTGGATTATGACTGGTCTAAACAGAGGCTTGCGGATGTGGTTCGTATTAAGTCCGCCGATCCGGCGAACAAAACGGTGGATTGGGAATTTGTTGAATGTGACAGTATATCTGCCGGAATGAAAATGGTAGATATAAATAAAATGACGGGCAATAGCCTTGATGAGCTGGTTGTCGGAGATGAGGAATATAAATATACCTATCTTAATAAAACCGGAATTACCGCTAAAACCGTAATAGGCAAAAATGTGCTTAGAGTGAAGTATACCTCCGTGCTTGATATGATGGAGGAGGGAGAATACTATCTGCTTCGTCATTTTGATTACGGAGGAAATGCGTTCGTGCTTACCGGATGCAGCGATTTTTCCTTTAAAAACATAAATGTGTGGTCAGTTCCGGGTATGGCGTTTTCAATAGGCGGTATGTCTACGAGGTTCCAGCTTGTAAACTGCAATGTTATGATAAAGCCGGGCAGCGGAAGGCATATAAGCTCTACCGTTGACGGATTGCATATGGGTGCTACATCCGGTTACTGGAGGGTTGAGGGCTGCCGCTTTACCGATCTCGGTGACGACTGTATAAATGTATACAATGCTGTTGCCGAAATAAATAAGATAGAGGACGAAAAAAACCTTGTATTGCGCCGCGGAAGTTTAGAGGTGGGCGATACACTTATATTTAATACAGATGAATATATTCCTCTTAATTTTTCCGCTAAGATATTAAGAAAAGAATCAGTGGGCTCGTTGCTTACCCGCATTACGCTTGACAGGGAAATACCGGCCGGTGTAAAGGCAGGCGGAATCGTATTCAATGAAAAGCTGAACGGCGGAAATTATCTTATAAAAAATAATGTCTTCGGAAGAAACCGCGCGCGCGGGACACTT
This sequence comes from uncultured Clostridia bacterium, assembly GCA_944384845.1. Taxonomy (GTDB): domain Bacteria; phylum Bacillota; class Clostridia; order Oscillospirales; family Acutalibacteraceae; genus UBA737. Next base: position 28,891 of record CALWUZ010000079.1, read on the forward strand.
CTCGGCTGCGGTAATGGAATGGTAGAGGGCAATACATATATGAACACACAGCACGGCGCGATTCTTGTTGTGGCGGATATTCATGAATCCTGGTGTGAGGGCACGGGCGTGGATAATATTGTGATACGCAATAATACATTTAAGAACTGTGCTTCAAGCAATGCAAATGCGGTAATAGACTTTGCCGCTAAAAACGGCGGGAAAATTCTTACTACGCCGGTTTTCCGAAATGTAACATTGACAAATAATATATTTGAAAATTTCCCGGGTCTTGCCGTTTCGGTACAGTCTTCGGGGGATATAAAAATAAATGCGAACAGCTTTTCCAATCCGCTCGACAATGTGCTGAAGCTTTCCGAGCGGGGAATGATTTCGGTGAAATATGCCAAGAATGTCAGCATCACAAACAATATATGGAATAATTCAGCTTATATGAACCTAAGTGATTATATAAGTATTACAGGCGACATTTCAGTAATGAAACCGGTAATTTCCGGCAATAAGATACAATGAGGTGGTTAAATGCCGGAATACGGTGTTGAATCAGTCAGGAGCTTTGAGATAAAACAACCTAAAGGAATGCTTTTTGAAGTAAATGCCGCAGATTTTGGGTTGAGCCCGGAAAATTCGGATAATACCTCGTCGTTTTTGAAAGCACTTAGCCAATGTGCAGAGCATGGCAGTATTATTCTTAATATTCCGCAGGGTGTATATTATTTTGAAAATAACGAATGCGACAATATTGTTTCAAACCTTGAAAACACGGTTATAAACGGCAATGACTCACTCTTTGTATTTCGGGATGCCGCACACAAATGGCTGTGCTTTGAAAACTGCCGATGCGTTACAGTGAAAAATTTAAGTGTTGACTGGGATTGGAGTCTTGGCAGCATAGCAGAGCCGGCGACAGTAATAAAAAACGATACAGAAAATAAAACTGTTTTTTTGAAATTCCCTCACAGAATTGAAAACGGCGTCAATATACGCGATTACAATAGGATGAGTAAAGACCCGCTGACAGGTCTTAAGGTGGGTACGCCGGACAATAAAACATTTTACCACGGCAAAATAGGCTGTACCGGCATTGAAAACGATCGGGAAGAGATTTTAAAGATTTCTTATACTGAGAGGGCGGATGTAATGGCTGAAGGAGAAATATATCTTGTGCGTCATTACGAATACGGAGCAAATGCTTTTGTGCTTTATAACTGTGCGGATTTTACCTTTTTAAACGTGAATGTCTGGTCGGTTCCGGGCATGGCGTTTTCGGTCGGGCTTAATTCCCATCATTTTCAGCTGCTTAGCTGTAAAGTTACACCTAAGCCGGACAGCGGGAGGTATATAAGTTCTTCAGTGGATTGTCTGCATATAGGGTCCTGCGCAGGATATTGGAAGGTGATTGACTGCGTATTTACACATAGTGGCGACGACTGTATCAATATACATGATAATATTGCAGAGGTAAGCGAGCGCTTAGATATCCGCACATTAAAGCTGCGGCTTGGCTCAAACGCCGTGGGAGATACACTGTCCTTCCACACTCCCGGATTTAAGACGCTGGATTTCAGCGCAAAGGTGGAGGAAATAACCTTTCTTTCGCGGGACTGCAATAACAGCGCTTTTTATAAGGTGCGTTTTGACCGCGAGCTGAAATCGGATATAAAGCCCGGCTGCCTTGCGTTCAACGAGAGGCTTGACGGCAGCCATTATGTGATTTCGGGAAATCTGTTCGGGGCAAACCGCGCCCGCGGAATATTGCTCGGCTGCGGCATGGGTACGATAACCGACAATACCTTTTATCATACGCAGGGTGCCGCGGTTATGATTATCTCCGATATACATAATTCATGGTGCGAGGGACGCGGCGCTGAAAATATAAAGCTTTGCGGTAACCGCTTTATTGAATGTAACGCCAGCGGATGGACCTCCGCAGTAGATATTGCCGCGCTTAACCGAGGCAGGGTATCGGACGCTTCTGCTTTCAGAAAAATTAGGATTTCCGGTAATAATTTTACCGGGATATGCGGCAGGGCGCTGCGCATTGCTTCAGCAGCTGATGTAGAAATCTGTAATAACTATTTCGGTAAAATAAATTTTTCAGAAGATGCCGCTATATATATTCAGGGTAATTTGAATATTTCACTCCGCGGAAATGTTCTATCGGGCGGCGTATTTATAAAATCAGAAATGACTGCGCCGGATAACGGCTTTACCGAACAGGCAAACATAAACGAAGGCGAGGATGTTTTATGCTGAAAAGAATAGTGTCAGTGCTGTTGGCGATGCTTGTTTTTATTCTTCCGGCAAGCGCCGAAGCATTGCCCGCATTTGATTTTGAGGACAGGGATATTGAAACGATGCTTGACGGAGGAGAGCTTTCGGTAAACGGAATGATAGAACTGAATCTTACCGGCGGAAAAGCCGGCCAGGCGCTTAATATACATATTATTCCGTCTGACGGCAGTGCGGGGAAAAGAAATCTTCTTATGAATGTTCCTATTTACTGCAGGGATATGTCATTAAAGAGTGGTGTCTGCTTTGATGTAGAGGTGCCGGAGTATACCGAGAGACCGCGTTATATAGAATTTAATTTACAGTTTGATATGCCCGGTCGGGCGCAGACTGTAGCGGGGCAGCCGATATATTATACCGGATCGGATAATGTTACCGTTGAGGGTGAGGTTCAGGCAGGAAATGTGGTAAGGCTTGACAGCGGTTTTAAGGGAAGGGTATATGTGCCCTTTGCGGCATTTCAGAGCACCGCGGGAGATATTATAACTTCATCTCAGATATACAGAATGTATATGATATTTGACTGCGATCTGTTCCCTGATTATGCCTTTTCGGTAGATAATATTGCTTTTTATGAACAAGGGGATTTGCCGGAGGCAGAGGTTGAGCCGCCGCCTGATTTTATTGTTGTTGATCCCGATGTGCCTGACAGCGGCGGCACTGTAAACCAACCTCCGCAGACAAAGCCGGGTACTGAAACCATAACCCACACCACTGAGCCGGAATATAAAATTATGACCCGCCTGTTTTATAAACTGGAATGGTTTGACTATCTTTTTATTGCCCTCGGTGTAGCGGCGGCGGCCGGTCTTACAGTGTGGCTGGTAATTTTAATAAAAAAACGCCGGAAGCTAAAGCTGGCGGCGGATACAGCGCCGACTTCTGAGACAGAGGAAAGCGGAGACAGTAAAGGATAATATATATGAACTTAATTGACAGCGTAACTGACGGTATAGGCTACCGTTTAAAGTCGGAAAGCTCTGATTGGAAGTATAGTCTCTGGCTTGAAAATACGGAAGATTTTGAATATCTCCATCTTGAAATGAGATGTGATAAACCGCAGCTGCCGCCTGAAACGGAGGTCAGCTGGAATATTCCGTCCGTAGACATAGCAGGAATATGGCACCCTGAAACATCAACCTCGCGAACGGTTATCAAAGAGTATTTTATGCCGCCGTGCATAACCTCGGCTAATACCTCTGCCCCGGTCTGGTGTATGTTTTCTCAGTCCCAGAACAGCAGGTATACCTTTGCTTTATCCGATGCAGAAAACATCATAACCTTTTATAATACGTTGAACGAGGAGGACTATACCTTCGCCTGCGGGATCAGACTTTTTACGTGTCCGCAGGGTGAACGGGAAAGCTACACCTTAACATTAAGAGTGGATAAGCGCGCCGTGCCATACTATACAGCGATTTCGTCAGTGTCAGAGTGGTGGGAAAGCTTTTATAAACCGCTTGAGGCGCCTGATGTATGCTTTGAACCGCTTTATTCTACATGGTACAGTTTTCACCAGGCGGTAAATTCGGACGGCGTTGAAAAACAGTGCAGACTGTCACGGCAGATAGGGTGCGGCTCGGTTATTGTTGATGACGGCTGGCAGACGCCGGGGGTAAATGTAGGATATACAGACTGCGGCGACTGGATACTGTGCAATGAAAAATTTCCTGACATGGCGGCGCATGTTGAAAGGATACACAAGCTTGGCATGAAGTATATGCTTTGGTTTCCCCTGCCCTTTATTGCTTCAAAAAGCCGTGCGTTTGAACGCTTTAAGGATAAAATCCTTCCGTACCGCAGAAACCTGAGCGGAACCTCGCTGTTAGATCCTCGGTATCCCGAGGTGCGCGAATATCTCATTTCAAGCTGTATTCGTTTTGTGAGAGACTGGAATCTGGACGGCTTAAAGCTTGATTTTGTCGACCAATTCCGCCAGCCGGTGAACGAAGAGCCTGATGACCGAAGAGACTTTGCCTCGGTTCCGCAGGCACTATGCGTCCTGCTTGACAGCCTGATTTCAAAGCTGAAAGCAATAAAGCCCGAAATTATGGTGGAATTCCGCCAGATGTATTTAGGTCCCGTAATGAGGCGGTACGGCAATATGTTCCGCGCAGGAGACTGCGCAGATGATATACTTCTGAACAGGGTAAGGACTACAGATATACGTCTTATATCTGGTTCTTCTTCCGTACATTCCGATATGCTTTCGTGGCACAGGCATGAATCTCCGGAAATCGCGGCGCGACAGATTTTAAATGTTATTTTTTCGGTGCCCCAGATTTCGGTTGATTTAGAGGAAATATCAGCTTCACAGAAAAAAATGCTGGATTTTTGGCTTGGGTTTGCGAAGCGGCATAAAGAGCTGCTTTTAAAGGGTAGCTTCCGTCCGCAGTATCCTCAGTTGCTTTATCCGCTTATTTATGCGGAAAGGGACGGCTGTATGGCGGCGGCGGTTTATATGCCGGCTGCAGTAAGGCTTACAGCTGCAAAAAGGGTATATATAATAAATGCTTCGGATATTTCGGAGGTGTTTATCGATACTGCCGATGCTCCGGACGGCATATGCCGTGTGACTGTATGTGATTGCTTCGGAGAGACTGTTTACAGCAAAGCACTGACTCTTAGTAAAATTGAAGTCGTAAAAGTTCCGGTATCCGGTCTTATACACCTGACATTTGAAAACGTTTAAATACCGGGTGGGAGAAAAGCTTTCCGGTCGGTTTGTAAGGAGGTGTATGATGCTACATTTTTCGCAGACTGAAAGAAATTATGAGGTGAAATTATGAAAATCAGAAAACGTCACAGCAAATTTATCAGTTTTATTTTAGCGATGCTTCTTGTCTTCAGTACAATTCCGGCGGTCGCCGATACATATCAGGAGACAGAGAACGAACTTGTGTTAGAGAATTTTGATATATTGAACAGCAATAATTTTTCTGAGGTTGTAACAAATACATCGGGTTATGCTTCACTTTCGGATGAGTACAGTGAAACCGGGAGATACTCGCTTAAAATTTCATCTGCCGGTCAGGATATATCGGGAGCGGATAAAACGGTCTACGGCAGTTTTGATATTTCTCTGCCCGCAGCGGGGAGTATTATAACCGAAAGAAATTTGAGCGGAATAAAATTCTGGTTAAAAAATCCTTCGGGTAATGATATTATACTTGATGTAAGAACCCACGCAGGAGACAGACTCGTGCCGGGTCGCAGCTTTTATATTGCGGATAAAAGCGGTACAACAGCCGCGGGTAAAACGTTTGAAAACACTGATTTTTACAAACGCGGCGCTATAACCGTACCAAAGGACTTTGAAGGCTTCGTTTATCTGCCTTATACTTCGTTTGAAAGTATTGATTACAGCAAGCTCCGCTTCTCTGTATGTCCGCTTTCAATACACGAAAGCGCGTTGTATTTGGACAGCATATCCGCCTATGCGGCACTGCCGGAGGAAATAGTTTATGAAAGCTTTGAAGACGGCAGTTATAGCGCCGTTCTTGAAATAAACAGCAGCGTTTCGGAAGACTGTGCCTATCACGGCAGTTATTCGCTAAAGCTTTCAACAGCGGGCATTACAGAAGGAATAGATAAAGATTATGTAAGAAGCCGTATAAGTCTTTCTAATCCGCTGCCGAGTAATGCCAATTTGAAAATGTGGCTCAAAAATACCTCATCAAAGCCGCTGAAGCTTGATTTGCGCACTAATGCGGGCGACGGACTTAAAAGTAACGCGGTGTATTATCTTGAAGACGGTACAGGAGCGGTAAAATCGTTTAAAACCTTGGTAAATACGGAGTTTTACAGTCGGTCTGCCGTAATAATTCCCGCAGGGTTTGAGGGCTTTATTTATTTGCCCTATTCAGTATTTACAGCTCCGAATCATCAGTTTATTCAGATTTCAGTTAAATATGATGCGTTATGGGAGGGCGCACTGTATATTGACGGTATACAGAATTATATTTCGGCACCGGAAATAAGTTTGATAGAAAATTTTGATTACGGCGATTACAAGCTTCAAACAAACGGAGCCGAGGTTACCAAAGAGACCGCTTTCAGCGGTGATAGCTCATTAAAACTTTTTACAGACGGAGGGGCATTCGACGAGGAAAAGCCGGAAAATTATCTGCTTGCAACCGTAACGCCGTCCGGCGGATTCAGTATTGCGTCGGGCAGCGGTATAAAGCTGTGGGTGAAAAACAATTCCGGAAACGATCTGAAATTTGGTATCTGGACAAATGGAAGCGATAAACTTAAGGTTGGCGCGGATTATTATCTGACTGATTACAGCGGGGCGGCCGTTAAACGTTCAACTGTAAATAATAACGGATTTTATTCTCACGGGAATACAGTCATTCCCGCCGGCTTTGAAGGCTGGCTTTTAATTCCGTATACCTCATTCAGCTCGCTTTCGTCAGCGTTTATCCGTATGAGCGTGCATATGAATGCGGTAAGCTCCGGCGCGCTTTATGTTGACAGCATAGGCAACTATTACGCTGCTCCCGACAGCAGGCTTATAGAAAATTTCGATTATGACGTTAAGTTTACAATTCAGGGAATTTCCTCGCTTTGCACCGATCTTGCACAGAGCGGTACTGCGAGCCTTAAGATCACCTCACAGGGGACAGAGGTTGAGGAGAGCTATAAAGATAATTATTCGCTGATAAGATTCACTCCGTTCTCTGCGAAAGCAGACGGGGGCGACGTATATAAGCTTTGGATGAAAAATACGGCAAGCAATGACATTAAGTTCGATATTCGCACAGAGGGCGGGAATCAGCTTAAGGCAAATGCTGTTTACTATCTTTCAGATAAAAACGGAAATGTCTCGGGCAACGTAGTCGCGGCAAATGCTTCATTTTACAATCGCGGTCAGGCGCTGATACCGGAGGGCTTTGAAGGCTGGATGTATATTCCTGTATCATCGTTTACAACTGATTTTATAAACGAGATTACAATAAGCATTGATCCGCTTCAGGTAAACGACGGTGCATTGTATATCGACAGCATATCATCCTGTAACCAAGCTCTGCAGCCTCTTATTTATGATGCCGACGGAAACGGCGCAGCGGATATAAGGGATTTGATCCGTCTGAAAAAATTTATTGCGGACAACAGTATATTCATAAGCTTTTTAGCCTGCGATATGGATGAAAACGGAAAGCTTAACTCAGAAGATCTGGCAACATTCAGAAAGCATTTTCTCGGAGTAGGTCAAACGGTTTCCGCGGCAGAGCATACGGATACCGAGGAGGGCTTTGGCGGCGAAGAAATTTCAGTTATACGCCCTTCGGGAAATATGACCGAGGTTTATGCTTCGGCTTTTGGACTGAATGAAGCCTCTGCCGATAATACACTTGCTATGCAGAATGCGCTTGATTACTGCGCGCAGAATGAAAACACAAAGCTCATTGTAGAAGAAGGAAAATACTATTTTAGGAGAAATTTGGCGCTGTCGCTTGACGGCGCCAAAAACATAATAATAGAGGGAAACGGCGCAGAATTTATTTTTTCGGAAATTATTTCCGAGGGATATTTCTTAGGTGTATTGAACTCGGCTAACTGTTCGGTGCAAAATCTGAAAATAGACTGGAATTGGAACTGTGAACGCCTTGCGGATGTTATTAAGGTGGTTTCCAACGATCAAAACGGAATTACGTTTGAGTTTATTGAAACGGGGAAAGCTCCCGATACATTTGAGGGGGTCACTCTTGACCAGTGCGACCCGTTGACATACAGCGCAGGGATTGAAAACGGAAAGGCCTACAGAATATCTCAGCTTAATATAGAAAGTACCGTTAAAACAGCAGATAACAGATTGATGCTGCAATGCAGGGAATTAGCCAGGCTTGCTGTGGGGGAAACCTATATACTTTATCATTATAATTATGGTACACATGCTGTCGCCGCGATGGGGTGTACAAATCTTACTCTGGAAAACATTACGGTATATTCAGCGCCGGGAATGGCTTTTTCGGTAAACAGAAGCGATCATTTTCAGGTGCTTGACTGCAATGTGACTTTGAGACCTGAAAGCGGGAGGCATGTCTCCTCTACCGCAGACTCGCTGCATATTGGCAACGGCAAAGGATATTTCATAATCGAGGGCTGTGATTTCGGATATATGGGCGACGATGCTTTGAATATACACACCGATACAAACCGTATTGAAAAACGGGTTTCGGAAAAAACGCTGTTGCTCGGCAGCTTTATGCGTCCCGTTGAGGGGACCCTGTATTCCTTCAGGGACGCTTCTTTCGGAGTTATTGACTTCAGTGCAAAGGTCGTGAATGTTCAGACCGAGGAAAATGGTTACAGAGTAGAGTTTGAGACTGCTTTGCCGGAAAATATAAAAGCAGGATGTACAGTGTTCCAGACAGAAGAAGCAGCGGATTATTATATCGTCAGAAACAACCGTTTCCATAATAACCGCACAAGAGGCGTGCTGCTGGGTACAGGCAACGGAATTTTTGAAGATAATATAATCGAGCGCACACGGGGTCAGGCGGTATTGATTTCGGTTGATCAGACACAGAATTGGTCAGAGGGCAGCGGAGTTAAAAACCTGGTTTTCAGAAACAACACGTTAAAGGACTGTAATGTGAACGGCTGGGGAAAGGGAGTTATAGAACTTAAATGTGATTTGTTTGGTGCTGTTCCGGATACAGTAGTTATAAATAATATTTGGTTTGATGGAAACCAGTTCATAAATAGCTTCGTTAGCGCCTTTAATATCTGCTGTGCTGATAATGTTAGCGTCACCGGCAATACTTTTGAGGATCCGGATACAAGACTCAACAATTCTGCCGACAGGGCCGTTATTGATATTTCAAAATCACATATAATCAAAGTTTCGGGAAATATATGGAAACGGTCTGATTATGTATCGAATCCGGCGTGCGTCAGGGTAGCAGAGGCAGACCGTGAATCATTGGTAACAACAGAAAATAATATTGTGGAGTAATCGTATGGCTTATAAAATATATTATATGATGAACCAAGCTTGTCTGTCAGCTTTATGTAAAAGCTTTTGACAATACTAATACAGGAACGGATGGCTTATCCTGAAAACCCGGCTGCGGGCAGATGCAAATTTAAGCGCCGCATATCAACAGGATGCAAACTCAGCCTTTGGTATGCGGCGCTTAAGATTTTAACGGATTTTTGTTTGAGAGTGCCGTTAATTATATAAAACCTAAGTCTCGCTCGGTTTGAATGTTTTTGTTGTTATATATATTATAATACCAGCAGAAGCATACCGGCTACCGAAAGCAAAGCAGCTATATAGCTCCCTTTTTCAGGTCTTCGTCCCAATATCAGGTCAAATGCAAGCGATAAAACAATTACTCCTCCAGTCACTATCGGATACTGCACTGAGGCGTCAACGTGTAAAAGTGCATACAGCAATATCAAATTTGCCGCTGTGTTAAAAAAAGCATATCCGGAAGCTACCAATATGCTTTGCAAAGGCTTTTGATATTTAAGCTTTTTATGCTGACCTAAAACTATGAGCCATATTACGCAAAGCACAACCGTAATTATTCTATCCCAGAGTGTATACACCTTAGCGTCTGCGGCAAGCCGTGTATAAGATTGGTGGATTTCCGCCAATATGCCCGAAAGCCCGTTAAGTATAAATATTCCGGCGTAATATAAGCAGGTTTTACGCTTGGCTGAGCTTTGGCTGCCGCGGGGAAGACCGAAAAAAAGCGCGGCTGCTATAAAAATTATACATCCAGCCTTCGCCGAAGTAAGCCTTTCGCCGCAGGCAATGCCGTAAATAAACGGGAGAAGCATACCTCCTAGCATGGAAAACAGTGAATAAACCGAAAGATTAGCAACCTTCAGTACTTTTATTCCGCAGTAAATCTGAATAAAATTTTTAATCGCGGAAACTGCCGACATAAAAAAGGTGAAAAGCGTAATACGACCCAATCCGCCGTATGCTATCAGCATAATACAGCCGAATACCGAAGTGATCAGCGAAAATGTCAGCGCAGAAACAAATGTTGTTCCCTCGCTTTTTTGGTAACAGTCATTAAGAAAAAACTGCACCGAAAACATTACGGCAGAAAGCAAAATAAGCAAATATTCCATCAATACGGATACTTCTCAAATTCTGCGTGCTCATTCCAGAGTCCCGCTATGTATTTTTGAAACTGTTCATCGCGTTCTCTTGCAGGGGGCAGCTCTCTCCGGCTCACAAGCTTACCGTTTTCTATATCGGGGAATGTAGTTTCACAATCATTGCGGTACAAATTACGTTCGGACTTATTTCTAAGGTTCGGCACTTTCATCGGTATATTGCCGTTAAGCACCGAACGGTGCGCCAATATGCCGCATATTCCCATTTCAACTGCCTTGTAAACATCTATTGACCATTCAATACCGTCCTTTTGACCGAGTATTTTTTCTATAAAAAAGTTTGTTGGATAATAATCTGAACCCATATGACCCGGATTTTTATATTCTGCTTTAGGTTTTATAAATTGCTTTGGATTATAACGCTCCCATTCTCCGTGGCAGTATTTTTCACCCTCTTTATAAACATTAACCACCGGCGCGTCGGAAAAGCGCCCCGTTTCCATTGTACCCAAATCACCGTAGTAAATATAATTATCATTAGGCTGCTCCGCCCTGCGAAGTCCTCCGTGAAGCGCACGGCAAACAGCTCCGTTTTCAAGCTTTACTAACATCAGTCCTGCGCCGAGTGTTTCCGGGACTTTTCCGTTCCTGCAATAATCGGGCAGATCGAAGCCGGAAACGCTTACGGGCCGCTTATCAATGGCCATAAGCATCGGACCTAAACTGTGGGTGCAATAAAAGTTAGTATGCATGTTATTTCGCCAGTGCATAGGGTCGCCGTATGTAATACGAGGCCAGATAGAAGTGCAGTCATGTATATATTCGCCTTCAGCATAGCTGATTTCACCTATTTCACCGGATTTTATCCGACGCCACATTTCAAAATGGTGCTGCATATAACAATAGTTTTCGGCATAAGCGTAAATCAGTCTGCTTTCCTCCACCGCATCTATAAGCGCGGCTCCCTCAGCTATGGTAGCGCAAGGAAGCACCTCGGACAGTACATGTTTTCCGGCTTTTAAGCAGCGTATTGCAAATGGCGCATGCTGGTGTGCATAATTGGCAAGTATCACGGCGTCCATATCTGCCTTGAGAAAATCTTCAAAATTATTATAGCAGCTTAATTTTATCCCATTTTTTTCCGCATTCTTTTTTACTTCATTGAGAGCAGGGGCATATTTATCACAAACAGCGGCAAGCTCCGCCTCAGGATGCTTTGATAAAATATTAATCATACAGGTGCCGCGTGCCGCGCCCAACACGCCGATTTTAAGTTTTTTATTCAAGTTATCCTCTCCTTTGCAATCAATTTTAACAAATCATCTTTTTTCACGTAATGTAGTAAGTCGACAAATTGAAATGTATTTTTTTGTGGCTATTGTGCGATGGACTTAATTAGAGAAAAATGCTAAAATTATATTATGAATAAGGTAACTTTAGAAATGCTTTCAAAGGAAACAGGTATCAGTAAAGCCGCTTTAAGCAGAGCGCTTGGGGATTGCTCGGGCGTTAATGCTCAAATACGCTCTGCTGCTAAAGCAGCGGCGGAAAAATATTGTTATTCAGGCAAGCAAAAGAAAGATTTTCCGCTGACAGTAATATTACCTGACACACCGCATTATTTTTGGGATTTAAGTCTAAAAGGTATTAACGATGCTCTCGGTCCACTTAAATTCCGTCTTTCACGAATTACAAACCTTCACGATTTTTCTTCACTTGAGCAATGCATAAAAAAAGCAGTTTCACATGGTGTGCGCGCTTTAATTCTTCCGGTGCCGAATCAAAAAATCGCAGATCTTCTTGCAAAATTTGATGAAGATATTATTATTTTCCAGCTTTGCGAATACAGAGATATAATAAATTCTTTCCAATTCAGTTCCGACGGATACTCTGATGGGCAGAGACTAGCCAAAGCACTGCTTTCAGCTCACGGTTATGCACAGCAAAATTTATATTCAGAAAGCTATAAATTTGCAAAAATCCCCTATGCCGTACTTTTGGATTCATACACACAGCTTTCTTCCGAACGTTCGGAAGGTTTCCGCTCTGTTTACCCCGAAGAATATATTTTGGACATCATAGAAATACCGGATAACTTCGGGCGTCTGCTGCCTTCAGTTCTGGCAAGGCTGATTACCGATAAAGGACTATCCCGCTTTGAGCTTTTAATCTGCAATGACGGTATTCTTCCGGCGGCATCTGCCACAATAAAAAAATTGGGAATGACCGGCAAAGCATTCTGTGCCGGATATGAATATCAGGAAAAATCGCAAAATGAACGCGACAGAAATATTTGTGTTACAGTAACTCAGGATATATATTCAGAAAGCTTTGCCGCAGCAAGCGCCGCTGCTGTATATATCAAAACAGGCGTATTCCCTGATAGAAAAAAATTTGTTTTGCCATCATCGATTTTCAATTATAAAAAAACCGCCGGAAGCCATGTAAAATAATGGCTTTCGGCGGAACTTTTTGGCGCGCCCGAAGGAATTCGAATCCCCGACCTTCCGCTTAGGAGAAGCCCCCGAGGCGCATTTTTGACTCCCTTCAAATCCCTGAAAAGCCTTGATTTTACTGGCTTTTCCGAGGTTTCGCTGTTAGTAAATTCTCGTCCAAAACCTGCTAATTTTTCGTAGCTTTTTGCCTTCCTTTTAGCAGGGTATTAGCAAATGCAAAGAAATATGGGATACATCATAGAGTTAATCTGTAGCCCATAAATCACAGGAAACATCACCACAGTTTACGCATTCTCTTTTGCGGATAAATAATTTGTGCTTAAATATTATAATGTTTTTTCGTTTTGATTTCAAGATGTTTTTAGGCATTACAAAAGGCAACCCTGACGGATTGCCTCTTTTGTACGATTAAATTGTTTTCGCTAAAGCCTTTAATAATGCTGCTGTTTCCGGATTTGATAACAGTTTTGAAAGTAAAGCAGCGTTCTCGTCTGAACTGTTCTCAGCAGACTTTTCTTCTTTAACTTCGCACTCATTTTGAACCTCTGCCATTGGGTCAAGGAGTTCAACCGAAGTTTCAAATTTCGGCATAGGAGCTGTTTTCCCTTCCTCCGCATTTTTCAATCCTTTAGCATTATAGAACTGTTCCTCAAACTTCTGTGCATTATAGCGTCTGTCCTCGTCAATGATATGGCTGTAAACATCGGCGACCATATCCATTCGTGCGTGTCCTGAGTCGCCCTGAACAGATTTCATATCGCCGCCGTTCCATTTCAGCTTGTAGGTGATACTTGCGTGACGGAAGCTGTGGAACACGACATCGGGCAAATTGTTATCCTTTATCAGTTTTTTCAAGGCACGGTTGATTACTTGACCTTCCATTGGTCTGCCTGACGAATGGCAGAATACTAAGTTGTAGTCCAAATACTCATCGCCAAAAAGCTCTTTCATTTCGTCTATCTGCTTTTTTCTCTCCAACAGCATCTGAGCAACTGTTGACGGCAGAAAGATTTTTCTCACACTGGTTTTTGTCTTTGGCGCTTTCAGCACAAGGGAGGTGTTTGTATTTGACAGTGTTCTCGGAAAGACACGGATAATATCCTTATTTTCAAGCACCTCCATTACATCTCTGTTTACTCGCTGAAGTTCTTTATCTACAAAAATGAAAGCATTGTTTTCTCTCAAACTATCTTCCGATATATCGATGCAGTCCCAAGTAAGTCCAAGCATTTCGCCCATACGGAGAGAACAGGCAAAGGATAAATTGATGGCTAAAGCAAGAATATCATCATCGCATACTTCAAGAGCGTGCATAAGAGTTTCTGCTGTCCAAATCTCTCTTTTTTGATGTTCCTCTTTTGGGAGCGTTGCATTGAGGACGGGATTCCTTGTCATCAGCTCCCATTTTACCGCCTGATTAAAGGCACTTCTTAAAAACTTGTGAATTTCCCTTACGGTATGTACTGTCAGATATTCATTCTTCGGCTTTTTATTCTGTACCACTTTGGTCTTAACTTTCAAAAGGCTCTGATAGAATTTATCCATAAGTCTCGGAGTAAGTTCATCAAGTTTCACATCGCCGATAAGCGGAATAATATAATTATACATAAGCCCTTTCTTTGAACGGTAAGTTGACATTGCCCAGTTATTTACTCCGTACACGGAGCAGTATTCTTCAAGCAAATCCGCCACAGTCGTAGCATTAGGAATGATGAATGTACCGCTTTGCTGTTCAAACTCAATTTGTGTTTTTCTCTTTTTAGCGTCTGCGTTTGAATCGAAGGTTTCCCATTTTTGATGGGTGTTTCCGTCATCGTCTTTGTAGGTATAAACGACGGAATATCGGTTCTTTCTCTTTACAATAGAAGCCATAGTTTTTTCTCCTTATTCGTTATCCAGCCACTTGTCGAAGCTGCTCTTTATAATGCGGTATCCAGTTTCGAGCATTATTGCCTGAAAACAACCTTGTTTGATGAGCTTATATACGGTCTGTCGGGTAATACCCAAGATTGCCTGAACTTCCTCTACGGAATAGCTCTTTTTTGTATATGTGCCGCCGTTTAATTTACGAACTCGATCTTCAATCGACATATCCCTCCACCTCCTCGATTTCCTTAACCTTAGTGTATTTGCTTTGCGAAGCGTACCACTTATCAAAGCTCTCTCTTTTTATTCTGCGTTTACCGGCAACCCATATAAACTCAACAATACCATCGTTCATAAGATCGTTGGCTGTGCTTCTCGGAATGCCAAGCGACTTTGCGACAGTAAGGGGAGAGAGAGTCTTGCCGTATTTTTTACCGGGCCTTTCACCGTTCACTTTCTTATAATGGAATTGTCCTGCATACCAATCTTCAAAACTGTCCACATCAACCCTCATTTTGCCCAGTACCAAATAGGTCTTAAATCTGCACTGATTGATGAGTCGATATGTAGCCGTCTTTCCAAGACCGAGTATCCTCATCACATCGGGTACAGAAATTGTTTTTTTGTCCTGATATGTAAGCACTGCCTTGACAATTTTCTTGTTTTCTTCAACGCTTTTCTTTGAAGCTCTGTATTCGTTGCCGACTCGGTATGTTTTGAATAAACCGCAATTCATCAGTTTTAGTGCTTCTTCTTCGGTAACAGAAAGCAGTTGAGATATTTCCTTTACAGAGTAGACTTCCCACTGGGTTTCTTTTTGAAGCCTTTCGTCGCTGAACAGCTCTGCCAAGCGCTCGTTTTCCTCTTTTAGATTGAATAACTCCACTCGCTCATTGAACATATTAACAAATGCCATCTTCTGAACCTCCTTCCTTGCCGTCGAACCAGTTTTCAAAGCTCTTTTTTGATATTCGATACTGACCGCCGACACGAACATAATGGAACTGTTTGCTTCTAAGCAGTCTATAAACAGTTGTTTTGCTGACTTTCAGTATATGCTGAATGTCATCTACTGTATATGCTCGGTCGTTTGTTTCAGCCGGTATGAATGCGTCCGGCTTAAAAGTTAATTCTCTGCGCATTGCCTTTACCTCCGATTTCATTTTTATCGCTCTGACTACCATATAGCCAAGCAACTTGGCTATATGGTACTTAAAATCGGAGGTTTTGTTAATTGTGCGACTGGCTCAATCGCACACTTGACAGCCAGAGTTATCGTTATCAATATTATCGAGCCATTGGTCAAAGCTCCTTTTCGATACTCTGTAATGACCACCTACCTTTACAAAATGGAATACGCCTGAGTTCACAAGAGCGTAAGCAGTATTCTTTCCAATATTAAGAATTTCCATTATTTCTTCAACGGTATAAACCCTTTTCTCAAGGCAAGAACTATCATCAGTAGCGTTGGGCTGTTTGTTCAATGCTTCAATCTTATCTTCAAACATTGTCAATACCTCCCTTAGCGTGATGATGGTGCTTTTTGAAAACTATATAGTCATAGCCGTATCTGACCTGACATTTATCGCATATTTCTTTGTTTGCCTGAAAAGGATCAAGTCTTTTTACAATGTTCTCTGAAACAGACTGAAATTCGCTTCTGCAAATAGGGCAGAGAGTTAGTATAATTCCTTTACGCTCTGCCTTGTGCTTAATTGGAATACCGACTGCAAATTTTAAACCTCGCTTGATTTCACAGATTTTATCTTCGTCAGTAACTCTTCCGACAAAATTCTTAAGCTCTGTGGCTTTGTCCACGGTGCGTAGTTGTTCAAGCATTACCATTGACGGCGCTTTTAACCCGCAATCTGTGTCAAGCTCAATATGAGTATTCATTGCTGTTTTCTTTTTTATTGCAGTGATAGCGGCAACAACGACTGTAGGACTCTTTTCATTTAAGCGGTTGGTCTGCACAACAAGAACCGGTCTGTTCCCTGATTGTACACTGCCGTTTGTAACTCCCAAATCGCAGTAATAAATATCCCCCCACCTTACATTCTTTAACTCATTCTCTTTCATATGTAAATCCTCACTTTCAATTTTCATTTGAGGCAATTCATATCCGGATTAGAATTAACCCCTTCACTTGTTTGAAATGTGAAAGTGTTTCTGGGGGGTGTTTTAGAATAATTTTCGCATCTTTTTTATTGCGCTGTTTATCGATTCTCTTACAGAAGTAAAATCGACACCTTCTTCATCAGCAATTTTTTCAAGCGTTTTACACGCCTTGCTGACGAGCAGATAAAGCTTCATATCGTCATTTCGTGCTTCGGGGTATTCCTTTAATACCGCAAGCACTCTATTTTCAACAGTTTCAAGGGTTTTCATTTAAGCCTCCTAAAAATAGAAAAGGGGGCGGAGTTTTTATGCCCCGCCCCCGCAAATATTCTTACTTTTTCTTTCTGTTACGGATCTGCAAAAAGATAAAGCCGCCTACGATAAAGACGACCAGAGCAATTCCAATGATTGCTTTCAGTTCCATCAGTTATCCTCCTTTTTCTTCTTTTTCTTAAAGCCGAGAATACCGCAAGCCGCTATGCCCGCTGCCGACACGCCCGCAAGGGCAAGCCAAAGACCGAGCTTGCTGTCATCTCCGGTTTTCGGCGTGTCTCTCAGCTCATTGTGCATTTCAACGACCGTAGTAGCTCCCATCTGTACCGCAGCCTCCTTATCGGCGGGCAGGATATACATCGCAGAAGCGGAATTATTTACTTCGGAAATTTTGTACTCGCCGATACGCAGCCCTTCAATGAAAATCTCGCCGTTTTCGTCCGTTTCGAGGGTAACATCATAGCCGTTTGCACCGGTAATGCGGAAAGCAAAGCCTTCCACCTTTCCATCGGACGAAGTTTTTACGATCTTCAAGTTGCCACGCATAGGCTCGTTTGCAAAGCCTTTGCCCTCTGTGTTTTCGACCTGATAGGTCTTTCCGTCTGTGTCAATGAATACCTCGTACACGCCCTCGTCACGGATATACGAATCCGGACTTGCTGATTCCAAAATGAAGTAGCGTCCGTAGAGCAGATCGTTCATTTCATACTGCCCGATTTCTTTTTCGGTCAGTGTGCCGATCAGCTCGTCCTCACTGTCCAACTCACCGTTGTTGTTGGAGTCCTTATAGACCTCAAACACAGCACCCGTCAGCTTCGTATCGGTATATTCAGCGTCTACCTTCGTAAGAGCGATATTGCCACGCACCAGCTCATTGACGATTTCAATCTCAACGACTTGCTCATTCTCTGAGATGTTCACATCATAGACCGTTTCGTTAAGGACGAATCCAGTAAGTGGCTTGATCTCACGGATATACCAGTTTCCGTAAGGAACATTCTCAAAGGAGA
>CALWUZ010000080.1 GCA_944384845.1 uncultured Clostridia bacterium
CTTGAAAATTTTTATGAACTGTTTTGAGCGTATGTCGTTTGAAAGCGGCCAGAGTCTTTTGCCGGAGCCGCCCGACAGCAAAATAATATTCATTTACCTTTCCGCCCTTACAGGATTATTAAGGAAATCTTCATAGGCAAGCCTTATTCCGTCCCTAAGCTCGGTCTTATACTTCCAGCCGAGCTTTTTAGCCTTTGAAACATCAAGCAGCTTTCTCGGAGTGCCGTTTGGCTTTGAAGTATCCCAGCGTATCTCTCCTTTATAGCCTACAATCTCCGCCACAAGACCGGTCAATTCCTTTATAGTCAGCTCCTTACCTGTTCCGGCGTTTATCGTCTCATCAGAGCTGTAATTATTCATCAGAAACACACAAAGCTCCGCAAGGTCGTCAACATAGAGAAATTCTCTGAGCGGACTTCCGTCGCCCCAGCAGGTAACAAACGGAGCCCCGCTTTCTTTCGCCTCGTGAAAACGGCGTATAAGCGCAGGAAGCACATGACTGTGGGTCGGATGATAGTTATCGTTCGGTCCGTAAAGATTGGTAGGCATTACCGAAATATAATCCGTGCCGTACTGACGGTTAAGAAATTCACAGTATTTAAGTCCGCTGATTTTTGCAAGCGCGTATGCCTCATTGGTTTTTTCAAGCTCGCCTGTGAGAAGACAGCTCTCTTTCATAGGCTGTTCAGCCATGCGCGGATAAATGCACGAGGAACCCAAAAACAGAAGTTTTTTGCAGCCGCTTGTCCACGCGGCATGAATAACATTCATCTCGAGCATCATATTTTCATACATAAAATCGGCAAGAGCGTTTTTATTGGCTTCTATTCCTCCCACTTTAGCAGCGGCAAGAAATACATATTCCGGCTTTTCAGCCTCAAAAAAGCGGTTGACCTCCGGCTGACTGCACAAATCAAGCTCCTTATGGGTCCGTGTTACAATATTTCTGTAGCCCTGCCGTTCAAGCTCTCTTACGATAGCGGAACCCACCATTCCGCGGTGCCCCGCAACATATATTTTTGAATCCTTTTCCATTTTATACCCTGCCTCCTTCCGTTTTACGGCTGCTTTATCGCGCGTTCTCTTTTCGCAAGCTCCCTGTCATGCCGCGCCATTATTTGTATAAGTTCTTCATACCGTGTTTTTTGCGGATTCCATCCGAGCACCGTTTTTGCCTTTGTCGGGTCGCCTAAGAGATTGTCCACATCTGTGGGGCGGAACCACGCAGGATTGACGCATACCAGCATTTTGCCGGTTTTACTGTCATATCCCTTTTCTTCCAAGCCCTTACCCTCCCAGCGTATTCCGATTCCGTTTTCCGAAAAAGCCCTTTCGGTAAAATCACGTACCGTATGCTGCTCGCCTGTGGCTATAACGAAATCCTCCGGTTTGTCATGCTGCAGCATAAGCCACATACATTCCGCGTAGTCCTTGGCATAACCCCAGTCACGAAGCGAATCCAGATTGCCGAGCTCAAGACGTTCCTGAAGACCCTCAGCTATTCTCGCGGCAGCAAGCGTAATTTTTCGCGTGACGAAATTTTCTCCCCTCCGCTCCGACTCGTGGTTGAAAAGTATGCCGTTTACGGCAAACATTCCGTACGCCTCACGGTATTCCTTGGTTATCCAGAAGCCGTACTGCTTTGCTACCGCATACGGACTGTAAGGATGAAACGGCGTCGCCTCGTTCTGCGGCACTTCTTCTACTTTTCCGTAAAGCTCTGATGTGGACGCCTGATAAATTCTTGTTTTTTCCGCAAGACCGGCTATCCTTACAGCCTCTAATATTCTGAGCACTCCCAGCGCGTCAATATCGCCCGAATATTCCGGAACATCAAACGATACCTGAACATGGCTCTGCGCCGCGAGATTATATATTTCATCCGGCTTCACGGATGAAACCGTCCGTATAATCGAACAGGCGTCGGAAAGATCGCCGTCATGCAGGACAATTTTGTCCTTTATATGGTCTATCCTTGATGTGTTAGGCAGGGAAGAACGCCGAACAATGCCGTGAACCTCGTAATTTTTCTCAAGCAATAATTCCGCCAGAAAAGAACCGTCCTGACCTGTAATTCCGGTTATCAGCGCTTTTTTCATTTTCTCTCACTCCGTGTTGTAAAAATACAATATATTATACCCTATAAAAAATCGCCTAATCTCTGCGTTATTATCTGTGTTTTAGCATAATATTGCTCTATATTGTGAATGCTTGCCGCCGACCACAAATATTCGTATTGCATTAACTTGACAGCATAATCGCTGTTTGCTATAATATGGTCGTAGCAACTGTTTTTCAGAATGGAGGATTTCATTAAATGAAATACGCAGCAACTATGCTGGCGCGCCCCAGATCCGTAAAGGTTTCCCAAATGCCTTTCAAACAGGTTGATAAAGCGATGGATACATATCTTAAAAACGCATATGTCTGCCTTGCATCCGTAAAGCTGTACAATCAAGACACAGAATGCCTGTTAATCACAGATTTTGAACTGAGTGAGCATTGGAACACCGCTTTTAAAAAGTATAATATAAAGGTATGTCAAGTTCCGTTCGGCAATTATATCCTGTCAGATGACTTCAATTGGAATATTACGCAATATAAATTTGACGCAATGAAATACATTGCCGATACAATAAATGATGATGACAGAATAATAATAATGGATACTGATGTTGTTTGCGTACACTCACTCTCAAGTTTATATGAAGAAATGGCGGACGCAATTTGTTTATTTGACATACAGCATTCGCTCGAAAACAATGACAGGAAGTGCATAATAGAAAATCGCAGAAAAATGTATCCGGAAAATCAGTTCCCGAATTGCACCCATTGGGGGGGGAGTTTATTGGTTCTACCGGCGGAAATCTTAAGATTCTGATGTCAGAATGTCACTCTGTTTTTTTAAAAGCGAAAAAAACCGCCGGGCTGATTAACTTCAATGATGAAAATATGCTCTCATTTGCCGCCGATAATCTTCAAACAAAGGTAAAGATAAAAAACGCAAACGCATATATTTACCGCTATTGGACCGGCGGATTTTACCTTGTATCGACCAACTGGATTAACAATCCTGTATCACTCTGGCATCTTCCGGTCGAAAAAGCAAACGGAATGCTTTGGGTGTATCATTATCT
>CALWUZ010000081.1 GCA_944384845.1 uncultured Clostridia bacterium
GACTTTACTTCGACGGCGCCACCGGCACCATGCTTCAGAAAGCGGGTCTTAAGGCGGGAGAAGCTCCTGAAAGCTGGAACCTTGCCTTTCCGGATAGGGTTACCGCCGTTCACCGCGCTTATCTCAATGCAGGCTGCGACATCATAAAAACCAATACCTTCGGTATAAACAGGCTTAAATTTGAAAACTACAGGGAGCTTATAGCCGCCGGAATCAAATGCGCAAAAAACGCCGTATCAGAGAGAAAAGATAAATTCATCGCTTTTGACTTAGGTCCTACCGGAAAGCTTCTGGAGCCGCTCGGCGACATTTCCTTTGAGGACGCCGCGGAGCTTTTTGCCGCAAATGTGCGCGCGGCGGCTGAATGCGGTGCAGATCTTATACTGATAGAAACTATGAACGATTCCTACGAAACAAAGGCGGCGGTTTTAGCAGCTAAGGAAAACAGCTCTCTTCCGGTATTTGTAACCAATGTTTACGACGAAAGCGGAAGGCTTATGACCGGCGCCGACCCGGCGGCTATGGTCGCCCTGCTTGAGGGACTCGGAGCCGACGCGGTTGGTATCAACTGCTCCCTTGGACCGGATAAAATGCTTCCGACCGTCAAAGCTCTCTGCGAATACGCTTCCGTGCCGGTGATAGTAAATCCCAACGCAGGACTGCCAGAAAGCGTTGACGGAGTTACCGTGTATAACGTAGACGCCGAAAGCTTTTCGGACAGCATGCGCAAAATCGCCCTTTGCGGAGCCGCAGTTTTAGGGGGCTGCTGCGGAACCGAGCCGGAATATATGCGGAAAACCATTGAAAAAACCTCCGGTCTTCCTCTGCAAAAGTTTCAGGAAAGAAACGATACGCTTGTTTCCTCTTACACTCATGCTGTTGCTGTGGGAAACAGTCCCGTGCTGATAGGCGAGCGCATAAATCCCACCGGCAAGCCCAAATTCAAGGAGGCGCTCCGTGCAGGAAATATAAACTATATTGTAAGCGAGGGTCTGTCCCAGACGGAAAAGGGCGTTCATATACTTGACGTAAACGTCGGTCTTCCCGAAATCGACGAAGCCGAAATGATGCTTGCCGCGGTAAAAAGCCTTCAGGCGGTGTGCGAGCTTCCGCTCCAGATAGACACCTCAGACGCCTCCGCACTCGAAAAAGCACTGCGCGCCTACAACGGAAAAGCGCTTATAAACTCGGTAAACGCAGACCTGGAAAGCATGGATAAGGTCTTCCCTCTCGTAAAAAAATACGGCGGTGCGGTCATCGCGCTGACGCTTGATAAAAACGGTATACCCGATACCGCCGCGGAACGCTTCGCACTGGCGGAAAAAATAATCCGGACAGCCGCCGGGTACGGTATAGCAAAAAAGGAAATTATCGTCGATCCTCTCGCCCTCGCAGTTTCGTCCAATCAGGACAGCGCCAACATCACGCTTGAAACCATAAGACTCCTGAAAAGCGCCGGAATCAGAACCAGTCTCGGAGTATCGAACATATCCTTCGGACTTCCGCGCCGCGAGCTGATAAACTCGGCATTTTTCACGGCGGCTCTTGCGGCTGGGCTCGACTGCGCGATAATGAACCCCTTTTCCGAGTCTATGATGAACGCCTATTTTGCGTACAGGGCGCTATCCGGCAATGACGCTGCCTGCGCTGATTATATAGCCTACGCCTCCGGAACTGAAGTCCAAAGCGAACCGGCGCCGGAAAACGGAAGCGCCGATCTGACGTCGGCGGTTGTAAAAGGCGTAAAGGAAACCGCAGCAGCCGCGGCGGAAGCTCTGTTAAATTCCGTCCCGCCGCTTGAAATAATCGACCGGTACGTTATACCCGCGCTCGACAGAATAGGCGCGGATTTCGAGGCAAAAAAAGCGTTTCTTCCCCAGCTTCTGATGAGCGCCGAGGCGGCATCCGCCGCCTTTGAGGTTATAAAAAGCAGGCTTCCGAAAAAAGACGGAGACAGCGGCAGAAGGGTGATTCTGGCGACCGTTAAGGGCGATATTCATGATATAGGCAAAAACATAGTTAAGGTCATGCTCGAAAGCTACGGCTTTGACGTAATAGATTTAGGACGCGATGTGCCTCCGCAGACTGTTGCCGGGACCGCTGAAAAGACAGGCTGCCGCCTCGTCGGTCTGAGCGCGCTTATGACCACCACGGTGCCGTCGATGGAGGAAACGATCAGGCTTCTTCACGAAACCGATCCTGAAATCAGAGTAATAGCCGGCGGCGCGGTGCTTACACAGGAATATGCCGATATGATAAAGGCGGACTTTTATGCGAAGGACGCTATGGAAACCGTAAGGCTAGCCGAAAGCTTCTACGGCAAAAAATAGCTTGTTTTACTATAAAAAGAGACGATCCGGGCTGATCGTCTCTTTTGCTGTTTATTATCAAATATTGTTAAAGCTGTTTGACATTCCGGGGCGGCGTGCATTTTCCTCAAATCATTCGTTAGCTTTAAAAAGCTTGGTGTAATCGGTAGGATCGTAATCCTTTAAAAATTCCTCCCACTGACCGTCGGTTATTTCTCCGCCGTTCTCGTTATAAATCCTGTAGAGATTGTCCATAACCTTTTTATACTGCTTTTGGGTTTTGAGCCTTGCCCTGACCGCGATAAATACCGACGCGGACATTGTTATTATCATTACGGCAAGCGGAATAAAATGCCGCCAGTAAAAGGAGGGCATATAGCCTAAAAAGCCAAGCGAATCCTTCATAACCGCGCCGAAGGAGACTATAAGAAACACTTCGGGCACAACGCTTAATATTCCCGCCGTCAGCTTAAATCTGAAAAAGCTTAAAACATAGCCGGCAATAATTAGCCCCGTGCAGACGCAGACCGAAATAAGGGTATTCATAACGTTCGGGAAATTATCCGTTCCGAAATGAAGCAGAAACATTCCGGCGATAAAAATAAGGTTTATGCCCATAGTGTAGGCAAAAGCCAGGGTATATATAATCCTCATTGCCTTATAAAGTTTCCCGTCGGTCTTCGCGTATCTGATCCCGTTTTTTTCCTCTACCATTCTTACGCGTGCAAGCACGCTTTCCTGCATTTTCATATTATGTCTCCTTAAAATATCTATAATTGCATTATAACTCCTGTTTGACCGCTTGACAAGCTATTTTTTTAAAAGTATAATTATCCAAAACAGGTTATATATGCTATTGTGTCCGCTGTTAAATTTTTTACGGTGCAGCAATATTTAAAAATACGTCGGTTACAGTCTTATTTAACCGAAATTTTCTTATTAATTACGAAAGGAGAATAATAACAACCGGTCGTTTCACACCGATTTTATTATGCATATACAAAATGAAAAGAATTATTTCCGCACTCTTAATCGCAATACTGAGTTTTTCTGCCGCAGGATGCGGCTCTGAAAAGGATTTATCGTCAAACGGCTCATCTTCTCTGAAAACGAGCGTCCCGGTTTCTTCAACGGCTTCAGATGAAAGCGTTCCTGACGGCAGCAGTGAAAACGGTTCAAGTTTTGAAGAAAAGCATACGGAAAACAGCTTGCCGCCATCTTCGTCGCCATCACCGTCGGCTCCGCAATCTCAGACAAGCTCTGTCTGCAATCACACATTTTCCAAAAAAGTCACCGCCGCCACCTGTACCGCCGGCGGATTTACGGAATATACCTGCACAAAATGCGGATATTCTTATATTGGCGACAAAACCCCTGCGGCGCACGATTACGGTAAATATTTTTGTCTTAACTGCGGAAAAGTCGATCTGCAGGCAGACAAATACTGGGCGCTGATTTCTTGGGTTGACACTTACGGTGAACTTAGCGGCAACGGATGGTTTTCCATCTTTCCCTATGAATCTGCGGAATATTCAATTATAGTTGATATATACTCCTATGAAAAATATTTTTATATTGATTATACTGATTCGAAAAATGATATTGATTGTTGGTTTTATATTTCTGAAGATGATATTTGCTCGGTTCATTACTCCAACGGTAAAACTTACGGAAAATTCGATATAGGAAAATCAACTCTGTATAAAGGTATGAAAGTCAAATTCGACGATTTTTTTACTCCCGAAACCGAAAACAAAGATAAAAATGTGATTGCGGAAGAATGCTCAAAATGTATTGATAACTTAATGCTGCACATAGAAAAAGATATTCTTTATCCGAAGCTCGGATTAAAAATGTCCGATTTCGGTTTTGTCAATTATAAGTAATCAACTTTAACCTTATAACAACTTTTAAATTAAAAAAAACGGTGATAATAATGCCAAAAATAAATATTGTTATGGTTGAACCGGAAATCCCTCAAAACACAGGAAATGTCGCCCGTACCTGTGCCGCCACAGGTGCAAGACTGCACCTCGTAGGTCCTATGGGTTTTTCCCCCGACGACAAAAAGCTCAAAAGAGCCGGTCTTGACTACTGGCATTTCCTTGATATAACCTATTACGACAGCCTTGAGG
>CALWUZ010000082.1 GCA_944384845.1 uncultured Clostridia bacterium
GAGGTTATGAAGGAAGAGGAACAGGAAATTTCAAAAAAATTCAATGAAATAACGGGTGATAATCAATGAGAAAAACAAAAATCGTCTGCACACTGGGGCCTGCCTGCTCCGATGAGGAAACCATAACCGCCATGTGCCGGGCCGGAATGAACGTTGCGCGCCTTAACTTTTCGCACAATACCTATGAGGACCACAAAAAGCGTATCGATATTATAAAAAAGGTCAGAAAAAAGCTGGGGCTTCCGATAGCGATAATGCTTGATACAAAGGGACCGGAGTACAGGATTAAAACCTTTAAGAACGGAAAGATTACCCTGAACGAGGGCGACAGCTTTACCTTTACCGCCGACGAGGTGGAGGGCGACGAAAAAAGGGTGTCGATTAACTATAAGGGTCTGCCTCACGACCTTGAAAAAGGAGATAAGGTTCTTCTTAACAACGGGCTTATGGCGTTTGAGGTCGTAGGCACCACCGAAACCGACGTCAACTGTAAGGTGCTTGTGGGCGGCGTCCTTTCCGACCGCAAGAGCATGAGCTTTCCCGATAAGACGCTTAAGCAGAAGTATTTAAGCGAGCAGGACAAGCAGGATATAGCTTTCGGAATTAAGGAGGGAGTGGATTTTATCGCCTGCTCCTTTGTCTCCTGCAGGCAGGACCTTCTCGATATCAAGAATTTTCTCAACGAGATAGGCGCGAAGGAGATCGAGCTTATTGCAAAGATTGAAAACCGCTCCGGAGTTGATAATATTGAGGAAATTTCAGAGGAATGCGCCGGAATTATGGTCGCGCGCGGCGATATGGGCGTTGAAATTCCGTTTGAAGAGCTTCCCGCCATTCAGAAAAAGCTTATCACCAAATGCCGGATGCTCGGAAAACGCGTGATTACCGCTACGGAGATGCTGGAGTCGATGATAACAAACGCGCGACCTACCAGAGCCGAGATTTCAGACGTGGCAAACGCGGTTTACGACGGTACGAGCGCGATAATGCTTTCGGGCGAGACCGCCGCCGGCAAATATCCGGTTTTAGCGGTTGAAACAATGGCACGGATAGCCGAAAACACCGAAAAAAACATTCATTATAAAAAGCGTTTTCTTGCCGCGGACTTCAAAATCAAAAACATGGTGGACGCAATTTCCCACGCCACCTGCGGCATGGCGATTGATATAGACGCCAAGGCGGTAGCGGTCTGCAGCCTTTCGGGTATGACGGTCAGAATGGTTTCGCGCTTCCGTCCGCCGATGGATATAGTGGGGCTTACAACCGACGAGAAGACCTGGCGCAAGCTTGCGCTTTCCTGGGGCGTTATTCCGGTGATGTGCGAGAACTATCCCTCGACCGACGTTCTGTTCTATAACGCGCTTAAGCTTGCCAAGCAGACGCTCGGATTGTCCGACGGCGATAAAATAGTTATAACCGGCGGCGTTACAAACGGCAAGTCGGGCAACACTAATTTAATTAAAGTAGAAACGGTATAACGTAAAGCGTGCGCTTCTGATTCCGGAACCGCACGCTTTTGCTGCACAACAAAAACAGGCGGGAGGGCATTTGCCCTACCGCCTGCATTGACTTTTGAATTATTTGCTGTTTAAAACGGTTTTCCCGCCCATATAAGGCTGCAGGGCTTTCGGAATAAGCACGCTGTAGCGCTTGCCGTCGAAACGGAGATTGTTTTCCAAGAAGGCGATAAGCATTCTCGGCGGGGCGACCACAGTGTTGTTGAGCGTATGCGCGAGGTATTTTTTACCGTCGGCTCCGTGCACTCTTATGCCGAGTCGGCGCGCCTGGGCGTCGCCGAGGTTTGAGCAGGAGCACACCTCAAAGTATTTCTGCTGCTTGGGGCTCCATGCCTCAACGTCATAGGATTTCACCTTTAAATCCGCAAGGTCTCCGGTGCAGCATTCGAGGGTGCGCACCGGTATATCCAGACTGCGGAAAAGCTCGACCGAGTAGCTCCACATTTTATTGAACCATGTCATGCTCTCCTCAGGGCGGCAGATCACTATCATTTCCTGCTTTTCAAACTGATGTATTCTGTAAATGCCGCGCTCCTCGATTCCGTGCGCGCCCTTCTCCTTGCGGAAGCAGGGAGAATAGCTCGTAAGCGTCAGCGGCAGATTTTCCTCCGGCGTTATGCTGTCGATAAATTTTCCGATCATAGAGTGCTCGGAGGTGCCGATGAGATAAAGGTCTTCGCCCTCTATCTTATACATCATCGCGTCCATTTCCTCAAAGCTCATAACTCCCGTGACAACGCTGCTTCTTATCATATAAGGCGGAATACAGTAGGTAAAGCCCTTGTCAATCATAAAATCCCGCGCGTAGGAAAGCACCGCGGAATGAAGCCTTGCTATATCTCCCATAAGATAGTAAAAGCCTTCGCCCGCGACTTTGCCGGCGGCGTCCTTGTCTATGCCGTCGAACATCTGCATTATGTCGGTATGATAGGGTATTTCAAAATCGGGGCGGGTCTGCTCTCCGAATCTTTCAACCTCGACGTTTTCGCTGTCGTCCTTCCCTACCGGAACGCTTTTATCCACAATATTCGGAATTTTCATCTGGATTTCAAGCACCTTTTCGGAAAGCTCGTCCTCCTTTTCCTCAAGCGCCTTTAATTCCGCCGCCTGCTCGTTTACAATTTTTTTCATTTCCTCGGCTTCGCCGCGCCTGCCCTGTCCCATAAGCATGCCTATCTGCTTGCTTACGCGGTTGCGGTTGGCGCGAAGCTCGTTTGCGCGGCTGTTGGCGGCGCATTTTTCGCCGTAAAGCGAAATGACCTCGTCCACGAGTGGAAGCTTGGCGTCTTCAAATTTCTTTTTGATGTTTTCTTTTACAAGGTCTGCGTTTTCGCATATAAATTTAATGTCAAGCATTGATATTCCTCCGGTCAAACCTTAAAATCACAAATGTTAGTATATCACACGCCGCGTTTTCTGTCAAACGGTTAGAGCTTATATTTCGGCGCATAATAAAACCGAGGGGGTGAAAATATGTCAAAGGAAAAAAATAACAGAAAACCGCATGTTGATAATCCTTCGGCGCTCAGAATCGACGGCATGCCCGCGACGGCGTTTGATTTGATAAATAAATACGGCACATACAATATCCAGCCGACATCGGACACCGAGAATATGTATCCCGCAATAGCCCAGGGCTATAATGATAAAATAATACAAACCGACTGCGACACCCAAAAAGCAGAAAAACGCGGCAAATAGGTCTTGCGGTAACGATTGACCGGTAGTATAATATATATAAACTTGTATTACGGGCGTCTTGTTAAGGCGCCCCCCGAATGTACCTGCTGTTCGGTTTTTAAGCCGGGAACGAGGAATTACATATGATTAAATTTAAAAAGCTTTTTCTGACTGCGGCAGTTTTACTGGCAGCTGTTATAGCTTTAGCTTCCGGATGCCGTTCTGACGTAATCCGCGAAAAGAATATAGAAAGTGTCGAAAGTCACCATTTTGATGAAAGCGGTCAATCTGAAGACTCAGACGGCATAACCGAATTTTCCGGTAAAGAAGAGACTCCGGCTCTAAGCTATACCGCAAACGGCAGTCAGAATTTCATCCCTTTCGACAGGGTAACGCCGCTGCAGTCAAGCATTGATGCTATAAAGATAGTCACACCGACCTCAAAGCAGTATTATCTTTCTTATAAGGTAAAGACTGAGGGCGGCGGAGATTATTATTCCGCCATAGACAGCAGAAATACAAGCGGGAGCGAATACGCCATAGCTTACGGCAGCCCGATACAATGTCTTAAAATAGACGTGCTTACAAACGGCGGCTCAAAGGTCACGGAAAATATAGTGGTCATGTACCGTGTTTATACCGCGGCGGACGGCTGGCTTCCATGGGTCAGCAATGCCGGCGAAGAGTGGATGGAAAGCGTAAAGCTCAGATACAATATAGCCGGTGAGCTTGATGCCGGTGAGGACGGCTTTGCCGGATTAGACGGCAATAATATAAAGGCGGTCGAAATAAGGCTTTTTGAGGAAAAAGAGCTTTTGACCGACTGCGCCCACAACAATGAAATGCTTATCTCCGCGCCGTATATCAGTCAGGTCGGCTCTTATCCGACAGGCTGTGAGAGCGTAAGCGCGGTAATGGCGCTGCAAGCCGCCGGAATAGATATTACGGTAGACCGATTTATAGACAATTATCTTGATATGACGTCTGATACATATAATTTCGACCCATACGTCACTTTCGGAGGCGATCCGAGAGGCGAAGGAATAGGCTGCTATGCTCCGGTTATTAAAAAGGCGCTGGAGAAGGCGCTTGCCGGCAGTGATTTTTACGGCGAGAACATTACCGGGAAAACGCTTTCGCAGTTATGCTCGGAATACATAGACAACGGTATACCGGTTATAATCTGGGCTACAATCGACATGAAAAAGGCGCGTCCGGACAAGCAGCTTGCGACTATGACATGGATAGCTCCCGAGCACTGTCTGCTGCTTGTGGGCTATGACGACAGCTGTTACATATTTAACGATCCTCAGCGGCAGGCAAACAAGCACTATCTGAAAGCGGACGCTGAGGCGGCATATGAGGCTTTGGGCAGTCAGGCGGTGGTAGTCCTTGAAAAATAACCGGTCTGTCCGGACGTATCCGCGGCGGACGGAAAAAACGCCTTTACAATTTCCTATGATTCGTCACGTTATGTAACCCGCGACAGCCCGGGGCTATAACGATAAAATAATACAAACCGACTGCGAAAACCCAAAAGCCGAAAAACGCGGCAAATAGGTCTTGCGGTAATGCTTGACCGGTAGTATAATATATATAAACCTGTATTACGGGCGTCTTGTTAAGGCGCCCCGAATGTATCATGCTGTTCGGCTTTTATGCCGGGAATGAGGAATTACATATGATTAAACTTAAAAGGCTTTTTCTGACTGCGGCAGTTTCACTGGCAACGGTTATCGCTGTTTTTTCCGGCTGCCTTACGGCGGGCGCGGCGGAGGTTAACGGTACGTCTGCGCTCAGCATGAAGTATTATACCGGCACTGCCTCCTCAAAGCAGTGGAAGACCTTTAAAACATCGGCGACCGATTCGGGCATAACCGGATTAAGGCTTACTACCGACCCTAACGCTTCCTATTATCTGGAATATCAGACTCAGAACAGCGGTCTGACCTATTTTTTCGGCGAAGTAAGCAGCCTTGCTACTGCGGCGGACGCATATGCCGGCACCGGAGATTGTGAAAGCGAAGCTAAACAGCGCGCCATGCAGTGCATAAGGATAAGAGTTTTAGAAAAAGGCACAGACGCGGAGATAAAATCTGAAATTGTGGTTATGTACCGCACAAAGACCGGCGGCAGATGGCTTCCTTGGGTCAGCAACGCCGATCCGGAATGGATGGAAAGCGTAAAGTCGAAATACGGTCTGGACGGAACGCTTGATAAATTAGGCTCTTATGCCGGTCTTCCGGGTCAAAATATCGAGGGGCTGGAAATACGGCTGTTTGACGAGCGGGGCGGGCAAGGAGAGCCGGACGAGGGGATTACCGAGATTTCCGGAAAAGAGGAGTCTCCGGCTTTAAGCTTTACCGCAAACGGAAGCCAGAGCTTTGTTTCTTTCAACAGGGTAACTCTGATGCAGTCGGGAACTATAAATACCTTAAAGATACAGACAGACCCTTCAAAGCAGTACTATCTTTCATATAGGGTAAGGGCAGAGGGTGAGTCCGGATATTATTCGGCTGTCAAAAGCACCGACACCGGAGCCGACGCTTACGCAGGGGTTTTCAGCAAACCGATACAAACTCTTGAAATTGAGGTCTGTACAAAGAGCGGAACCTCTATAACCGAAAATATTGTGGTTATGTTCCGCGCGTATACCGACCGATGGCTTCCGTGGGTCAGCAACGCCGATCCGGAATGGATGAAGAGCGTAAAGCTCAGGTACAATATAGCCGGGAGCCTCGATACCGACAGCGGCTATGCGGGAATAGTGGGTCAGAATATAAAGGCGGTCGAAATAAGGCTTTTTGAGGAAAAGGATATTATCACCGATGTCAGCCACAGCAATGAGGTTTCTGTTGCCGCGCCGTATATAAGTCAGGTCGGCGTTTATCCGACCGGCTGTGAGAGCGTAAGCACGGTAATGGCGCTGCAAGCTGCCGGAATAGATATAACGGTAGACCGATTTATAGATAATTATCTTGATATGACGTCGGATACAGATAATTTTGACCCGAACGTCAGCTTCGGGGGAAATCCAAGAGGAAGCGGATTCGGCTGCTATGCGCCGGTTATCAAAAAGGCGCTGGATAAAGCGCTTGCCGGCAGTGATTTTTACGGCGAGAATATTACCGGGAAAACGCTTTCGCAGTTATGCTCGGAGTACATAGACAACGGAATACCGGTCATAACCTGGGCTACGACCGATATGAAAGAGTCATATCCGGGAAAACAGCTTGCGACAATGACATGGATAGCTCCCGAGCACTGTCTGCTGCTTGTGGGCTATGATGACAGCTGTTACATATTTAACGATCCTCAGCGGCAGGCAAACAAGCACTATCTGAAGGCGGACGTTGAGGCGGCATATAAGGCTTTAGGCAGTCAGGCGGTGGTGGTCCTCGAAAAAGAACCGGTCTGTCCGGACGCGCCTTCGACGGCTGAACCCCAAGAATATGCAAGAGAAAATTCCTCGGAGCAGAGCATTTATAATAACGCCGTGGATTTAAGCCGCGGCAGCCATATTATCAGAACCGAGCTTATAAGCCCCGCGGCGGACGGGAAAACCGCGTTTACAATTTCCTATGATTCGTCAAGGCTTGTAAGCGGCAGTCTCGGAGCCGGCTGGTATCACAATTTTGAAATGCGGCTTGAGGCTTACGGGGATATAGTGTGGATTTATGAAACGCCGTCGGTTCGGTGCGGCTATACAAGGACGGCTGCCAATACCTACGCCGCCTATTCGCACGGCAGGGAAAACTATATTTTGACAAGACTTGACGACGGCTGGGTGCTTGACCGCAATAAAACCGGAAAGCTCTATTTTGACCTCTCCGGCAGGCTTACTGCCGCGGAGGATAAAAATCTTAATAAAACCGTGATTTCCTATTCCGATAATAAAATAGAGATAACCGATTCTGCCGCCGGAAAGATTACGCTTACTCTGACAGACGGACTTGTCACCGGCGTGACCGACGGAGCTTCCGTATTTAATCTCACCTATAAAAACGGGTATCTGCTCTCGGTCGGAAATACCGGCGGGGAAACCGTATATTATACCTATAATGAACAGGGAAGAATAGAAACCGGCACGGGCGGCAAAAGCGGTTATTTCCGCAATGTCTACGACGGAGCGGGAAGGCTTTCCGAGCAGGTGACCGATGAGGAGAGCGGTATTAAGACAGCTTTTGCATACACCGAGACCGCAGACGGTCTTACGGTCGGCATTACCGCCGCGGGCGGCAAAAAGAGTATTGCGTATTTCAGCGGCGGAATGCTTGTGAAATTTCAGGCTGAGGACGGCGGCGTTACCGAATACGCTTATGACGGCAATCTTAATCTTACGTCGGTTCTTTATCCGGACGGAAAAAGCAAGGTCACGGTTTACAATGCTCTTAACCTGCCGGTCAGACATACGGATATAAGCGGCATTACCAAAGCAATGGCTTACGACGGCAATAATAATCTCATAAGTGCCGTATACGACGATAAGGGCGACCTGAACGGCGACGGTGAGGTTGATGTAAGAGATTTGGTAAGAATGAAGCGCCTGCTTGCCGACGGTGAAACTCCGGTAAACTCAGGCTCCGCCGATATAAATTCCGATTTGTCGGAAAACGCGTCTGATTCTGCTGTTTTGCAGCGGTACCTCTTCGGCTTCAGAGACGGCAATATACTCTGCGAAACCTTTGTTTACAATGATAAAAACCAGCTTATAAGCCATACCGGCACCGACGGCACGGTAACCGAGTATAATCCGGAATCCGCCGAAACGTCGGAATGACGCTCCGCGCGCCCTCCGCCGGGAAAAATACTAAATCTTGACAAATCGTCCGGTATGCCTTATAATTTCAATATATGTAAAACTGCATTTGGAGGAATTAAAAAGTATGATTAGTGCCGGTGATTTCAGAAACGGAGTAACCTTTGAGGAGGACGGAAATGTTCTTCAGGTTATTGAATTTCAGCATGTAAAACCCGGAAAAGGAGCCGCTTTTGTAAGAACGAAGATTAAAAACGTAATTACGGGTTCGGTAGTTGAAAAAAGCTATAATCCGACAGCCAAGTTCCCGACGGCGTATGTCGAGAGAAAGGATATGGAGTATTCCTATTCCGACGGCGATCTTTACTATTTTATGGATCAGGAGTCATATGAGCTTGTTCCGATAAACAAAAGCGAGCTCGGCGACAATTTCAAGTTTGTAAAGGAAAATATGGTCTGCAAGGTGCTGTCCTACAAGGGCAAGGTTTTCGGCGTTGAGCCGCCCACCTTTGTGGAGCTTCAGGTTTCGGCGACCGACCCCGGCTTCAAGGGCGATACCGCCACAAACGCCACAAAACCGGCGACGCTCGAGACCGGCGCGGAGATACGCGTTCCGCTTTTCATCAACGAGGGCGATATGATAAGAATTGACACCCGCACCGGCGAATATATGGAGCGCGCGTAATCTTTTAAAAACGGA
>CALWUZ010000083.1 GCA_944384845.1 uncultured Clostridia bacterium
TTTTTTAGAGCGCCTGATTATAATACCACATCACTCTCCCTTTGTCAACACTTTTTTGCGAGAATTTTGCAGATTTTTTTCTTTCTGCATAATTCCACAACATATAGTATATATGCCTTTTTCCGGCAAATATTCATATATGCTATTTTATTATTTCCCGCAGCTTCAAAAGTATCTTTTTTTCAGCCCTCGAAACCTGTACCTGCGTCATATTAAGCAGCTCCGCTGTTTTGCTCTGAGTATAATAGTAATAATATCTGTATATTACAATCTGCTTCTCAGAGTCTCCGAGCTTTTCAAGCGCAGAGTCCAGCAGAAGACGGTCTGATATTTCATCCTCGGTGCTTACAGAAGGCAGATCCGTTTCACTGACCTCTCCGTCATCCTCGCGGGTCAGGGAAACGGTAGGCTGCATAGCGCACATCGCCTCGGTTATATCCTCTGCCGGTACTCCTACCGCCGCAGCCAGCTCCGTAACGGTGGGCTCGCGGCAGAGGCGCTGCTCAAGCAGCTGTTTTTCACGGTTTATTTTCAGTCCCAGCTCTTTTACACTTCTTGATACCTTGACCGAACCGCCGTCACGGAACAATCTGCGGATTTCGCCCATAATAACGGGTACGGCATAGGTGGAAAAGCAAAGCCCCCTTTGCTCGTCAAAAGCATCGGCGGCCTTAATAAGCCCTATGCATCCCGCCTGATACAAATCATCATACTCTATGCCGCGCCCCGTAAAGCGCTTGCACAGAGAATGCACCAAGCCGAGATTTTCCTCAATAAAGCGGTCACGCTCCGTTTTTTCCTTAAGCATTAACGGTAAAGCGGCGGCTGATTTTTTTAGTCATTACGATGCTTGTTCCCCTGCCGACGGCAGAGCGTACCTTTACGGTATCCATAAAGCTCTGCATTACGGCGAAGCCCAACCCCGCGCGCTCACCGCCGACGGTGGTGTAAAGCGGCTCCATCGCCTTTTCCACGTTTTCTATGCCGCACCCTGTATCGCGTATCTTTATTTTTATGAGATTGTTTTCGCACAGCTCAGCCGATATGTAAATCTTCCCTATTTTCTCCTTATAAGCATGAACTATGCAGTTTGTCACCGCCTCGGAAACGGCTGTCTTTATATCGTTTATTTCCTCAAGCGTCGGGTCAAGCTGCGCCGCAAAGGCTGAGATACACGCCCTTGTAAAGCCCTCGTTCGCAGATTTCGCCATTACGTTCATACTGAATTTATTATTTACCTGCATTTTAGCGTCCCTCCAGTTTTGCCAGCCGTTCAATCCCGGCAAGCTTCATTACCTTGTATATCTGCTCGGATGCTCCCGTTATATAAAGCTCCGCGCCCGTTTTTTTAAGATTTCTGTACCGCCCCATAACAAGACCTATTCCCGAGCTGTCCATAAAGCTGATATTTTTAAAATTCAGCACAAGCCTTGCGGGCATATTAAGCTCCACGGCGCTGTCGATAGCCTCGCGCATCTCCTTTGCCGAATGATGGTCAAGCTCTCCTGACAGATAGGCGGTAACCGTTTCACCGCTAACTTTTATTTCCACCGACATTTATTTCACCTCTCTTTTGACGTCAAGGGCATAAAAAAACAAGCCCCTACCAATATATAATAAAGGCTTGTCCGCAAAAAATTTGTCAAATACGGTAATCTATTTTAAATTTTTATAAAAATCTGTAAGCTCTTCTCTGATACCTCCGGCAAGATACAGCGAGCCGAAAACAAAAACCGGTCCTCCTTCGGACAATTCATATGCCTTCCGAACAGCATCACTATAGCTTTCGGCGGCTGCGCATGGACAGTATTCGCCCGCGATGCGGCTAAGCTCCCGGGCGGAAAGCGAGCGGCTCATTCCCTCAACCGTCACAGCCACCGCCGCCCTGCAGTGAACAAGAGTTGCTTTAAGCACCGAGCGGCAGTCCTTATCCCTCATCATGCCTATTACAGCCGTTGCCCTGCCGCCATGCTTTTCAAGGATTTCCGCCAGCGCCGCGGCGCCGTCTGGATTATGGGCGCCGTCAAGCACGACCCGCGGATACACGGAAATTATTTCGGCACGCGCCGGAAAAAAAGTATCTGAAAGCGCGGCTCTGACCGCCTTATAAGAGATGCCGAAGCCGCAGCTTTCGGCAGTTTCGATTGCTGTAAGCGCGTTTTCTATCTGATGCCCGCCGGGCAGCGAAATTTTATATTTTTTTTCTTTATAAATTATCTCACTGCCGTCAGGTCCGCAGTGAAGGACCTCAAGCCGCGAAGCATCGGGCACAACAAGGCGGGCAGAATATTTTTCAATCACTCTTTCCGCCTCCGGCGCCTGACGCGGAGAAGCCACCGTAAGCGGACAGTCCTTAATTATTCCGCATTTTTCCTCCGCTATCTTTTCAACCGTATCCCCTAAAATTTCCGAGTGGTCAAGTCCGATTCTGGTAATGACTGCGGCGGCGGTGTTGTTAAGAACATTTGTGGCGTCAAGCCGTCCTCCGAGTCCCGTTTCCGCCACCACGACGCCGCATTTTTTTTCGCAGAAATAGAGAAACGCGGCGGCGGTTATAAGCTCAAATTCACTTAAATCGATGCCGGAATCGATAATTCTGCCCGCGTAATCCGCAAGGTCGCTTTCGGAAATAAAGCTTCCGTTTATCTGAATCCGTTCCCTGAAATTTATAATGTAAGGCGAAATAAAAAGCCCTGTTTTAAAGCCCGCCTCCTTAAAAATCCGGGCAAGCATCGCCGCGGTCGAGCCCTTTCCGTTTGTTCCGGCTATATGTACCGAGCGAAAGCTGTTCTGCGGGTTTGAAAAATAATCCATTGCCGCCGCAATGCGCTCAAGCCCTGCCGGTCTTTTAAAGTTTCCGAGCGAGTGAATATAGCCGACGGTTTCTTCGTAATTCAAAATTTTACCTCCGAAATTTCCAGAAAATTATCAGTATTCACGGCGCGCGCCGGCATAAAATAATACCGGACAGAGACAAAAATCAGACAAAAGAGACAGTGCCTGTATTAAAAGCGCTCGGTACTGATATAATGCTGGTATGTTTACTGTCCGGCGGTACGCGGCGGTAAGCATACTTTATAAAAGTCAGGCACATTGTCAGACTCAAAGCTGTGATACATCCGCTGCCGTTTAAACGGAGCAATGCTCTGAAATCGTGAAAGAGGCTTTCCCTTGAGGGAAAGCCTCTTTAATTTAAGAAGTCATTCCCCGAAAAGCTCGGTGGAAAGATACCTGTCTCCCGTATCGGGAAGCAGCACGACGACGGTCTTTCCTTCATTCTCCGCACGTTCCGCAAGCTTTATGGCAGCCCACAAAGCCGCTCCCGACGAAATGCCGGCGAGCACGCCCTCGCGGCGTCCTAACTGTCTTGCGGCAGCATAAGCCTCCTCTGCAGTTACGGTT
This sequence comes from uncultured Clostridia bacterium, assembly GCA_944384845.1. Classification (GTDB taxonomy): domain Bacteria; phylum Bacillota; class Clostridia; order Oscillospirales; family Acutalibacteraceae; genus UBA737. The sequence goes on from CALWUZ010000083.1 coordinate 3,403, forward strand.
ACAATTTCGTCACAGACCGAAATATCAAGCACCTCAGGCACGAAGCCCGCTCCTATTCCCTGAAGCTTATGCGGTCCCGCCTTTCCTCCTGAAAGCACTGGCGAATCTGCCGGCTCGACGGCAACTGTTTTTACATCCGGCTTTTTAGACTTTAAATACTTTCCGACGCCTGTAACGGTGCCGCCGGTTCCCACCCCTGCGACGAAAATATCAACCTCGCCGCCGGTATCCTCAAAAATTTCCGGTCCCGTGGTTTCAAAATGCGCCTTAGGATTTGCGGGATTTACGAACTGACCGGCGATTATGCTTCCCGGAACAGTGCGCTTAAGCTCCTCCGCCTTTTCTATCGCTCCCGCCATGCCTTTTTTACCGTCGGTAAGCACAAGCTCCGCTCCGTAAGCCTTTACAAGCCTGCGGCGCTCCTCCGACATAGTATCCGGCATAACAATAACGGCACGGTAGCCGCGCGCCGCCGCCACGGCGGCAAGCCCTATTCCGGTGTTGCCGGAGGTCGGCTCTATTATTACCGCTGAGGCAGACAGCTCTCCTTTTTTTTCAGCCTCGTCAAGCATTGCTTTAGCGACACGGTCCTTGACCGAGCCGGCAGGATTAAAGTATTCAAGCTTTGCCAGAAGCCTTGCCTTGAGCCCGTTATCCCTTTCGATATTGGTCAGCTCCAGAAGAGGAGTTTTTCCTATAAGCTGGTCCGCGCTTGTATATATTTTCGGCATTGCAACCGCTCCTTTATAAAATCATTTGTCCCACTTGTTGCACAGGGCGGTAATCTGGTCCGCAAAGGCTGCGACATCCTTATTCGCACCCTCCCTGTACCTCTCAATTATGCCGGCAAGTCTTTTTCCCGCCGCGGCAAGCCGCGGGAATACAGCCGACTCTCTCCGCGGCGCGGAATACTTCTTTTCAACCTTTTTATTGCTTCCCTTGTCAACGCATATTCCGGTAATAAGGTCATACGCGGCGGAATTATAGGGCGCCGCCGCCGGAATGCCGAGAACAGCGGTTACCGTGCGGGCGAACTCGTCGCAGACCGTGTCCTCGCCGTGGTTTACAAATACCGTTTTAGGCTTTTGCCTGAAGCCCTCAAGCCAGGAGAGCAGTATTTTTTTATCAGCGTGACCGCTTATGCCTTCAAGCCGTTCAATGCGGGCATTAACCTTTATGGTCTCGCCGAAAAGCCTGACGTTCGCTGCGCCGTCAAGCAGTATTCTCCCGAGCGTTCCCTCCGACTGATAGCCTACGAACAGCACCGTGCTTTCCCTGCGCCACAGATTGTGCTTCAGATGGTGTCTTATGCGCCCTGCTTCGCACATTCCGCTTGCTGACAGTATTATTTTAGGAGTTTTATCGGCGTTTATCCGCACCGAATCATCGCTCGTGACCGAAAGCTTCAAATCGGGAAATTTAATCGGATTTATCCCCTGCTCAAGCAGAGCGACGGTCTCCGCGTCGTAATACTCGCTCATAGAGCCGCTGTAAATTTCGGTTGCCTCCACGGCAAGAGGGCTGTCTACATAGACCGGGAAATGTCCGTGTCCCGTAACAAGCCCCTTTTCCTTTATTATACGGATAAGATAAAGCAGCTCCTGCGTCCTTCCTACGGCGAAGGAGGGTATTACCAGATTTCCTCCCCTGTCAAGGGTTTCCTGAATGATTTTTGTGAGCTGACCTATATAATCCGGTCTCTCTCCGTGAAGGCGGTTGCCGTAGGTCGACTCTATAACGACATAGTCCGCCTCCTCAGGCTGACCCGGATTTTTGATAAGCGGGCGGTTCAGGTTGCCGAGATCCCCTGAAAAAACAATTTTTTCGGTTTCCCCGTGTTCCTCCGCGGTAACCGTTATGCTCGCCGAGCCCAGCAGATGACCCGCGTCGGTAAATTTTACCGTTATGCCGTCGCATATCCGGTACTCGGTCTCATACCCGCAGGAGACAAACTGCTTCATAGCCTTTTTAACATCCTCCGAAGTATAAAGCGGAACATAGGGAGCCGTACCCGCGCGCTTTGCCTTGCGGTTGCGCCAGCCCGCCTCAAATTCCTGAATATGCGCCGAATCGAGCAGCATTATTTCGCACAGCCTGGCAGTTGCCGCCGTAGTATATATATGTCCCTTAAACCCGCCGGCGCAGAGGGCGGGAATTTTTCCCGAATGGTCTATATGCGCATGGGTAAGAAGCAGAAAATCCACCTGAGACGGCAGCACCGGCAGGTCGGCGTTTTCGTAAATATCGCGCCCCTGCTCCATTCCGCAGTCTATCATTATGGTTTTTCCGCAGGCTTCAAGCAGCGTGCAGGAGCCGGTAACCTCGTGCGCGGCGCCGCAGAATCTTATTCTCATACTGTCACGACCTTTCCTTTTTTAATTATAACCTCATACCCCGGTCACTTCAACATAAATTTAATCTGTCTGAGACATTTAAAATAATATTAAAAAATTTTTAAAAAAGTCTTTTGGTGTCGAATGATTTATGTTATTATATATATGGCTGGTTTTTCAAACCGATTTTTTCAACGGAGGGCTTTTAAAATGGCAAGTATTGATTTCAAGCATACACCTTTCGGCGATCTGGCGCTGATAAGTATGCGCGGCTGCGAGGACATCGCGTCGCAGGTCGACTATTATCTCAAGCAATGGCGCAATATTCCGGACGATGAATCCTTTGTGATTCCGGCAAACTGCCCGCGTTTCGGAACAGGCGAGGCAAAGGCGGTGCTGAAGCACACCGCGCGCGGACTTGACGTCTTCATAATCTGCGACTGCTTTAACTACAACGTCACCTACAAAATGTACGGGCAGACGGTTCCAATGAGTCCCGACGATCATTATCAGGATCTGAAGCGGGTTATAGCGGCGCTCGGCGGCAAATCGAGAAGAATAACCGTAATAATGCCGATGCTTTACGAGGGCAGGCAGCACAGAAGAACCACGCGCGAATCCATGGACTGCGCGATGGCGCTGCAGGAGCTGGTCTCAATGGGCGTAAAGAACATAGTCACCTTTGACGCTCACGACCCGCGGGTAAACAACGCGATACCTCTTGACGGCTTTGACAATGTCCAGGCGGCATACCAGATGATTAAAGCCCTTTTAAGAACCGTGCCGGACATTAAGCTTGACCGCGAGCACACTATGATAGTATCCCCCGACGAGGGCGGAATGGGTCGCTGCATTTACTATTCCTCGGTTTTGGGGCTGGAGCTCGGAATGTTTTATAAGCGCCGCAACTATTCGGTTATAGTAAACGGCAGAAATCCGATAGAAGCTCATGAGTTTCTGGGAAACGATATTACCGGCAAGGATTTAATTTTAGTGGACGATATGATTTCCTCCGGCGAGTCGATGCTTGACATTGCAGAGAAGCTCAAGGAAAAAGGTGCGGGCAGGATATTTATTTTCGCCACCTTCGGTCTTTTTGTAGAGGGCTTTGACAAATTCGACGAGTATTACAGGGCAGGAAAAATTGACAAGATATTTACCACCAATCTTATTTTCCAGCCGGACGAGCTGTTAAAGCGCGAATGGTACTGCAGCGTTAATATGTCTAAATACATAGCGCTTCTGGTGGACACGCTGAATTACGACAACTCAATAAGCAAGCTGCTTGACCCCGTTGACCGCATCAAAAAAATCGTGGCAAAATACGGGCAGGGCAAATAATACGCCGTATATTTCTGACCTTTTGCTGTTTTATATTTTTTCCGCCGCACCTGTCAGCGAAAATCATAACCACCCGTCAAACGGGTGGTTTGCACAAGGGCTAAAAGCCCATAATGCCGACCCGCGTCTCAAGGCGCGGGCTTTCTCTTTGTTCAAGCCTTAGAGTCTTTGCCTCTTTGGCTACC
>CALWUZ010000084.1 GCA_944384845.1 uncultured Clostridia bacterium
AGTATAATGGATTTGGCGGTTATATAGTTGCCGCAGAGCGGCAGAACAGACTTATAGCCGTTTCCGAATTTGGTAAGCAGATATATATTTTTGGCAACGTCGGTGAAACGGCCGTTGTCAAAGGTTATCATTTTATACGCCACCACAGTGTTCTGCTCAATTATATCCTTGCGGTAAGAAAAAATTATACCGTTTGAAATTGCCAGAACCTCGTAGACGACGCCGGAAAAAACCTTTTTCATTTCATCACTCCGCTGTTAATTTCTTTTTAAAGGCTTACTTTTCCTGCCTCGAGCATTTTCTGCGCCGCTAAAAGCACACCGGCGCGGGCGCTGTGGAAATTAAGCCCACCCTGCATCCATGCGGCGTAGGGCTCTCTTAAAGGACCGTCCGCCGAAAGCTCTATAGAGGCTCCGAGCGTAAAAGCGCCCGCCGCCATTATGACCTGATCGTCGTAGCCGGGCATGTCCCACGGCTCCGGAACGACAAAGGAATCAACCGGCGCGCCGCTCTGCATTCCCTGACAGAAGGCGATAAGACCTTCCCGCGTGCCGAGGGTCACGCACTGGATAATATCGCCGCGCTCCTCGCCGAACCGCGGGGTAACCGGAAAGCCGAGGCTCTCAAAAAGCAGCGAGGCATAAACCGCGGTTTTAAGCGCTTCTCCCACCACATGCGGAGCGGAGAAAAGCCCCATATAAAGCTCGCGGCTGTGGCCGAGGGTCGCCCCCGCTTCTCTGCCGACTCCGGGGCAGGTAAGCCTTGCCGCGCATTTTTCTATAAGCTCATGCCTGCCCGCTATGTAGCCGCCGGTAGGCGCTATGCCGCCGCCGGGGTTTTTTATCAGCGAGCCGGCGATAATGTCTGCTCCGACCTCAGTCGGCTCCCGCTTCGCGGTGAACTCGCCGTAGCAGTTGTCAACCATTATTATGCTGCCGGGAGAAACCTCCCTTACCGCGGCGCACAGCTCTTTTATTCCGTCAACGGTAAGGCTGGGTCTTGTGCTGTAGCCTCTTGAGCGCTGGATATACGCCATTTTATAATTATCCTCCGACAGTGCCCGCCTTATTCCGTCAAGGTCCGGCGTGCCGTCAGCCAGCAAATCCACCTGCCGGTATTCCACCCCGAAATCGGCAAGCGAGCCGTCGGTTTTTGAGTCTATTCCGAAAACGCCGATTATAGTGTCATACGGTCTGCCCGTGAGGCAGAGTATTTTATCACCGGGGCGCAGGAGTCCGAAAAGCGCCACCGTGAGCGTATGGGTGCCTGAAACAAAATTGTGCCGCATAAGCGCGTCCTCTGTGCCCATAGCGTCCGCCATCACCCTTTCGAGTATTTCCCTGCCGCGGTCGTCGTAGCCGTATCCGGTGGAGCCCGCCATAGCGGCTTCGCTTACGCCGTTTTTAATAAACGCCGACAGCACCTTAAGCTGGTTATATTCGGTTATATCGTCAATTTCGGCAAAACGCTCCGCGCATTTTTTTATGATCTCACCGTCTATAGAAATAAGTCTCTTATCAATATCAAAAAAGCTGTTTATGTTTGATTTTTGCACCAATATCCCGCCTTGTAAAGCTTTTGAAATCCGTTTTTTTCATAAAATCCGGCAGTGCTGTCTCCGCAGCATGCCAGAAGCTCTCTTCCCCTGTTTTTTTGCAGTATCGCGCTGAGCGCCAAAGTGCCCAGACCCTTTTCGCGGCTTACTATGCCGCAGAGAAGCGCAAATTTTCCCGTATGAAAGGATACGGCGGCGCATCTGTCCTTAAGCGCGAAATATTCCGCCGCGCCGCGGTTGAGTCTGCGGCAGAAATCCACCGCAAAAAACTGATATTCAGGCAGACAGAAGCCGCTTACGTTTAAAATATCGTAAATTTCACGGCTTGAAAGATTGTCGCCTGCGGTTACGCCCGCTGTGTCCGCCCTGCGGCGCATAACGTTCAGCTTATTTATATTTTTAAAGCCTATTGCCGCAAGAGTGTCAAGATCGCTGAAAACGCTGCGGGGAGAGAGCATTCTTACAAAATCGGTAAGCTCCTTAGCATTTCCGCCGCGACGGTAAACGGTCATATCCCCGTCTGAAAGCGAAATTAACGCCCGCCTGCCGTCCTGAAGCCAGAAAAGGGTGTTTTTATCCTCTTTATAGCAGTCAAAAAGGCATTTTATTCTTATATATTCCGCGCTGGGTCCGCCGCGCATCCCCGGAAGCTTTTCCGTAAGGGCTATCATTCTATCCTGCCTGAGCAGATGCCGTTTATCATATACTCCGCGAGCCTTTCAGTGCTTTCTATATCCTTCATATCTGCGACCGACGAGGGTGAATGAATATATCTGCACGGCACCGAAAGCGCAAGGGTTCTTACCCCGCCGCGGCTTAAATGCAGGCTTCCGGAGTTGTTGCCGCCAGCCACAGCGGTCTTGGGCTGGCATTTAATCCCGCTTTTAAGCGCCGCCTCGTAATACGCGCGGTCGTAGACCGTGGCCCTGTCCATAAATGATACGGCGGGACCTTGCCCCAGCCGGCATACCATTCCCTGCTCGGGAACGCCCGCCGTGTCTGCGGCGGTGGTAGCCTCAAGCACGAGGGCGGCGTCGGGCGCGACCCTGAACGCCGCGGCTTTGGCGCCCCTTAAGCCAACCTCCTCCTGAACGGTAAAGGAGGCGTAAAAATCGTATTCGCTTTCCTTTGTCAGAAGCGATATAAGCACGGCGCAGCCTATGCGGTCGTCAAGCGCCTTTGCCGTTACCCTGCTTCCCATGAGTGAAAAGCCGCCGCGTATGACCGCCCTGTCACCGGGCTTTACAAGCGTCAGCGCCTGCTCCCGCGAGGCGGCGCCTATGTCTATATAAAGGCTGTCTGGCTTCGGAAGCTTCTTTTTTTCGTCGCCGGACATCAGATGCACCGGCTTGCCGGATATAACTCCGTTTACGCCGCCAATTTTCACTTGCCTGAACATAAGCACCGAGGTATCTATTCCGCCGACCGCGGCGAATTTTAAAAAACCGTCCGCCGTTACGGAGGTTATAATAAGCCCTACCTCGTCCATATGCGCGTCGGCAAGCAGTTTCTTGACCGATCTGTTTCTGCCTTTTTTAAAGGCGATTATGTTTCCCAAAGGGTCGGTTTCATATTCGCAGTGACCGCTGATTTTTGAAATTATATAATCCCGCACCGCTCCCTCATCGCCGGAGACACCGTCAAGTGCGGTGAGCTCTCTTAGCAGGTCAAGCATTCATAAGACCTCCCGACAAAACGTATTTTTCAAGCAGAGCGCAGACCGACTCGAGATCCGAAAGCCTTAAGGTTTCAGCCTCGGTGTGCATATTGCGCAGAGGCACCGATACGGTGCAGGTCCTGACCCCGCCGCGGGAGACCGAAATAACGTCGGCGTTTGTGCCGGTTTTGCCGCCCATAACCTCGGTCTGATATTTTATTCCGTTTTCCTCGGAAATGCTTGCAAGCCTGTCCGAAAGGGCGCGGTCAAGCACGGGAGATATGCCTATCATAGCTCCTCCGCCTAATCTTCCGCACTCATTTTCCGGGATGTCGGGACCGTCCCCGAAGCTTACGTCAACGGCGATCGCCTCGTCCGGCTCAAGCTCGAAAGCCGAAGTCACGGCGCCGCGCATACCAAGCTCCTCGGCGTCGCTTAAAAGTATTATTACATTGCAGGGCAGCTCTCTGCCCGAAAGACGTTCCGCGGTCTTCAAAAGGCATGCCGCGCCCGCCCTGTCGTCAAACGATCTGCCTGAAACCGTATCTCCCACAAGCTGCAAAGGCTCGGCTGAAAAGGTGACATAGTCGCCCGCGCTAATAATACTGCGCGCTTTTTCCTTAAGACCCGTGTCCAGCTTTATTTTTGAAATGTCGGTGTATTCCGCCTTGCCGTCAGACAAATGGGGCAAAAAAAAAAAAAAAACGGCGGGTATCTTTTCCTTTCCGTGAACGGTTACGGTCCTTGCGGGCAGCGCCCTTATGTCTATTCCTCCCGAATTTGAAACGGTGAGGAAGCCGTCCCCGTCAACGTCGGTCACGATCATGCCAATCTGGTCTATATGCGCGTCGAGCAGTATAGTGTAATCGCTTTTTCCCTTTAAAAATCCGACCGCGCCCGCTCCCCGAAGCCGCCTTGTCTCACAGAAGCGGCTTAAAAATTTTTCCGAAAGCTCAGCCGCCTCCCTAACGCTGCCGAGCGCATCCGCCGAGGAAAGCGCGAATAAAATTTCCTTTATATCCATCACAGCTTGTTTACCAGTTCCTTAAAATAATTTCCGCGCGCCGCAAAGTTCGGAAAAGCGTCAAAGCTGGCGCAGGCGGGGCTGAGGGTCACTATATCTCCGGGCTTGGCGTCTCTGTGCGCCGCGGCTACCGCCTCGTCGATATTCGCGGTTCTGATTATTTCGGGCTCGCCCTTATAGCTTTTGTCCGCCCGTATGCAGTCTTCGATTTTCTGCGCCGTGCTGCCGCAGAGGTATAGCCTTTTGACCTTTTCTATAATATAGGGCGCGAGCGGCTCGAACGGCACATGCTTGTCATACCCTCCGGCGATAAGCAGCACCCTGCGGTCAAACGCTTTTAAGCCGGCTATGGTTCTTGTTGGGCTTGTGGCTATCGAGTCGTTGTAGTATTTTACGCCGTCAAGCTCCCTTACAAGCTCAATCCTGTGTTCAACGCCCTTAAATTCGCTGGCAACCTTTTTAATGGAATCCATTCCCACATAGCCCCATACGGCGGCGATGGCGGCAAGATAATTTTCCACGTTGTGTTCGCCCAAAACCGCTATCTCGCTTTTGTGCATAATCGGCGCGTCGATTCCGCGGTAAGCCATGTGTATAACGCCGTCCGTATCAAGCCAGGCGCCGTTTTTGAGCGGAGTTTCCATGCTGAACGAAAGCGCCTGCCCGCGCACATATTTTCTGAAGCCGCGGGTAATCTCGTTGTCTCTGTTAAGCACCGTACGCGAAAAGGCGTTCTGGTGCAGGAGTATATTTTTCTTGGCCTCGACGTATTCGTCCATATCCTTGTGAATGTCAAGATGATTCGGCGCGACGTTGGTGACTACCGCGACGTCCGGACTCTTGCGCATGGAGATAAGCTGAAAGGAGGAAAGCTCAGCTACCACAAAATCCTCCGGTCTGATATTTTCGATTTCCGGCAGAAGAGGTTTTCCGATATTGCCGCCGAGATGGACGGTTTTGCCCTCCGCCTCAAGCATTTTGGCTATAAGGGTGGTGGTCGTGGTTTTTCCGTCCGAGCCGGTAACCGCGAATATCGTGGCAGGGCAGAGGTCGAAGAAAACCTCCATTTCGCTTGTCACCGCAATGCCCTTTTTGCGCGCCGCCTCAAGCTCGGGCAGGTTGAAGTTCATGCCGGGCGTGCGGAAGATAATGTCCACCTCTAAATTGTCAAGATAACCGTCGCCGAGCCTCAGCTCCGCTCCCGCCGCCTCAAGTTCGTCGGCGACGGCGCCTATCTGGGCGCGGGTCCTGCGGTCGCAGGCGTAAACCGCCGCCCCCTTGCTTAAAAAGTTAAGTATAAGCGGAGTATTGCTGACGCCTATTCCGCACATAGCGATTTTTTTACCGTTTATTTGTCTGAAAAACTGTTTGCAATCCAATATAACTGCCTCCTGTCGCTTTAAGGGCGGCCGCGTACGCAGTCCGTCTATTTTATTATACTTAAAGCCGCGGAAAATATCAACAATTACGGCGCGGTTTAAGCAAATTATTTTTTTCCCGGCAAAAAAATATGCGCCATTATAAGCGCATGTCGAATATTTTTGAATTTAGCCGAAAAATGCCGCAAAAGCGGATTTTTTGAATTTTTGGTATATAAAAAGGAAAAAACGCCTGTCGAATTTTTTAAATAAAATCGGAAAAGGTCGTAAAAGCTTGATTTTAAGAAAATGAAAACTGAAAACATAAAAAAATGTCTGTTATCGGATTTCAGATTAACAGGGGGATTCAAAAAGGGGAGAACTCCCCCTTTGCCGAAGAAGATCCGAA
>CALWUZ010000085.1 GCA_944384845.1 uncultured Clostridia bacterium
GCATAATCGCCGACGGCTGCGTTATAAACGGCAGGGTGAGGAACAGCGTAATTTTCCGAGGGGTAACTGTTGAAAAGGACGCGGTGGTGGAAAACTGTATTCTTATGCAGGAAACCGTCGTAAGCTCTGGAGCCGATATTGTTAACGTCATAGCGGACAAGAACGCGGTCATAGGCGGGAATATGATGCTTAAAGGCAGACCGGACAGGTGTGTGTTTGTTAAAAAGAACCAGATTCTATAAGCGGTTTTAACTGCCGCGGAACGGAGAAGAAAATGAAAGTATTGTTTGCTTCAAGCGAGGCTTATCCATTTGCGATGTCTGGCGGACTTGCGGATGTTGCGGGAGCTCTGCCGAAGGCGCTCAGGAAAAGGCTTATAGGCTGCAGGATAGTTATGCCGCTTTACAGCAGTATTCCAAATGAGCTGCGGGAAAAAATGATATTCATCCGAAGTATAACCGTATCTGTCGCGTGGCGGCGGCAGTACTGCGGAATTTTTGAGGCGCATATGAACGGGGTTATCTATTATTTTATAGACAACCAGTATTATTTCAAGCGGGACGGACTTTACGGCTATTACGACGACGCCGAGAGGTTTGCCTTTTTCTCCCGAGCGGTGCTTGATATAATTCCGCATATAGGCTTTATACCGGATATAATTCACTGCAATGACTGGCAGACCGCGCTGGTGCCGGTTTATCTTAACACGATGTACCGCGAGGGCGAGTTTTACCGTAACATAAAGACGGTTTTCACAATTCATAATATCCAGTACCAGGGCAAATACGGCAAGGAGCTTAACGGCGACGTTCTGGGAATTCCTTATGAAAGCCAGAGCATAATCGAGTATGATAACTGCGTCAACTTTATGAAAGGAGCCATACAGTGCGCCGATAAAATAACTACGGTGTCTCCTACCTATGCGAGGGAAATTTTAGATCCGTATTATTCACATGGTCTTGACAATATCTTGAAGCAGTTTACCTATAAGCTTACCGGAATAGTAAACGGAATAGACTACGACGTCTACAATCCCGAAACCGACGGACTGATTTATAAAAATTACAGTGTTGACGATTTATCCGGAAAAGAGTATAATAAACAAATGCTGCAAAGCCAGATGGGACTTCCCGAAAAGAAGGACGTTCCGGTTATCGGAATGGTTACCCGACTTGTAAAGCATAAGGGTCTTGACCTTGTAAAGCATGTTTTTGAGGAGTTGCTGAGGGCGGAGCTTCAGTTTGTGATTTTAGGCTCCGGAGAATGGCAGTTTGAAACCTTTTTTCATGAAATGGCTTCAAAATATCCCGATAAAGTGGGACTTAAGCTGGGATTTAATCCGCAGCTTGCGCATAGAATATATGCGGGAGCGGATATTTTCCTGATGCCGAGTCAGAGCGAGCCCTGTGGTTTGGCTCAGATGGTGGCTCTCCGTTACGGCACAGTTCCGATAGTAAGGGAAACCGGCGGTCTGAACGATACTATTTCCGACAGCGGCGACAGTAAAGGAAACGGCTTTACCTTTAAAAATTATAACGCGCACGAAATGGAGGAGACCGTTTGGCGTGTGCTTGCGGGCTATGCCGACAGGGACGGCTGGGATATTCTCAGAAAACGCTGTATGAAGTGCGACAATAGCTGGGGAGTATCCGCAAACGCTTATATCAGGCTTTACAGGGAAATTGCCGGCAGATAAGCCGGTATTTTCCTGTGTCCGGCCGCAGGAGGTATTATTTTGGATATAATAAAGGCTATTATAATGGGCATCGTAGAGGGAATAACCGAATGGCTGCCCATAAGCAGTACGGGGCATCTGATTTTGACTCAAACCTTTCTGTCCTTCGGTGACGGGGTTTCCGCCTCATTTCCAGAAATGTTCAATTACGTTATTCAGCTTGGCGCCATAATAGCAGTTATTGTGCTGTTCTGGAATAAGCTGTGGCCCTTTAAAATGCCGGATAAAAACGCTAAGGTGCTTTCCTGCGATAACGGAATTTTCAAAAGGGAGCAGTGGGTTTTATGGTTTAAGGTTCTGGTGGCGACGGTGCCGTCTGCGCTGGGGCTTCTGGTCGATTCAAAAATAGACGCCCTGATGTACGCCGAGGACGGTACTCCAAATACGGTAGGAGTCATCGTTATAGGAATCGCCCTGATTTTTTACGGTATTTTATTTATCGCCGTGGAAAGGGCAAATAAATACCGCAGCTTTAAAGTGAGCTCTTCGGCGGATATTACATATAAAACGGCGCTCGTTATAGGGCTTTTTCAGCTTTTGGCTATTGTACCCGGAACCTCGCGTTCTGGTGCTACAATAATAGGTGCGCTTATAATAGGAATTTCACGTCCCGCTGCGGCAGAGTTCAGCTTTTTTATGGCTATCCCGACAATGTTCGGCGTAAGCGCCTTAAAGATTGTGCAGTTTTTATCGGAAAGCAGCTTCAGACCGAATGAGCTGGGCATACTTATCGCGGGAATGGTGGTTTCTTTCTTTGTTTCCTGTGTATGCATAAAAACTCTTATGGAATATGTCAAAAAGCACAGCTTCTCTGTCTTCGGCTGGTACAGAATTGTCCTCGGGATAGTCGTTCTGGCATATTTTCTGATCTTTGCGTAGGGTCTTGGGTGATGCTATGAAATTATTTATCGCTTCGGATATTCATGGCTCGGCGTATTACTGCCGCGCCATGCTTGAAGCTTTTAACAGGGAAAAGGCGGACAGGATTTTACTGCTGGGGGATATACTGTACCACGGTCCCCGAAACGATTTGCCTCAGGAGTATTCGCCTAAAAGCGTTATCGCAATGCTTAACCCATTAAGGGATAAAATTTTCTGCGTACGCGGCAACTGCGACACTGAGGTAGACCAGATGGTGCTTGATTTTCCAGTGCTTGCCGATTACGCGGCTATACTATTGGATTCACGCGTTATCTACGCGACTCACGGACACGTTTATAACGAAAATAAGCTCCCTCCGCTCTGTTCTGGCGATATTCTGCTCAACGGTCATACCCACGTGCCCGGATACACGGTTTATGAGAAATATATATATATGAATCCCGGCTCTGTATCCATTCCTAAGGAGGACAGTCCCCACAGTTATATGACGCTTGAAAACGGTGTCTTTTTGTGGAAAAGGCTTGAGGACGGCGGGATTTATAAAAGCTTCGCAGGATAATAATTTAATCCGACACCGTACCGGCAGAGAAAAGCCGAAAACCTTTTGTCAAAAATTTCAAACGTATTAAAAACGGCGCAAAAGCTTTAAATAAGACTTTTGCGCCGTTTTTTGCCGCCGTCGTATTTTTATAATTCGGTTCTGCGGCAAAGCTGTGATTTAAAAGCTTCGTCGCTCTTTCACATTCCGGACAGCTTGCTCATAGTATGTTGTGTAATATAAAATAAATTTGATTAATTTAAGGGAAGACAGGCAAAAATATAAATAGCCTGACGGTTTGATTTTCCGTCATCCATAAATTTAATCGGAGTGTGAAACAAAAATGAATATTAAGCGCGGAGAAATTTATTATGCTGATTTAAGCCCGGTAGTCGGCTCCGAACAAGGCGGCGTAAGACCTGTACTTATAATACAAAATGACGTCGGCAACCGCTACAGTCCTACCGTTATAGCCGCCGCCATAACCAGCCAGCGCGACAAAACCAACCTGCCTACCCATATATCGGTTAATGCCGACGGCTGCGGTCTTGCCAAGGATTCAATAGTGCTGCTCGAGCAGGTCAGGACTATAGACAAGCAGCGCCTTAAAGAAAAAATGGGCAGTCTTGATACAAATTCAATGGGACTTGTCGACAGAGCGCTTTCAGTGAGCTTCGGTCTTAACAGCGGCAGCGCGGTGTGATTCCTTACAGATAGGTGAATTTCAGAAAATAAGGCGGCGTATGCAAAAGCAAACGCCGCCCTTTTGGTTTTCCTGTATAATCCCAAGCCTTAAAGCATGGTCATAAGATTTGTAAAATTAAGCTCCTTGGTCTTCTTGCTGATTGTAAACCAGTCAATAATAGTAAGAATGCCGCAGCAGCCGCCGGTCAGAAGCTTGAGTATTCCCATTCCGGTATCGCCGATCATAAATCTGTCGATTCCGAGTCCGCCGAGAAAAATCGAAACCAGAAGAACCGTTGTGGGATCCTTCATATCAATGGTGGAAACCATTGTAAATTTGTTCTCGTCCATAGCCGCCAGCTTTTCCTTTATGTACATCATCTTTTCAGCAGGAAAATATTTCTGGTTAGTCATAATGTACATATCTACTTTGTTCTGATCCATAATACAACCCCTTTGTATTTTATTATGGATTTATTATACAACATATTGAGCAAATTTGCAATATAAAAAGCCTTATTTTAGCATGTTATTTATTTACAAAAATAATTCTAAGAATATATGTAATAAATACACATACCGCTCCGCCTATTATAATTCCGTTTTTTACCCTGCTGTTTATCGGGAACAGATTTTTATGCAGCGCGAAGAGTACGACTAAAACAAAGGGCAGAGCCGCGGGATTAAAATCAAAATAAGCGCTGACATCGCCCCTTAAGAGTGACAGCATCGCGCGGGTCATGCCGCAGGTGGGGCAGTCGAAATGAAAAAAATATTTTATTGGGCACTTTACGGGCGACAGCAGATATAAAACCACCGCTGCGAGAGCCGCTGAATGAATCCCCAAAAACCTCTTAAACGAAATCCGCTTCATTTTCTTACCTTTACGGTAAATTCCCTGCCGCATTTCGGACACACGGTCCTGTGCACTCCGACTCTTCTCGGAAGGCGGAGTATCGCCTTGCAGGAGGGACACTTTTTATATACGTGGAATTTGTCATTTCTTCTCTGCCGGTGCAGCTCGCCCTTGCGTTTAAAAAAACCGAGCTTGCCGGTGACCCAGGCGTTTTCCTTTCTTCTTTGCTCGATATTGCGCGAAAACATTCTGAAAATCGCGTATATCATCAGCGTATATATTAAAAGCTGAAGTATTACGGAGCGCAGGAAAATATTGACAAGGGAAAGAACGACAGAAACCGCGAAAACGATAAAAAAAGTTTCGTCCGGTCCGTAGCGTCCCGACATAAACTGAATAATACGGTATCTGAAATTCATTGTCCCTATCCTTTCCGAGTTTTTTACATAAATATTATATTCAATATTCTGTCCAATTTTGTTACGAAAGAATAAATAAAGAATAAATAATATTTTATATTTTATTCACCGCGGTTTACACGCGGCTGTTTCTTAACTTTCTTATATAGGAAAGGAGAAATGAAAATGTATTATTGCAGTGATTGCGGATGTGAATTTATTGTGCCGGAGGTTTGTGCGCTGACGCACGCTTTTTCCTCGCCGCCCTTTGAGGAACGGCATTGCTGCCCCTGCTGCGGCGGGAGCAATTTCAGAATAAAGGAAGAAAGGCATTGCCGCTGCTGCGGGGCGAAGCTTCCGGACGGTGCGGAAGAATACTGCAGCGGCGCCTGCCGCCGCAGGGGAGAGGCTATGTGGTCGAATGAGCTTAAAAGGCGGCGGGAAAGCGCCAGCTCTCCGCTTAACAGACTTATAAAGGAACAAACCGAGTACAATCTTAAGCATCATACTGATTACAGCTACGGTCAGTTTACGGCGCTTATAAAACCCGGACTTAAAAGGAGCAAAAATGAACGACGAGGATAAAAAGAAGTACCTTTCCCTTTATCTTATTCAGAACGCCAAAATAAAAAGGCTCGGCGAAATGATGCTTTTAAACCCAGGAAAGCAAAATGAGTATATATCTGAAATAAAGCGTTCGGAAAGTCTGCGTTCTGAAATAGAAAGGAAAATACAGGCGGTTGACGGCGGCGTATTAAGCGAGCTGCTTTTTCTCAAATATGTATGCGGAAAGCCGCTGCTTGAAATCAGCTGTTATATAAATTACAGTCCGCGCCATACCGAAAGGCTTCATAAAAAGGCGCTTGAAAAATTCCGTATTTAAGATCCGCGCTTGACTTTTTTAAACTAAGGCGCTATAATCATTATCGACATATGACGGAATGGAGGCGGCTGTATGCCGAGACCGCAGAGGTGCCGCAGAATATGCTCGGCGCCGGAGTTTACGAGATTTTCGGCTGAAAACGGAGCAGATTCGGAGCCGGTAATGCTTACGTTTGACGAGTTTGAAGCCGTAAGGCTTATCGACCTCGAAAAGCGTACTCACGAGCAGTCCGCCCGCCGCATGGATATTTCAAGGACCACCGTGACCGAAATATATGAAAGCGCGAGAACCAAAATCGCGGAATGTATTGTGAAGGGCCGTCCTTTGATAATTTCCGGCGGAAATTACCGTATGTGCTGCGGCTCGGCCGCCTGCTGCGCGGGAGAATGCGCGCGTCTGCTGAAAAAAGATATGACGGAAAGAGGAAATGAAAAAATGAGAATAGCAGCAGCATACGAAAACGGTCAGATATTCGGACACTTCGGACACACGGAGAAATTCAAGTTTTACGACGCCGAAAACGGCAGGATAACCGCCGAAAGTATAGTCAGCACAGACGGCAGCGGTCACGGAGCTCTTGCGGGATTTTTAAAGGCGAACGGGGTTGACGCGCTTATATGCGGCGGAATCGGAGGCGGCGCACGGGCGGCGCTTGAAGAGGCGGGCATAGCGCTGTACGGCGGCGTATCCGGAGACGCGGATCTTGCGGTAAAAAATCTGCTGGAGGGCACGCTCAGATATAATCCTGACGTTCGCTGCTCCCATCATTCGGAAAGACATCCGGACAGCGCGCACGGCTGCCAAAGCCGCGGCTGCGGGGAGCATAAGTGCCGCTGATTCCGGGGGAGGCCGTTTATGGAAAGAAAAGAAGAGTATTTAAAATCTCTGCCGTTTTGGGAGCGGCTGTCGGAAGAAGAAAGAATTTTGGCTGCGAACAGCTCCTCCATAACCGAATATAAAAAAGGCAGCATTATACCGGGCGGCGGCAGCAGCTGCGCAGGCATGCTGCTGATGATTTCAGGCGAAATACGCGCATATCTCCTGTCTGAGGAGGGGCGGGAAATTACGCTGTTCAGACTATATACGAACGATACCTGCGTTCTGTCTGCCTCCTGCGTTATAAGTCAAATCACCTTTGACACGCATATGACCGCTGAAAGAGACAGCGCTGTGTTAACGATAGGATCAAGCGTATTTTCAAAGCTCGCGGAACAGAATATTTATGTCAGGTGCTTTATGTATGAGCTTCTGACCTCTCGTTTTTCCTCGGTAATGTGGACCATGCAGCAGATACTCTTCAAGGGCTTTGACCGAAGACTTGCCTCTTTTCTTGTTTCGGAGTATGAGCGCACCGGATTAAAGCAGATAAAGATGACCCACGAGCAGATAGCGCAGCATATCAGCTCCGCAAGGGAGGTTGTGGCGCGTATGCTCAAGCGCTTTGCCGCCGACGGACTTGTGGAGTCCCGCCGAGGCTGTATAACGCTGAAGGATATTGATAAGCTGAAGGAATTGATTTAAAGCCTGTTTTCGCGTCCGGAGCTTTAAAAAGCCGGGCGCGAAAAATTTTTTGATATAATGAGACTCAGTCACGGTTTTAAGGCGGTTCGGGTGTTAAAATATAAATGTAACAAAGGCTTTGCGGCATTTGAATATAAAAGCATAAAACACCTGCGCGTGCCATAGCCTTTGTAATGGCAGGCTTTCGTCGGATTTCCGAAAAAGCGCCCGCTGAAGCCGCAAGTTTACTAAAAGGAGGCCGGCATATGAAAATAAAATATAATCCCGATAAGGATATAGTCAGAACCGTTAAGGAAGGTCTTAAGCGCACCGGCGGCTACTGTCCCTGCGTCAGAGAAAGAAGCGAGGACACAAAATGTATGTGCAGGCAGTTCAGGGAGCAGATAGAGGATCCGGATTTTGAGGGCTTCTGCCACTGTATGCTGTACTATAAATCAAAGGATTAAAGCAAAGGAGAAATAAATATGAACGAAATTACACTTACAAAACAGAATTTTGAAAATGAGGCTTTAAACTCCGGCACGCCGGTTTTGGTTGACTTCTGGGCAGCCTGGTGCGGTCCCTGCCGTATGGTAGCTCCGATTGTCGCGGAAATCGCCGACGAATATGACGGAAGCATTAAGGTAGGCAAAGTAAACGTCGATGAAGAGCCGGAGCTTGCTGCACGCTATCAGGTTACCAGTATTCCCACGCTTATGGTGTTTAAAAACGGCGAGCTTGTAAATACCGCCGTGGGCTTCCGCACCAAAGCGGAAATACTTGAGCTGCTTAAGTAAAGGCTGAAACGGCAATTAAAATAAAACCGGGAGAGGATATGGAGAATGAAGGTCGTTATTGTGGGAGGAGTTGCGGCGGGAGCGTCCGCCGCGGCAAGAATAAGGCGTCTTGACGAGAACGCGCAGATAATTATATTTGAACGCTCGGGATTTATTTCATACGCTAACTGCGGACTGCCTTATTACATCGGCGGTACGATAAACGACAGGGATGAGCTTACTCTTCAGACTCCGGAAAGCTTTTGGGAAAGATTCAGAATTGACGCGCGGGTGCGTCATGAGGTTACCGGAATAAACGCCGCTGAAAAAACCGTGACCGTGCGCCGGCTTGATACGGGAAAAACCTATAGCGAAAGCTACGACAAGCTGCTGCTGGCTACGGGAGCCAAGCCCGCGGGAGCCGGCATCCCCGGCGCCGGCGAAGACAAGGTATTTACCCTGCGCACGGTTGAGGATGCTCTCAGAATCCGTGAGTTTGCCGAGAACGCAAAGCCGCGCACCGCCGCCGTTATAGGAGGAGGCTTTATAGGTCTTGAAGCGGCGGAAAATCTGACAGAGCTCGGAGTGCGGGTAACTATCGTCGAATATGCCGACCATCTGCTTGCTCCGTTTGACAGGGATATGGCGGCGCAGCTTCACACGCTCTTTAAAAGCCGCGGCATAGGGCTTATGCTCGGTGAAGCGGTCACGGGCTTTGAACAAAGAGACTGCGGCATTGTAACAAAAACCTCCGGCGGCGCGGAGATTGAATGCGATATGGCGGTGCTTGCTGCGGGAGTTGTTCCCGATACCGGACTTGCAGCAAGCGCCGGTATCGAAACCGGCGTTAAAGGCGGAATCATTGTAAACGAAAGAATGGAAACCTCCGTGCCCGATATTTACGCGGCGGGCGACGCAGTGGTTGTCAAAAATTTTGTCACGGGCGAAAGCGCGCTTGTTCCGCTGGCCGGTCCCGCTAACAGGCAGGGACGGACGGCGGCTGACAATATATGCGGCGGGAACAGCGTTTATAAGGGTTCGCAGGGTTCATCGGTTATAAAGCTGTTCGATATGACCGCGGCGGCTACCGGAATAAACGAAACAGCCGCCAAGGCGGCAGGCATTGATTATGACCGCGTAGTGCTTTCTCCGTCCTCCCATGCGTCGTACTATCCCGGCGGTCAGGTGATGACGCTTAAGGTGCTTTTTGAAAAGGGAACCGAAAGACTGCTCGGAGCGCAGATAACAGGGCGCGACGGGGTCGACAAGCGTATAGATGTTATAGCCGCGGCTATACGGGCGGGGCTTAAAGCTACCGAGCTTGGCGGGCTTGAGCTTGCTTACGCTCCGCCCTATTCATCGGCAAAGGATCCCGTGAATCTGGCGGGATTTATGATAGAGAACCTGGTAACCGGAAAGGTTAAGCAGTTCCATTATGATGAAATCGGTGCGCTTTGTACGGAAAACGCCTTTCTTCTTGACACAAGAACCGAAGGCGAATATTCAAGGGGACATGCCGACGGTTTTGTAAACATACCGCTAGACGATTTAAGGGAACGAATGGGGGAAATTCCAAAAGACAAGCCTGTCTATGTAATGTGCCAGAGCGGTCTTCGCAGCTATATCGCCTGCCGTATCCTTGTGCAGAACGGATATGACTGTTATAATTTTTCCGGAGGATACCGCTTTTACGATATGATTAACAGCGGAAAAGCTCAGCCTGAATCTGCATATCCGTGCGGTATTGAAAAATAAAGCATATTCTGAGGTAAATGATTTGGAATACACCGTTAAGCGTTCAAAGCGAAAAACAGTAAGTATAGAAATTACCGGCGAGCGCCGCGTATTGGTGCGCGCACCGCTTTATATGAGCCTGGACGATATAGACGGATTTGTCCGCAAATACGGCGGCTGGATAGACAAAAGGCTTGCCGATGCCGAAAGGCAGGCGGAATTTGCCGAGTCTGTGCGGCTGATGGAGCCTGAGCTGCGAAAAGCCGCTCAGACGGTTATACCGCCGCTTGTTGAGAGATATTCGGAGCTTATGGGGCTTAAGCCTTCCTCCGTACGTATAACGTCGGCTGAAAAGCGCTTCGGCTCCTGCAGCGGAAAAAACGGAGTATGTTTTTCCTGGCGGCTTATGGCTTATCCGACGCCGGCTGTGGAATATGTTGTGGTGCATGAGCTTGCCCATATAAAGCACCATAATCACGGCAGGGAATTTTACGCTCTTATAGAGAAGTATATGCCCGACTGGAAAGAAAGACGGAAAATGCTGCGGACGGTTTGCTGACTGCCGTCAAAAGCAGACGTTCGGCTCTTATCCGTAAAAAATAAATCCCGTACGGTTAATACCGTACGGGATTTAAGCGTTTTCAGATTTTCAGATATTTCGCAAGCGCTTTTGAGCAGGGGAAAGCCACCGCGAAGCCGCATATTATTTCGACAAGTCCGTTAATACCTACGAACAGTATAACGAAGATGAATGGATTTGCGGCGCCTAATTGCTCTGCGAAGCTCTGGATAAGCTCTGTGCGGTAAAAGAAAATTACCAGAGTTGACATAAAGAACAGCGTATTGAAAACCGGCGCGGCGAGCGATGCCGCAAGCAGAGCCGGTGTGTTTGAGCGGCAGCTTTTTTTAAGCGCCGACGCGATTGCCCCGGCTAAAAGTCCGGCGAGCAGCCTTGTGGGGACACAGACAATAAAAGTAAGAAAGGGGTTGATGCCGAGCAGCGCGGCTCCGAAGGAGCTGTAGCCCAAGCACTGCAGGAAGGATACGGCGCCGAAAACGCCGCCTAAGACGGCTCCGCCGGAAGGTCCGTACAGGACGGCGCCGATTGCCACGGGAATCATAGTGAAGGTGATTTCAAGCCCCAGCGTTTTAAGGGGCAGAAAGGACACGATTACCGTGATTGCCGCAAGGACGGATAAAACCGTCAGCTTTTGGATTTTCTGCTTTTTTGTTGACATAACATTACCTCCGATACTGTCCCTTTTCACGGCGGACCGCTTAGCGGGTACAGTTCATAATAATATGCAAATCCGGCGAGAACCGCCGGAGTATTGCCGTCAGTTATTTTTCTCGTAAATTATACGAAGACCGTCAAGCAGGAGATTTTCATTGTATATTATATTTCTGCGGCAGTGGGGAATAATTTCCTTTGACATTCCGCCTGTCGCCACCACCGTAGGCGTTTCGCCCAGCTCTTGCTCGATTTTGTCAAGCAGACCGTCAAGCATTGCGGCGGTGCCGTAAACAAGACCTGACTGCATGCAT
>CALWUZ010000086.1 GCA_944384845.1 uncultured Clostridia bacterium
TTACGAGAGATCCAAAGCGAAATCGGGAAATTCATTTTTGGTTTGATACATACGATAAAAATTTCTTTATGTGGCGCCCTCAAATGGGAAACAAAGAATTGATACATCATTTCAATACGTATCTAAAAAAATATTTAGATTAAATAAGACAACAGCGGAGTGCATTTGCTCCGCTGTTGATATTTTTATATACTGTTTGGTGCATTAGATTATTTTCCAATAATAGCATGACTTATGTTTGGGATTCGTTAATCGCCAATGATGCAAATAATCGTTTATCATTAAACGAATAGAAATTAGGTTATCCTCCGTTAAGGACAACACCCATTTGATTGCCTGAGCTTTTAAAATATACGGAAACGCGCTGTGCCGCTTTGCATGCAAGCTTGATTTATTCTCAAAAATTTTCCCTTTGCTTTTTCGCCGGTTCTTCAGAAAATTTTTGAAGAATAGAATCCGATGTGCGCAGCAGACAGTTTTTCAGCAAAAGAGTAAATTCCTCCGCCGGTATGCAGTCCCTGTCAAGCAGCCAGCGTTTTATAGCGCAGAGAAAAGCGTCGGTATAAAAATTCACGTGAAACTGGAATGCGTCGTCCCGGTCGAAAAGCTTATCCATATCCGACGAAATAATGGCTACTATAATATCCCGAAAATACTCTGAAAAGGAATTCTGCCCGTCTACATAGAGAGTTTTGCGGTAAAAGCTGCGGTTTTCATAAAAATAGGCGCACAAATCCTCCAGCAGATCCCATCCGGTACGGTAATCCTTTTCTTTCAGAGCCGTCACACATTCCGTATAATAAATCCAGTTAACCAGGTCATACTTGTCTTTGAAGTGATAATAAAAGCTTTTGCGGTTCATATCGCACGCTTCGCATATATCGCTGACGCTTATCTTGGAGAAAGGCTTTGTCTTCATAAGCTCCTTCAGCGCGGCTGCCAGCGCCCGCTTTGTAATATTGGAATCCGCCAGAAAGCCCACCTCCCGCAAGCAATTATTGGATTATTATATCATGAAAACAGGGATTAATCAACAAAAATTCCATTTTTTATCCCTTTTATTTTTAGGACAGAAACAGTCATATGTCCAAAAAAGTAACATTTTCCGATGAACGGGTAAAATTGTAACATCTCTTTTTTTTGTCCAATGAAATCAGGTGAGAACTCTGTTACAATTTTCTTACAGCATATCTTATATTAAAAAACAGGGGGAATTGTCGTTGTCAGCGCACAGTCAACCGAAAACGGAACTATTAAAAAGCCTTAACACCTCGCCGGAAAAAGGGCTGTCATCAAAGCAGGCGGCTGAGCTGCTAAGCAGATACGGTGAAAACAAGCTCAAAGAAAAGAAAAAGAAAACCAATCTCCAGCGGTTTTTAGAACAGTTCAAGGACGTTATGATAATTATCCTGCTCATCGCCGCCGTTATTTCCTTTGTTATCGCCTGCGTGGAGGGCGACCCTATGGAATTTTTTGAGCCGGTGCTCATTTTGCTCATTGTGGTGCTTAACGCCGTGATGGGTATGGTGCAGGAAAGCAAGGCGGAAAAAGCGCTTGACGCGCTTAAAAATATGTCGGCGCCTCACGCAAGAGTCATAAGGGACGGAGAGGAAAAGGTAATTGACGCTTCTAAGCTTGTGCCGGGCGATATTATCCGTCTGGAAGCCGGAGATTTTATACCGGCGGACGCACGGCTCTTAAAAAGCGCCAGTCTTAAAAGCGAGGAATCGGCTCTTACAGGGGAATCGGTTCCTTCTGAAAAGGACGCGGACGCCGAAGTTGAGGAAAATGCCGGAATCGGTGACCGGAGCAATATGGTATTCTCCGGCTGCAGCGTTACCTACGGTACCGCTGCGGCTGTAGTCACCGGCACCGGTATGAATACCGAAATGGGCAAGATTGCAGGACTTTTGGAAGGCGAAAGCGAAACCCAGACCCCGCTTCAGAAAAAGCTTGCCCAGCTTGGCAAATATTTAGGCGTTTTGGCTCTGATCGCCTGCGCCATTATCTTCGCGGTAGGGCTGGCTAACGGAATTGACGTGCTGGAAATCTGTATGACCGCCGTATCTTTGGCTGTCTCCGCAATTCCGGAGGGACTGCCCGCTATAGTAACAATCGTGCTTGCCATAGGCGTACAGCGGATGGTAAAGAAAAACGCTCTGATCCGCCGCCTGCCTGCGGTGGAAACCCTCGGCAGCGCTTCCGTAATCTGCTCGGATAAGACCGGCACTCTCACACAGAACCGCATGACTCTTACCAAGGTCTGGCCGGACGGCTCCGAAACGCCCGAGGAGGTCGGCAACCGGAACTCTGACGCGGCAAGGGAGCTGCTTTGCTACGGCACACTCTGCTGCGACGGCTCGGTGGTTTTCGGCGAGGACGGCAAAGAGCAGCATATCGGAGACCCGACCGAAACCTCTATCATTGTTGCCGCCCGCAAAAACGGGATGGTGCAGGAGCAGTTAAATAAAGATTATCCCCGCCTGGCGGAAATCCCATTTGATTCCGACCGCAAGCTGATGACATCGATAAACAAAATCGGCGGCAGAAATATCGTTATTGTAAAGGGAGCCTTTGATATGATGGCTTCCCGCTGTATAAAAGGCGATCTCGAAGCCGCCAAACGGGTAAACGAGCAGATGAGCAGTGACGCTCTGCGGGTACTTGCCGTTGGGTATAAGGAAATTGACGCTGTTCCGGAAAATCCCGCTTCGGAGGAGCTGGAAAACGATCTGATACTGATGGGTCTGGTCGGTATGATTGATCCGCCGCGCCCTGAAGCAAAGGCAGCCGTCGCCACCTGCCGCAGGGCGGGCATAAAACCCGTAATGATTACCGGCGACCATGTGGTGACAGCCTCTGCTATCGCCAAAGAGCTTGGCATTATGCAGCCGGACGACCGGGCCGTCACCGGTGCTGGGCTGGACGCTATGACCGACGAAC
>CALWUZ010000087.1 GCA_944384845.1 uncultured Clostridia bacterium
AGATAAAAAGGCGGTCTTCGGTGACGAGCTGTGGATAATAGCCGGAAATGAGGGCAACGAGCAGGCGGCGGATTTTGTAATAAAGTTAGTAAAGACTATACGTGGGTACGGAGGAATTTTTGTTTCCGCCACGCAGAACGCGACCGACTATTTCGCGCTGGGTTCCGGCAGATTCGGTGACGCCGTGCTTAATAACAGCCGGCTTAAGCTGCTTCTGCAGACGGAGGAACCCGAAGCCGTGAAATTAAAAGAAAAGCTCGGTCTTTCCGATGAGGAGGTAATGCAGATAATCCGCTGCGGCAGGGGGCAGGGACTTCTCTGCGCCGGCAAGAACCGCATTGCCGTGGAGATACGTTCCACAAAAACCGAATACGAGCTTATAACAACCGACCGTGAGGCTTTAGGAAAGAGAGCGAAAAAGTAAATTAACGGAGGGAATAAAAATGGGATTTCTGATTTTTCTTTGCGGCACTGTTTTCGGCGCGATTATAGGGGCAGGGATAATGTGCTGTCTTCAGATCAACAGAATAAACAAGAGCGGAGAAACAAAAAAATACCCGCCTTAACAGCGGGTCGTCAGATGGTCACATTAGTGTGCTTAAGTCAACCTCATAGGTGGTTCCTTCGGGAATAGCTGACGGTTTAAGGAACATTATCATATACCACGGCAAATAAATAATTCCGTTTTCTTTTTGGATGTTATCCTTACAGAATACATATGAATTATGGAATTTCCATTCCTTAACCTTTAAAACATTATTAAGTGAGGTATGCGTTTTATAATTTTTACCGGATTTAATTTCCAGCAGATCTATATGCAGGCCGTTCTGAATAACAAAATCGAGTTCGCCGTACTTTTTGGCATCAAAATAATAAAGTGAAAATCCGTTGGCTCTGATTTGTTGTGCCATTACATTTTCAAGAATGCTGCCGAGGTTTAGGTCCAGCCGTCCGTTCAGAATATCAAACTGAATATTCTCCATACAGGCGGCGCATAAAAGTCCGACATCGTTCATAAACAGCTTAAACAGGCTGTGCTTTTCATTAAGCTTAAGCGGAGGCTGCGGAAGCTCCACATTATAGCAGGGCAGCGCTACGCCGGCGTCGTCAAGCCATTTAAAGCTGTTGTCATAACGGTTGATTCTGGCGGATGGTGCCAAAGAATTAACATAAAATCTTCGGTTGGTATCGTTGAGCTGTGACGGAATACTGTCAAAAATCGCCTTGATTTTGATTTTATCTGATGTATCTGCGTATTGAGCGATATCCAGTCTGTATTGTTCAAGAATGTTGCTTTGGTAGGAGATTACCTGACCTATATCGTGTGTTTCGGTGTAAATGCGTACAGCTTCCGGCATTCCTCCGACCACAATATAGGTATAAAATAGCTTGTTTACTGTATCATGAACCGATTCGGATACCTCGGTAAGGTCTTCAAACGCCTTGTGAAGATAATCGATAACATTGTCGTTCACACCGTTTGCCCATAGGAATTCCTCAAAATCCATCGGATACATACGGTAAATTTCTTCAAATCCTACCGGGAATGAACTTATTTCTTTAAAATTGACACCAAGCAGTGAGCCGGATTCAATATAGTCAAAGCGTCCGTCTTCAACCAAAAATTTAACGGCAGTTCTGGCTTCCGGACATTTCTGTATTTCATCAAGAAGGACAAGCGTTTTTCCGGGAACCATAGGCTTTCTCGCATATGCCGTAAGATTGGTTATGAGTGTATTGGCATCAAGCGCGCCGCCGAATATTTCTCTTGATTTTTTGTCCGTAATAAAATTTATCTCAATAAAATTTTCATAATTGTTTTTTGCAAATTCCCTGACAAGGGTGGTTTTGCCTATTTGCCGGGCGCCTATAATACAAAGCGCGCCGTGCCTTTGCTTGGCTTTCCATGAGGTTAGTTTATCGTAAGCCTTTCGCTTCAGCATGATAGTTCGCATCCTTTCGGGGAATATTGTAACATAATTCAATGAAATTTTCAAGCTTTTGCAACATAATTCCTGATGTTTGGCTTATAAATATAACATTATTGCAGTTGGTAAAAATGACCCGCCGTTTTCCGGCGGGACCTTAAAAAATTAAATTAAAATTCGTAATGAGACCACATACTGATTATCTTGACAGTCTTTTCCTCTGCGTAAACCTGATACACAAGACGGTGCTGTATATTTATTCTGCGTGAATAAAGCCCTTCCATATCTCCGCATAGTTTTTCATAAGGCGGCGGATTCTGAAAAGGATTTTTTTCTATCGGATCTATGAGCTTTTTCGCCCTCTTGTCGATATTGGCGGATTTAAGCAGGGCAATCTGCTTCGCGGCGGTTTTTGTATAAACAATAGTATACATTACCATTCAACCTCTGAGGACGGCAGACATTCGGACAAAGGAGTGTCCTTCCCGTTCAGTATATCGTTTTTTACACGGGGATCGGAGGATAAATACAATGTTTCCATTATGCCGTTATACTCTTCTTCACTCATAATAACTGCGTTTCCGGTTTTGGTGCTTACGTTTATAACATCGTTGTATTCTATCGCCTGATTGATGTAGTCAAATACATTCTTTCTGAAGTTTGTAATGTTGGTATTGGTCAAATTTATCACCCCTAATCTATTATATGTACATTATAGCGTACAATTCATAAAATGTCAAGAAAGGAGAAAAAAATGCAGGCAAATTTTGAGTTACTCAAAGAAATGAAAAAGCGGGTTACGGCAAGCAGCGCGTGTGTCGATTCCCTGCTGTCGATCCCGCCGGACAGCGGACGTTTTAACAATCTTTTGGAAGTCGCGCTTCAGCAGCAGGAGACGGCGTGTATAGAAATGCGGCGGCTGTACGATATGGTAAAGACGCCGGAGAGCCGTATACAAAAACCGGCGGACGGAAATATAACGGAGGTTTTCGGGAAAATATCCGTGACTCCAGAGGGCTGGGTGCATATAAAGTTAAATTTCCTTTTACCTCACTGCAGGATGACCGGAGCCACACAGTATGTCTCGAACAGTATTTTAAGGCTTATTAACGATGCGGAGTCCGCCGGCAAAAATCTGCCTTTTTTCAGCAAAGCGTTTGTCGGGATTCTTGAGTTCAGCCCCGGAGAAGCAAGCGATGTTTTCGACCACGATAACAAGGGATATAAGGCGGTGTAGAACGCGCTTAAGGGCAGGCTTTTTCCTGATGACGACTGCTTTGAAATGTCACTCGGACTTTTTACAGAGCAGCGGAAGGAAAGCTGCTGCCATATTTATGTGCTGCCCGATGATGAGACCGGAAT
>CALWUZ010000088.1 GCA_944384845.1 uncultured Clostridia bacterium
CAGCGACCTCGCAGACACACAGCTGATACCTCCGAGAATGTTTGCCCTTATTTGTAACGCTATGGCAATCAGAAGATTCGGGCTTAGTGCAATTCATTTTGAGCAAAGGAGTGATAAAGAATGATTATATGTTAAAATGTTTTCAGTACAAAAACTGTGTGGGTTCAAGTCCCAATACAAAAAAATGCGTGGCATCTTTTTTAGTCCCTGTTTACACGCCGGAGCAAAGTTCGCTTTGCTCCGGCTTATTTTTTTACCTGCGGCAGAAAAAAAGTCATCCACCCGTTCTCTTGCTCCTCCTTTCCGTAAAAGGTCTCGCTCGGCTCACCTGCCCAACTGTAAACGGTTCCGCGACGGTTCGCTGTCGCTGCCAACCTTTTGCGGTAAAAAGTCCAACAGCAAAAAATAGCGGGGTATCCTTTTTGCTTCCACTTGACAACAAACAGCATCAAAGAACTGAAGCTCAAATGGTTTCGGATTTTTATATTAATTTTGAAAGTAAAAATCAAAAGATTATCTACTTTTTTTGCCCATTAAAACATGCTTAAACTAAAACCTGCGGAAAACATAATCGGCGCATAAACTCCTCATCAAAAAATCAATTGATTTTTATCTCAGAAAAACGCTCCAGCACAAGCTTATCGGTTTTGCCGGATAACCGATAGCTTTTCCCGTCCGCTATTATAAGCGAAGGGGCAATATTTTTCACTTCAAGTGCATGAAAATTTTGAAATGATGCAGACATTCTAAAATTGCGCACCATGAAATTTCTGCAGTTGCTCTCAAGTACGACAGCCGCGGTATTATTTAAAGAACGACAGAAAAAGCCGTCTATAATTACATTTTCTATAAGCCCTACGCCTTTAGGATATTCGGCGTCGTTAAACAGAGGTGTACGGCAGTAGCGAGCCGCATCGGCGTTAACCGCATAGCAGCGATAGCCTCCCCATACGTTTTTTATACTGATATTCCGAATAGCCGAGGTTACACTTAAAAGCCTGATAATTGTATGACAATTTTCGGCATAAACATCTTCAACGGTTATATTTTCGATATTTCCTCTTACCATCCCGACATTTTCCACTCTTTCAAGCGAATCATCGGCGTTAAAGGCTATCATATCATCGTTTGTCTGACCGTTTGAGAGTGCAGTTATTCTGCGGATAGTCCCGTTCCGGCACTCGCCGTTAAAATGGAGTCCGTCCTGATTATATGCCGGAACATCGCTTATAAAACCTATGTCCTCAATGAGAAAATCATCAATCCGCGCCATTCGGATATTATATGTAACGGAATTTGCAAGTATCATGCTGCGAAGCTCAAGCCGCTTCACATTGCAGAAATTCATAACGGCGCCGGAATAACCGCTTAAATCAAAAATATCTTTTTTATCATTCATTCTGCCCTGATTATTTCCGTCCCATATTCCGCCGGTGACTGAAATATTAACATTACCGTTTTCGGTATCACTGTTTGAAATAAGAAAATCTCCGGAAGCTTTCGGAGTATCGCCGCACATAAAAAATCTTGCCTGCCTGTGCGCCGAAATAAAGGTATCGGAATGTATATAAAGAGTAGATGTCACGCGGTAGCTTCCCTGAGGAATTTCAACTATTCCTCCTTTATCAAGCAGTTTCTGCAGCACCGCAGTCGCATCGGCAATTCCGTCGTTTACATTATAAAGTTCATTCATATTTTCCCCCGCTATATCGGCAAAAGCCGGCAATCCGCAGAGCGCCGGCTTTTGCTTTTTCATACATTATATTATAATTTTACAGCTTTTTCAAGCGCCAAGCAAGTGTTTTTAAGAGAAACCAAATCATTGGCGACCCAAAATTGTCGGCTGAGGCGACCGGTGAGTTCTGAACCGAGCAGCGAAACAACGGACCCTCCCCAAAAAAGCATCTAACAGGCAGAATGACTCTAATGATAAGCAGGTCGGTTATATACTTCACATCCGTTCTCATATTTAGTATTACTACAAAATAAATTATTTCTTTAAGCAATGCCAAGAAGATACTTACGCATGGCAACCAAATCTGAAGCTGAAATTTCTCCGTCACAATTAAGATCTCCAAAAACATTTGGCTCTGAAGATCCGTAATTCCCTCCGGATACTGCTTTTTTTATAACAATTAAATCTTTTATGTCAGCAATGCCGTCGCAGTTAAGATCGCCGTAACACAAATCTGAAGAGTATACCATTACTTCCGCAAGCTGCATTCTGTATACCTCAGCTCTCCGATTACACTGTTAATATCACTGTTAATGCAAATAGACTGAGCTGTGATTTCTTTTGGACAAACCGCTTCACCGTTATTGATACAGACATAGACAGCCTTCGGATTTTTCGCCGTCATCTGCCAAAACGGATATTTAACAATAACAGGCGTATTGTAGCCGACGCCAAGCTCCAAAAACAAAATCCGCTGACCGCTTCTTGTCCGTAAAAAGCTTTCGCAGCGTTCCGCCGCCCGGTGCCAGCCTTCATCCTCGACAAACTTATCATCGGAACGGAGATTCATCATAAGCGGTTTTCCGCAATGCGGACAAACAGGTAAAAGTTCAGCAGGAATCCGCATATCCTTTTGCTCTGCCAGCATTTGCCTCACCATAGCTTCATTGTCAAATGTTTCCTTGCAGCACGGCTCGGAGCATTGAAACAAGCCGTAATCCCCTTGCGTGTAGAATAGGCGTTTTTTATCAAACCCCGCCTTTTGAAAGCAGTGGTCTACATTCGTTGTGATTACAAAGTAATCCTTGTCTTTTACAAGGTTCAGCAAATCCGAATAGGTAGATTTGGGCGGATCCACATAGCGGTTGAAGTAAATATATCTGCTCCAGTATGCCCAATGCTCCTCCGGCGTCTTGTAAGGATAAAACCCGCCGGAATACATATCATGAAAGCCGTATTTCTGCTCGAAATCCGCAAAGTAACTGCTGAATCGCTCTCCCGTATAGATAAAACCCGCCGAGGCAGAAAGCCCCGCGCCAGCGCCGATCACGATCGCACCGGCATTTTCTATCTCATTTTTCAGTCTGTCAATTTGCCCGGAGAAGCTCTCGGCTAATACTGTAACCGGTTTTTTAAAAAACATTGAAAATCACCTCTGATTGACTGCGTGCCCTCACCCTGCATCACAGCTGCTCATTTCGCAGGAAGCTCCGCTGAACTCACAGGAGGATAACTGTTCTTCGGGAAGATAACAGGTGCGGCGTTCCTTTTTTACAAGCTCTTTGACAAATTCCGTTGCAGGACTGCGAAGCAGATCTTCCGGCTTTGCAAACTGCTCGATTTTACCGCTGTTCATTACAAGCACCTTTGTGCCGAGCTTCAGCGCTTCGGAAATATCGTGGGTAACGAACAATACGGTAATGCCTGTCTGCCCGTGAATCCGTTTCATTTCAGCCTGAAGCTGACCCCGTGTAATCTCATCTACCGCACCGAACGGCTCATCCATCAGCAGAATATCAGGTGAAGCCGCTAAAGCACGGGCGATACCGACCCTTTGCTGCTGACCGCCCGAAAGCTCGGACGGATAGCGGTGCTTCAAATCCTCCGAAAGTCCGACAATTCTCATCCATTTGGATACGGCGCTTTTTGTCTTTTCTTTATCCCGCCTGTTCAGTAAGTTCGGAACATAAGAAATGTTTTGTTCTACTGTCATATGTGGAAACAGTACGCTTCCCTGAATGGCATAGCCGATATTTCTGCGAAGCTGCGTCTGATTTTTATTGCGGATATTTTCACCGTCAACAAAAATATCCCCCTCAGTCGGCTGAATCAAACCGTTTACCATTTTGAGAGCGGTCGTTTTCCCGCAACCCGATGAGCCGATAATTGTTACAAATTCGCCCTTTTCTACGGATAGATTAAATCTCTCCATCACTACCTTTTCGCCGTATGCTTTTTTAATATTCCTAAATTCAATCGCTGTTTTCATTTGTTTCACCTCACTGTAAAAGATTGTGACCGCGCAGGAAATCCTCCGCTGCATCTCTCGGCTCTTTGTTTTCTGTTTCAACCGAATAGTTCATTGCCGCCATATCGCTGTCGGTAATCAGTCCGTTCAGCTTTTCAAACACAGCCTCCAGCTCCGGATATTTCTCAAGCACTTCCGCACGGATCACATTCCCGCAAATATAGGAAGGATAAAAATGCTTGTCATCTTCCAAAACGACCACATCTGAAGCCGATAGCTGTCCGTCTGTTGTAAAAATCACCATTACATCAATCTTCTCCTGATTAATTGCCTGATATTTAAGTCCGATGTCTAAATCCATCGTTTTGCCGAAATTCAATCCGTAGGTTTCACAAAGCGCGTCGTAACCGTCCTCGCGCTCAAAGAAATCATATTCCGCACCAAAGGTAAGGTTACCTGCTGCGGATTTCAGGTCGGAATAGGTTTTCAGGTTATATTGTTCCGCAATTTCACGGCGGACGACTAAACCGTAAGTATTGTTGAAGCCATACATTCCAACCCAGTTCATATTAAAGCGTTCTCTGTATTCATTCTCCAATTCACCGAATAAATCTTCGGTATATAATCCGCCGTGCTTAAGTACCATATTCCAGCCCGTGCCCGTGTACTCAGGATACATATCAAACTCTCCGCTCTCCATTGCGGGCTGGATATTGGATGTTCCGCCGCCGACGCCCTGCGTAAGCTCAACATTCAAATCTGTATCCTGCTCAATCAGGATGTCCAGCATTTCACCGAGAACATATTGCTCGGTCATCGGCTTTGTTGCAATATGAATGGTGTCTTTCCGCCGTGTGTTGACCAGGATGCCTCCGGCAATGCAAAAACAGAGGACAGCAGCAATAACAGCCATTATTTTGTTGATTTTCTTATGCTTAACGCTGTGTCTGCTCATACGCTTTTCGATGAATCCAAGCACAAAATCCATTACAAGGGCAAGAAGCGCAATCAGCAAGCTGCCGACCATTGTCATTGCCGCATTATTTGTCGTAATGCCCCGGTAAATCGCAACGCCCAGTCCGCCTGCACCGATAAAAGAAGCAATACCCGCAAGGGCAATCGTCATCGTCACCATATTGCGAATCCCTGACATAATCACGGGCATAGCGAGCGGAAGCTTTATCTTAAACAAAATCTGTGCTTTTGTACTTCCCATACCTTTTGCCGCTTCCAGAACAGCGGAGTCTACATTAGTGATACCCGTATAGGTATTACGCACCATCGGCAGCAGTGCGTAAACGGTCAGCGCAATGATCGCCGTAGCATTGCCCACCCCTGAAAAGGGAATCAGAAAACCGAGCATGGAAATCGACGGTATCGTATATAAAAAATTGATAACGCCTAAAGTCGGCTTTGCGGCTTTTTGAAATTCACTGATCAGAATCCCTGCAAATCCTCCAAGCAGTATGGCAGTTAAAATGGAAACCAACGATATTTCCAAATGCTCCAGTAATAATTCCAAGAAAAAATCTGTTCTGTCTGTAAAAACAGACCACATATCTTTTAACATTTTTAAACGCTCCTTCTTTTAATTGCCTTTACGGGACAGCTTTCAAAGCACAAACCGCAGTGAAGGCAGTGATTTTGACTGATTTCATACGGCTTGCCCGGGCTTATACATTGCTGGGGGCAGATTTTTCTGCATTTTCCGCAGCCTATACAGGAAACGGAGATTTCAAAACCTTTTTTCTGCATTTTACTATTTCCGATCGTAAAATTTTCACGGTTAATCGGCTCCTTGTATTATAGAGTAGTAGTTATTAGAGCCCCTCTCCAAGGGCTGTGCTACACTGTAAGGGATGCTGTGGATTGGTGATCGCCTCCTACCACAAGATGGTTCTAGTAAGGTTCCAACCACAGCCCCTTACACTTTTGTTGATCAGTTAAATACCGCCAGACGGTTTATGTGGAACAAGGCTACAAAAGTAAGGTGCACTGTGGATGCAGCATCACATATTTACCGTTGGAGGGATTGGTTATGGTAATTTCTGTTGGTATTGATGTCTCG
>CALWUZ010000089.1 GCA_944384845.1 uncultured Clostridia bacterium
ATGACAGCTCGGCTGACGGAGAATATGTGAACTATGTCCGTCCGCAGGAGCATGGAAACCATACTGCCTGCAAGGAGCTGATAATGAAAAATTCGCTTAAGTTTTCGGCGGACGAAATGGAGATAAGCGTGCTTCATCACAGCATTGAAGACATAGACCGGGCGCAGCATACCGATGAGCTTAAAAAATCGGACGGAACACACGTAAGGGTGGATTACAAGGTGTCCGGAATAGGTTCAAATTCCTGCGGACCGGCTCTTGGCGAGCAGTACCGTCTTGATGAAAAAGATATTTCATTTGAGTTTACAATGTCATGTTAAAAAAACAGAGCGGAAAATCTCCGCTCTGTTTTTAGCTTTTCAGCCTGCCGCTTCGGTCAGGAATTTTTCATAATTACGCTTTCGACCACGTCAGCCACATGCTCGCAGGCGTCCGCGCATTTTTCAAGATAAATATAAATTTCACGCAGGGCGATGATTTCCAGCGGGTCTTTCCCCGATTGATGAAGATTATACATACTGGAAATAAAAATCTTATCGGCTTCTTCCTCAAGGGTATTGATAGTAACCACATGGTTGTGAATCTTTTTGGAATGTCTGAAATCGGAAAATTCCTCCATCATTGTGCGAACCGCTTCACAGCACCGGCAGACCACCTTGACCAGATCGAGCGCTTCCGGCGGAATAGCCTTGATATGGCTGTAATAAATGCGAATCAGGACGTCCTCGATTTTATCTGTGACCTCATCGATATTCTGACCCAGAAGCATAATATCTTCACGTTCGATCGGCGTCATAAAAGCCTTAGCCAGAGTATTGAGCATAAGATGCTTTTTCTCGTCTCCGGCATGTTCTATTGAATGTATTTCATCTAATTTTTCCGGAACCCTTTTAATATCAAACTGTTCCATAGTCTGCGCCAGCAGGCGGGCCGCCTGACAGGAGTAATCCGCGCAGGCAATAAATGTTTCAAAATAAAAGGCGTCTTGTTTTTTGGACAATTTTTTTTCCTCCCAAAAGGGTGAGCTTATCACCCTTAATTTGAATAATCCTTTGGCTTCTATATTCGGGTTTGCCCGCCGATAAGGCTTTGTTCTGTATTTTTAAAGCGCCTTTTCGGACGTATTTGCGGCAAAATGCGTTATACCGGCAAATAATTATTTATAATTATTTAAAAAAGGGCGACAAATAGCTTTGCCATAATAAAGCTTATCAGACCGCAGCCGGGGAAAGTGAAAATCCAGGTCAGAACCATATCCTTGACAATTCCGAAATTAATTGCGGAAAGCCGTTTGACCGCGCCTACGCCCATAATTGCCGTTGTTTTCGTATGAGTTGTAGAAACAGGGATACCAAGCAGACTGGAGTACAGCAGGCAGAATGCGGCGGAAAGATCGGCGGAAAAGCCCTGATATTTTTCCAGCTTGACCATATCCATTCCTACGGATTTAATTATTTTTTCGCCGCCTACGCTTGTGCCTAAGCCCATAACTACACTGCACAGCAGCATCAGCCAGACAGGAATAGATATACCGCTGACGCTTTCCTGACCGTGGGAAAATGCAATTCCCAAAAACAGCACTCCGATAAATTTCTGCCCGTCCTGAGCCCCATGCATAAAGCTCATGGCGGCGGCGCCGAAAATCTGGGCTCCTTTAAAAAAACGGTTGGTTTTTCGGCGGTCCATACTCTGACAAATCAGCGTAACAATTTTGCATACGACCCATCCGGTGATAAAGCCCAGCACCAGACTGAGTACCAGTCCGTACAGCACCTTGACCCATTCCTGCATATTTACGCCTTCCGCGCCGTTGTGAATGGCAATAGCCGCCCCGGTGATGCCCGCTATCAGGCTGTGGCTTTCACTGGTTGGAATACCAAACAGCGACGCACCTACGCTGTAAACCACAATAGAGAATAAAGCCGCACATAAAGCTATCTGCGCCTCTCGGGTATTTCCGCCGAAATCGACCATATTGCTGATGGTGGATGCGACGGAGCTGTTGATTTGTGTCATTACGAAAACGCCTAAAAAGTTAAAAACCGCACTCATCCAGATAGCGCTGCGTACCCCCATACAGCGTGTAGCGATACAGGTGGCGATAGCGTTGGGCGCGTCGGTCCAGCCGTTGACAAAAATAACGCCCAGCGTCAGCAAAACGGTAATCAACAAAACCGGATTGGAGAAAACAGCCTGAATGAATGCAAAAAATGATATGTTGTCCATAAAGATTCCTTTTCTTAATATGTTCTTCACGGCGTTGAAACATAAAATGACAAAAAGAAAGCAGAGCTTCTTATGCGGAAGTTCTGGCTGTAATTCCCGAAGCGGATGACGGCTTCTTTTGCAATTAAATATTTCGTATACTGTAAATACCCGTTTATGTAAGCTTAAATATTTACAGACCACACCACTTGATTCTCCCGATGTAATCAGTATAACTGTTTTAGGGCCATCTGTCAATAGTTCGGAAGTTTAATTTTAACCTGAATTTAACAAAAAAAGATTTTTATACAAACGCTTGCAATGGTGGTGGTTAATTATCTCGGCTTTCTGTTTGGCTTTCTTTTGATTTTCAGCAATCTGATGAAATCATCAAAAAAATAAGTGTCTATTGGCTCAAACATCATCCATTTCCCGTCATGATAAGTTTGCGTTTCATCATAAATTCTTTGAATTTCCTTTGAGTAGTTATCTCGGTCTTGCTCAAATTTCACTTGTTCATCTTTTCCTAAGATAATCATAAATCCTATACAGTTTTCTCGCGCGTATAACGCGCATAGCGTTTTACCGCCTCGGCGGTATTTACATTCATATGTCCACGCTTTACCGCCTTTATCCCACAAACAATTCATATCATATTTTTCCTCAATCAAAGCGCGCAATTTATTCCATATCTCATATAAAGTTTTTCCGACTAAAGCTGTCATTTGTTCTGTATCAGGTATTATATCAAGCATGATAATCTCCGCCGCAAATTTATTTTATCACACAAAGATTATATCATAGCGGTGAGAAAAATAAAAGAAACAATTCAAACGCTCCGCCGGATAATATCAGTTTGAGGTTCGGATTATACCCGTTTGTCAATAGGCAGCAAAAAAGATGCTACTTTGGCGCGGGCGGGGAGTTTTTTATTGCGGTGAGTGTAAACTTAATGGATGGGATTGGGCTGTTTTCCGTGTGACATTCCATGTGACTTTTTGAACGATTTTTAGCTCAAAACAGTTGTTTTAAAACAAATTTATATGACTTAAAAATTATTCGCAAACCCTTATTAAACCCGCATAAATAAAGAAAAAACCGCTAAACAGCGGCTTTTAAAATTTGGCGCGCTGAGAGGGACTCGAACCCCCGACCCTCTGCTTAGAAGGCAGATGCTCTATCCAGCTGAGCTATCAGCGCGTATATATATTAATTTTTCAGCGAATAAGATTATACCACAAGAGAAATAAATAATCAAGGGAAATTTATTTTTTTGCCGTTATAGGCGTCAAAATGGGCTGCATTCCGGAAAATATAAGTAAATATATGTGTAAAACAGCTGAAATAAAATTATTCGGCATATACTGTGTTTTTGAGTATTTAAGGTTATTGACACAAATAGGCAAAAGCTGTATTATATAATAAATATTAAAAACAGAAGGGATACCGTTATGGAATACAGATACGACACGCAGCTTCTTATTGAAGGCAAAGACCTTGATGAGGACGCAATAAACGATTATTTTACAAAGAATTTTAAGGGCGACTGTCTTTTGGCGGTCGGAGACGACGAACTGATAAAAATTCATTTTCACACCAATGAGCCGTGGCAGGTTTTGGAATACTGCGCTGCGCTTGGTGAGATTTTTGATATAGTAGTCGAGGATATGGACCGGCAGTCAAGAGGTCTTAAGGGATAATATAGATATATTAGAACAGCCGTGCTCCTAAGTAAGCGCGGCTTTTTTTATACTCAGTCCGGTTTCTTTTTTTCCGGCTCAGTACGTTTTTCTATTATAAAACGCGGTCTTGCTTTGGTTTCAAGATATATTTTACCTATATATTCTCCTATAACGCCGATGCTTAAAAGCTGAATCCCGCTGAAAAAGCAAATTATGCTTACAATAGACGCCCAGCCCGCAACCGTGCTGTTGAGAATGCGCATTATTACCGACCATAGTATGCCGGCAAAGCTTACCGCGGCGACTACGAAGCCGAATGCGGTTATAAGCCTCAGAGGCTTAGTTGAAAGGCTGGTTATACCGTCAACAGCCAGCGCCAGCATTTTTTTAAACGGATAGTGGCTTTTGCCGGCTATTCTTTTTTGGCGCTCATAGTAAACACAGGTGCTTTTAAAGCCTACCAGCGGTATCATGCCTCTGAGGAAAATGTTTACTTCCTTGAAATTTGAAAGCTCTTTTAAAACGCGGGAGGACAAAAGCCGGTAGTCGGCGTGATTGTATACCACGCCGGCGCCCATTCTTCCCATAAGCCCGTAAAAGCCCTGGGCTGTGGTACGCTTGAAAAAAGTATCGCTCTCACGGGAGGAACGCACTCCGTAAACTATTTCGGCACCTGAAAGGTATTCGTCAACCATTTTATCGACGGCGTTTATGTCATCCTGACCGTCGCAGTCGATGCTTACCGTAATATCGCATTTATCCGCCGCCTCGGTCAGACCGGCAAGCAGTGCGTTCTGATGACCGCGGTTCCGGCTCAGAGAGATTCCGGTAAAATATTCGCTTTGGGCGGACAGACTTTCAATAATATCCCAGGTTGAGTCGCCGCTGCCGTCGTTGACAAACATTACTCGGCTTTTTTGGTCTATCTTCCCTGCCGCTATCAGGGAAACGATTTTATCAGAAAACATTCCGCTTGTTATCGGAAGCACCTTTTCTTCGTTATAGCAGGGAATAACAAGATACAGAACCGGTTTCAATCGCAGTCCTCCGTTCTGTTTATTTAATGGCGCCTGAGGAGGTTTCCTTCTGAATAACGTCGTGAGCGCCGCCTTCGATTATGCTGGTGGCAGAAACAAGTGTGAGCTTCGCTTTTTTCTGAAGTTCGGAAATAGTGAGCGCTCCGCAGTTGCACATAGTGGATTTTACCTTCATCAGCGAAAGATTTACATTATCCTTGAGGCTTCCCGCATACGGAACATAGGAATCAACGCCCTCCTCAAAGGAAAGCTTTTTATCGCCGCCCAAATCGTAGCGCTGCCAGTTACGCGCGCGGTTTGACCCCTCGCCCCAATACTCCTTATAGTAATTTCCGTTAATGGTTATGCGGTTTGTGGGGCTTTCGTCAAAGCGGGCGAAATAACGTCCGAGCATAAGGAAATCCGCGCCCATAGCGAGGGCCAGCGTCATATGATGGTCGTGAACTATACCGCCGTCCGAGCAGACGGGAACGTATACTCCGGTTTTTTCATAATACTCGTCACGGGCGGCGCATACCTCGATAAGAGCGGTGGCCTGTCCGCGCCCGATACCTTTTGTTTCGCGCGTGATGCAGATTGAACCGCCGCCTATTCCTACCTTGACAAAGTCTGCGCCCGCCTCTGCAAGGAATAAAAATCCGTCCCGGTCTACAACGTTTCCGGCGCCTACCTTTACGGAGTCCCCGTATTTGCTGCGGATAAATTTAAGAGTCCGCTCCTGCCATTCGCTGAAGCCCTCTGACGAATCTATGCAGAGCACGTCGGCTCCGGCGTTTATAAGCGCGGGCACGCGCTCTTCAAAGTCTCTTGTATTTATTCCGGCACCGACAATGTAGCGCTTGTGGCAGTCAAGCAACTCGTTGGGGTTTTCCTTATGAGCGTCATAGTCCTTTCGGAAGACGAAATATTTAAGACAGCCGTTCTTGTCTACAATCGGCAGGGAATTAAGCTTGTGGTCCCATATTATATCGTTGGCTTTTTTCAGTGTGGTATCCTCGTCGCCGACAACAAGCGAATCAAAGGGAGTCATAAATTCGCTTACCTTTGTATCCTCCGACATACGGCTTACCCGGTAATCGCGGCTGGTGACAATGCCGAGCAGCTTTCCGTTCGGCTTGCCGTCGGATGTGACGGCGATGGTGGAATGGCCGTTTTTTGCCTTAAGTGCCAGAATATCGGCAAGTGTGCTTTCGGGAGTAACATTCGAGTCGCTGACTACGAAGCCCGCCTTATAGCTTTTAGCTCTCTCTACCATGGCGGCTTCAGCTTCCACCGACTGCGAGCCGTATATAAAGGATACTCCGCCCTCGCGCGCCAGCGCGACCGCGAGACGGTCGCCGGAAACCGACTGCATAATAGCCGAGGTAAGAGGAATGTTCATACTGATTGCAGGCTCCTCGCCCCTTTTGAATTTAACAAGCGGCGTTTTGAGACTTACGTTTGCAGGAATACATTCCGACG
Organism: uncultured Clostridia bacterium; assembly: GCA_944384845.1. Taxonomy (GTDB): domain Bacteria; phylum Bacillota; class Clostridia; order Oscillospirales; family Acutalibacteraceae; genus UBA737. The sequence continues at coordinate 6,386 of CALWUZ010000089.1, forward strand.
AGGAATATCCCGGAACCAAAAGGTATTCGTTAAAGGTATGAGACACTTCCTTGAAATAATAAGCCATGCTTTTACTCCCTTTCGTTTTATATGATTTTTATATGTATTTATATGATTATAGCATAACCGCGCGCCTTGTCAACAGCCAATTGGGCAGGAAATTTCTCCGGCGCAGGCGGAAAAACCGTTAAAAAAGTCAGGAATATGCCGAATTGGTTAAAAAAGCCTTGATTTTAAAACAAAAATATGATATAATACTTCGGCTGCGCAGAATGCGCGGCAATAAAACACACATTCCGCTTAACCGGCCGGGTGTTCTTTGGAATTTGCCGGAAAACGGCGGGATGGAGGAGTAACCTTGGGAGGAATAAAAATGGCATCAGTAGTATCAATGAAGCAGCTTCTTGAAGCGGGTGTTCATTTCGGACATCAGACAAGACGCTGGAACCCGAAAATGGCGGAGTACATTTTCACCGAACGCAACGGAATTTACATTATCGACCTTCAGAAAACCGTTAAAAAGCTTAACGAGGCTTATATGTTCGCACGCGATATTGCGGCGGACGGCGGCGAAATTCTGTTTGTCGGAACTAAGAAGCAGGCGCAGGATTCCATTAAAGAGGAAGCGGAGCACTGCGGCATGCCTTATGTCAACGCGAGATGGCTCGGCGGTATGCTTACTAATTTTACCACAATCCGCACCCGTATTGCAAGACTTAATCAGCTCCGCACTATGAGAGACGACGGAACCTTTGAGCTGCTTCCTAAAAAAGAGGTAATAAAGCTCAATCTTGAGATTGAAAAGCTTGAAAAATTTCTCGGCGGAATACAGGAGATGAAAAAGCTTCCGGGCGCGCTTTTCATAGTGGATCCGCGCAAGGAGAGGATCGCCGTATCAGAGGCTAAAAAGCTCGGTATTCCGATTATTGCCATTGTGGATACCAACTGCGACCCGGATGAGATTGACGCAGTTATCCCCGGAAACGATGATGCTATCCGCGCGGTTAAGCTTATAGCCGAGACTATTGCCGCCGCCGTTATAGAAGGAAGACAGGGCTCGGAAATGGGTACCGCTGCTCTTGACAGTGAAGAGGAGAATCAGGCTGCGGAGACTCCCGCCGCCGCAGAAGAGACGGAGGAAAAGCCCGCCGAGGCTGAGGCTGCCGCCGAATAATTTTTAGGCTATACCAAGTATTACAGGAGGAAACAGAAATGGCTTTTACCGCTAAAGACGTACAGGCTTTAAGAGAAAAGACAGGCTGCGGCATGATGGACTGCAAAAAAGCTCTCACCGAGTGTGACGGAGATATGGACGCCGCCGCGGATTATTTAAGAGAAAAGGGACTTGCCTCGCAGGCGAAAAAGGCAAGCCGTGTAGCTGCTGAGGGCGCGGTATGCGCCTATACCAAAAACGGTGTCGGTGCAGTTGTGGAGCTGAACAGCGAAACCGATTTCGTCGCCAACGGAGAAGGCTTTAAAGCGCTTGCCGCCGAGATAGCCGAGGTTGTCGCAGATCAGAATCCTGCTGACGTTGAGGCGCTTCTTGCCTGCAAAAAGGACGGCAAGACGGTTGAGGAAAAGGTACAGGAGCTTTTCCTTGCCGTCCGTGAGAATATTAAGGTGCGCCGCTTTGCCCGCTTTGAGGGTAAGGTTGTGTCCTATGTCCATGCCGGGGGCAAAATCGGTGTGCTGGTCAACTTTGATACCTCTCTTGACGCGGACAATGCTGAGTTTGTCACGATGGGCAAAAACATCGCCATGCAGATTGCCGCGATGAATCCGTCTTATCTTGATGAGGCTTCGGTTCCCGCGGAGGTGCTTGAAAAAGAAAAGGAAATCCTTATCGCGCAGATGAAGGAAGACCCCAAAATGGCAAGCAAGCCCGACGCAGTGCTTGCTAAAATTGTTGAGGGCAAAATCGGCAAGTATTACAAGGAGAACTGCCTTGTTGAGCAGCAGTTTGTTATGGACGGCGACGTAACCGTCGGCAAATATGTTGAGAATACCGCGAAAGCGCTCGGCGCCGATATTAAGATAGCGTCCTTTGTCCGCTTTGAAAAGGGCGAGGGAATTGAGAAGCGCAAGGATGATTTTGCCGCTGAAGTTGCAAGTATGGTCAAATAAGTAAATATTACGGGACTGTCTCACTGATTTACAGTGGGACAGTCTTTTTTTATGCAATAATGAAAAACAGAGAGAATTTTGCAAAGCATACGTCTAATAAGTGAAAGGGGCATGCGAGCCTTTCGGGAAGGAGAAGGCAAATGGAAAACGGTGAAGGTAGCTACCGCCGTTTCCTCGACGGTGATGACAGCGGCATGGTCGAGATAATAAGAGACTATAAGGACGGGCTGATTCTTTATATTAACGGGTTTACTTCGGATATACGCGCGGCGGAGGAACTGGCGGAGGAAGCATTTTTTAAGCTTGCGGTCAAAAAGCCTCGGTTTTCGGGCAGCTCCTCCTTTAAAACCTGGCTTTATGCCATAGGCCGAAATGCGGCGCTGGATAATTTAAGGCGCCGTAGGTCAAGCCGCGAAGCTTCGCTGACCGGCTATGAGGATTTTGTTAAGGACGAAGAGGAGCTTGAAAGAAACTATCTGAAGGAAGAAAGAAAAATAATTCTTCATAGAGTGCTTTCAGGGCTTAAGCCCGAATACCGTCAGGTGCTTTGGCTTGTTTACTTTGAAAATTTTTCAAATTCTCAAACGGCGCAGATAATGAAAAAAAGCCGGCACCAGATAGAAAATCTTGTTTACCGGGCTAAAAAGTCGCTGAAATCAGAGCTTATAAAGGAGGGTTTTGATTATGAAAACTTATGATGAAATGGCAAGGGATGTATTAAAGCGCAGAGATGAGTATGCCGCGCGCAGAATCAAGCAAAGAAAGGTTACAGCCTGCATATCGGCTGCCTGCGGTGTCTGTCTTGTACTGCTGGCAGGCCTCGGAATATGGAAAAGCGGAGCTTTAGAGCAAAAGACGTCTCTAATTTTAAAGGATAGTATTGTACCGGGAGAAAAGGACACCTTTGATGACGGTGATAAAAATCAGGAGAACAGTATTGTTATAAACAGCCTCGGCGGCGATATTTCATCCAGCATAATGCAGTCGGATGTAGGTGTTTTTCCTGAAGATTTTTGCGAGATGAGCAGAGAAGAGCTGAACGCATACTACGGAACCGATGTATTTCCGGAGATTCCGTTCGATTTGAAGGAATGGAAGGATTCGCACTACGGAGTTTACAGGCGCGGCGGAGGTACGGGCGAAGTTTATTATGATATATCGGTTATAAATTATTCCAACGGTGATTTCAGCAGGAATGTCAACATCGAGTGCGGAAAAGGAGGATTGCCAGAATCCGATACAGGAAGCTTTTACAGTCTTTCTGAAAGATCGGTAATAAACGGTACGGAAATTGCAATAGGACAGGATGAAAAAGAATATTATTTTGCCGAGTTTATTTATAAAAATACGGGCTTCCGCATTATCGCCGAGGGAATTACCCAGGAAGAGTTGGTTTCCGTTCTCTCTTCGCTGACAGATTAAAAGAAAGGGCTGTCTCAAAAGACAGCTCTTTTTATAGTAAAGTCATTCCATTATATAAGGGAAATACATATTGTCAAGCTCAAAATCGTCCGCTCCGAAGCTCATAGCAGTATATGAATGGTCCGCAGGCGGCTCTTCTGAAACAAGCTTTGCAAAGCCCCCCTCGGGGCAGGCGCGGCAGCCGCCCTTATCCAACGCAGAGGCGGCAAAGGCTTTAAAGCCGAGCTTTTCGTAAAATTTTATAAGCCCGTCGTCCGCCGGCTTTAAAAAAAGCGGAGAGCCCTTCTGCTTTAATGTTTCTATAAGCCGGCTCATACATCCGGTTCCGCGGTATTCTCGCTTTGTTGCGGCGGCGTAAATGTAAAATCCGGAAGCGGTTTTTTTGCCGCTGGTAATACGGCAGGGGAGCGCGAAAAGCATCGCGGCGGTTCTGCCGTCACGCATCAGGGTGCGGCAGTACTCTCCGCAAAGGGAAAAAAGCCTGTTTTCAAATTGGTCGTCGGGATCGCGGAAGGCTTCACGGTAAATTTCGCGGCATTCATTTTCATTCATAGCGTTTCCTTTTTTACACAGTGGTATTTTTTGAGAAGTATTGCCGGCTTGTATGAGAGCTTTGCTTTTCTCAGTCCTTCAAGCCCCATATCGTCCTCGCGGTTTATATATTTGTATTCGGAAAGGGTCTTTGCAAATTCCCTGTTTATAACGGTGTAGGCAGCGGCGTAATCGGCAAGAGCCTTTTCTATATGAATGTCAAACACTTCATTCGTAACGGCGGATCCGAGGGTAAAGGCTACGGCTTTGCCGCCGACGTAAACAGCGCCTCCCTTTATGTTAAGCCGCTCCATATTGTCAAGTATGATACCGACTCCGCGCTTTTCGCAGAGCATATATTTGTCCGCCCTGCCGGAATTTTCACTGTACCATTGCTCTGCGCACAGCCTGATATCCCGAATATTATCAGGGGTTATAGGCCGGTATTCCCATTCGTTGGCTTTGGAAAAAGCGCTTATGTGATTGCGTTTGCTGTGATATTTTTTGCCTGAAAGCTCGGCTAAGTCGCTCTGCAAGTAAATATAATCAAAGGCGTCCCTGTTTTCCTCAAATATATATTTGTCAGCACAGTAAGTGCGGAATTCCTCAAGCCTCTCGCCTTCCTGCGCCCAGAAATCGGGAAATTCCCGTCCGCTGTGCTCTCTGATAAGCTCGAAGCCTTTCCGAAAGTCGTCTCCGAAGGGCAGGCGGTAGAGGGTGCTTTCACCCTCTCCAGATTTTATTATAAGCTGTCCTGCTTCTTCTGCCCACATATTGTTGTAGGCACACTGCCAGACCAGCATATTTACAAAGGCGCTTTCGCAGGAAAGCTCGCGCGATGAGCCGATATACTTTTTAAAAATTCCTATGTCTTCAATTTCCGTTTTTTTAAATTTCAGCATATTTTTACCCGATAAATGATTTTTGTTATAAACAGTCTTGATTTTATATACTCAAAGCAGGGCTTTTAGCCCTGCTTTAATTATTCCCTGTACATTTTATTTATTCAGCTGACTCATCGGAAGACTCTGAACCTTCCGATGACGAGGCATCTTCCGGGGAAGAGGAGCTTTGGGATTCCGCCGCCTCAGCTTCCTGTTTATTTACCTCGTCCACGGTGCCGAGCTCTGATCCGCCGTGCTGCGTGCAGTAGCCGGGCGTGTTGCTTCTCTTATACCAGCCGATGGCTCGTGAGGGGCAGCTGGAGGTCGCAAGATTGCCTGACGAGGTGCAGTAATACCTTTCGGTGGCGTAGCTGCTGTTTTCAAATTCCTTTGCCTCAAGCCCGGAGTGTATCTTTGACATAACGCTTCCCCACATTCTGAGCGCTATTGTGCTGTTGGGAATCATCTGCTGTTCGTCATAGCCGCACCAGCAGGAGGCCACATAGTAAGGCGTTCCGCCGACAAACCAAAGGTCGTTCTGGTTGTTCGAGGTGCCGGTTTTGGCGTATATTCTCATATTTTTGATATATGAGGCGGCGCCCTTTCCGGTACCGTTTGCGCCGTAAACCACCGTCTGCAATAGGTGGTTCATAACCGTAGCGGTGTCCTCGATTATAGCCATGGTCGGTTCCTCATCATATTCAAGCACGATTTCACCGTGCTGATCGGTGACCTTTGTATAAAGGGTGGGCTCATGGTACTGACCTAAATTGCCGAATATGGCAAACGCCGCCGCCGATTCCATAGAGGTAATGCCGCCGTTAGTGCCGCCCATTCCGAGGGGCGAGAGATTGACATCCTCGCTTGTAAGCGTGGTGATGCCGAGAGTTTTGGTAAGAAAATCGAAGGAAACCTGTGTGCCCAGCTTATTTACAAGATAAACCGGAACGGTGTTTACCGAGCGCTCAAGCGCGTACTGCACGGTAATATTTCCCCAGTAGGAGTTGTACCAGTTTACCGGCGTCCATCCGTTGTAATTGGTTTTTGTGTCGTTTACTATGCTGGAGTAGTGTATCAGGTCCTGCTCTATCGCCGGAGCGTATGCCGCAATCGGCTTCATTGTAGAACCGGGCTGGCGTATTGCGTCGGTCGCGCGGTTAAGACCGCGGTTGACGGTTTTTTCGCCGATTCCGCCGACCATGCCCTTGACATGTCCGTTGTAATCCATTACGGTCATAGAGCCCTGAAGCGTCTGCCCGTCGGCTCCCTTGAGACCGTATGTGTCAACGTCTGAGAATACCTCCTCGAGCGTCTGCTGAATCTTTGTGTCAAGCGTCACGTAAATTTTATAGCCGTTGTTGTAAAACATTGTTTCCGCGCGCTTCTCTTCATAGCCGTATTCTTCGCACAGGTCGTCGGTTATCTGCTCTATAAGCGCGTCTACAAAGTAGGAGTTGATTTCCTCTTCATGCAGGGCGTCCTTTGAAGCGACGATATTTATTTCCTCTTCCTTTGCTGCCTCGTATTCCTCTTCTGTTATATAGCCCTGGTCGTACATCTCGTAAAGCACGGTGGTGCGGCGGGTCTTGTTGGCTTCCGGATTATCGTCGGGTGCGTAGTAGGTCGGACTTTTGGTAATTGCGGCAAGACAGGCGCATTCCGCAAGGGTGAGGTCCTTAACGCTTTTGTCAAAGTAGTAGTTGGCGGCAACCTCCACGCCGTAGGTGCCGTGCCCCATCGGTATGGTGTTGAGATAGCATTCCATTATGGTTTCCTTGGTGTAGTGCGTCTCAAGGTAGCGCGCCCGCATTATCTCCCTTATTTTACGGCTTGGGCGCTGTGAATTGTCGCCCGTAAGGTTTTTAACAAGCTGCTGCGTTATGGTGGAGCCGCCCTGATTCGATGAGTAAAAATGCAGGAACATATTTGCAAAGGCGGCAAAGGTGCGTTTCCAGTCGACGCCGTTATGGTCCATAAAACGCTTGTCCTCAATAGCGACAAAGGCGTTTACGAGATTTTGGGGAATGCCCTCATATTCGGGGTCGTTTGCCTTGGCAAGATTTTTATCGTATGAGACCCAGATGCGGTTGAAGGTGCCGTGAAGCCGCTGATATTCTGTATAATTGCCGCTTCCGTCGTCAATATAAATGGTGGTTGTGAAATTAAGCTTGAGATCATCAAGGTTTTCTTCCATCGTGCCGTCGACCATTGTAAAGGCGTAAAGCATAAATGCGGATATAATAATGCTCACGGTAATAAGACCTACAAGGAAAAGGGTAAGAATGACCCTCAAAACACGCTCCTTGCGGCTGCCCTTTTTTCTTTTTCTGCCTTTTTTGGTTTTTTTATTTACTTTTTCGGAGACAGAGGAAAAGCTGTTGAGGTCAAAGCTGTCCCCTTCGCCGTTTTCCAAATTGCCCGAATTGTCGTAACTGAATAAATCTCTTTCGTCCATTAAATTCCTCCGCGGGTACCGGCAAAGCGCCGCAGAAAAAAGCTCTGCCTGACTTGATTGAACCTATATATGTCAAACGCATTTTTGCGATACGAAATTAGTATACCATATATTTGCCGCAAAATCAACTTTTACCTTTTTCGCCGGTATAACGCGGCTTTTTTATGCAAAAATATATTTAACCCAATTTTAACAAAACTGTGATTACAGACTTAACAGAGCTTTTTTATAATAAGGGCATAGCAAATGAAAAGAAATTTAAGGAGTAAGAGAAATGAAAAAGATTTTAAGCTTGGTTTTAGCACTTGGTATGACGCTGACGGCGCTTGCCGGCTGCGGCTCCGAAGGAGAAAGCTCTGCGGGCGGCAGCGGCACGGGACTCAGCGGAACGGTAGCCACCGACGGCTCCACCTCTATGGAAACGGTTATTGAGTTTTTAAGAGAAGCCTTCACCGAAGAAAACCCGGACGTTGAGGTTACTTATAATCCGACGGGTTCAAGCTCTGGCATCGAGGCCGTGAGCGCCGGCAGATGCGACATCGGTCTTGCCAGCCGCGACCTTAAGGACGAGGAAAAGGAGACCCTTACCGGCACGGTAATCGCAATTGACGGTATCGCTATCATAGTCAATAACGAGAACGCGGTTGAAAATCTTACGCTTGACCAGATTGCCCAGATTTACAAGGGCGAGATTACAAACTGGAGCGAGGTCGGCGGCGCAGACGCTGAAATTGCCTGCATAGGCCGTGAGGCAGGCTCCGGCACGAGAGACGGCTTTGAGTCCATCACCGGTACGGAAGACCTCTGCAAATATTCGCAGGAGCTTACTTCAACCGGCGACGTTATACAGACCGTCGCGAATAATCCCAACGCTATCGGCTATGCTTCACTCGCTTCCGTAAAGGATACGGTAAAGATGATTACCGTAGACGGTGTTGAGGCCAATGTAGATACAATTCAGTCGGGCGAGTACAAGGTTCAGCGTAACTTTGTAATGGTTACCAAGACCGGCGCCGAATTGAGCGAAGCGGCTCAGGCGTTCTTTGAATTTGCCACCAGCGCGGACGCCGACTCTCTGATTGAGCAGGCGGGCGCAGTTCCGGTAAAGCGCTGAGCATATTACGGAAAATAAAAAACACAGTCTCCGCGGGCCTGGTTTTCAGGTCTGCGGGTCTGTCATGTTATAATATTTTCGGTAATTCAGAGTTCAGGAGGTAAATATGGACAAGGTGAAGAAATTCGTGCTGGTTTTTGAAAAAATCATGCAGATTTTATTTACAATCTGCGGTTTTCTTGCCGTGGCGTTTGTGCTGCTGATAACGGGCTATCTGATTGTGTCGGGTCTTCCTGCTATCCGCGAGATAGGGCTGAAGGAATTTCTGCTCGGAAAGGTATGGGCGTCCACCGCGAAGGATCCGAGATACGGTATTCTTCCGTTTATCTGTACTTCGGTTTACGGTACGCTGGCGGCTATTATAATCGGTGTTCCGATAGGTTTGCTCTGCGCGATTTTTTTGGCAAAAATGGCGCCTAAGCGTCTTGCGGCGTTTTTCCGCCCTGCGGTGGACCTGCTTGCGGGAATCCCCTCAGTGGTTTACGGTCTTGTGGGTATGATAATTTTGGTGCCGTTTGTGAGGGAAACCTTTGATTTGGCTGACGGAGCCAATCTGTTTTCCGCGATTATAGTGCTGGCGATTATGATACTGCCTTCAATTATAAGCGTGTCGGAAACTGCAATAAAGGCGGTTCCGAAGGAATACGAGGAGGCAAGCTACGCTCTCGGCGCCACGAAGACCGAAACGGTTTTCAAGGTAGTGGTGCCCGCAGCAAAGAGCGGAATAGCGGCGGCTGTGGTTCTCGGAATCGGGCGCGCCATAGGCGAGGCGATGGCGGTAATGATGGTTGCAGGAAACGTCGCCAATATGCCGGGGCTGTTTAAAAGCGTGCGTTTTCTCACAACCGCGGTGGCGAGCGAAATGTCATATTCCTCAGGGCTTCAGCGTCAGGCGCTTTTCTCGATAGCGCTCGTGCTGTTTGTGTTTATAATGCTTATAAATCTGATTCTTAATTTTATAATCAAAAGAGAAAAGAAGTGAGGTGTCTGATTTGCACCGTGAAAAGAACGGAAAGAACGAGTCGATATCAACCAAGCGCAGGGTTGTATCGGCGGCGGAAAACATATGCATGTATATAGCGGTGGGGATTACCGCGCTGCTTTTAATCGGGCTGCTCTGCTATATTTTTTACAGAGGTCTGCCGCACATAAGCTGGGAGCTTCTGAGTAAGGAGCCGAGCGTTATCAGGGGGATAACCGGCATCCTGCCGAATATACTTAATACTCTATATATTGTTTTGTTCACGCTTATAATCGTTCTGCCTCTGGGCGTAGGGGCGGCGATTTATCTTAACGAATACGCAAAAAATAAAAAGCTGGTAAAGATTATTGAATTTGCAACCGAGACTCTTTCCGGCATTCCGTCTATTATATACGGTCTTGTCGGAATGCTGTTCTTTGTCCAGTTCTGTTCGCTGGGTACAAGTCTTATGGCGGGAGCGCTGACGCTTGTTATAGTAACGCTTCCAACGATTATAAGAACGACGCAGGAAAGTCTGAAAACCGTGCCGCAGAGCTACCGTGAGGGTTCGCTGGCGCTGGGCGCGGGAAAATGGCATATGATACGAACCGTGGTTCTGCCCTCCTCGGTAAACGGTATTGTTACCGGATGTATACTGGCTGTCGGCCGTATAGTGGGCGAGAGCGCGGCGCTGCTTTACACGGCGGGTGTTGCAAACAATATAATGGGAATTATCGAGGCGGCGGAGCCGGCAAGCGCAGGCTCGACCCTTACTATTGCGCTTTATATGTACGCTAAAGAAAGAGGCGAGTTTGACGTTGCCTTTGCCATTGCGGCGATACTTCTGATTTTAACCTTTGTTATAAATATAGCGGCAAAGCTTGCAGGAAGAAAATTAAAAAAATAAAAAGGCGAGGAATAAAATGTCATCAATTATTGAAACCCGTAATCTTGAGCTGTGGTACGGCGACTTTAAGGCTCTGAAGGGAATTGATCTGGCAATTCCCGAGAAAAAGATAACCGCTCTTATAGGTCCGTCGGGCTGCGGCAAGTCGACTTACCTTAAAACCCTCAACCGAATGAACGATTTGGTGGAGGATTGTAAAATTTCCGGTGAAATAACACTTGACGGCGTCGATATTTATGGTAATATGGATGTGAACATACTGCGCAAGCGGGTGGGCATGGTTTTTCAGAAGCCTAATCCGTTTCCGATGAGCATTTATGACAATATTGCCTACGGTCCGCGTGTTCAGGGAATTAAATCAAGAGCAAGGCTTGACGAAATCGTTGAAAAATCGCTGCGCCAGGCGGCGATTTGGGACGAGTGCAAGGACGTGCTTAAAAAGAGCGCGCTGGGTATGAGCGGCGGACAGCAGCAAAGACTCTGCATTGCCCGCGCGCTGGCGGTTGAGCCGGAGGTTCTGCTTATGGATGAGCCCACCTCGGCGCTTGACCCGATTTCCACCTCTAAAATCGAAGACCTCGCTATTGATCTGCGCAACAATTATACCATTATAATTGTTACTCACAATATGCAGCAGGCCGCACGTATCGCAGACAAAACCGCCTTTTTCCTTTTGGGTGAGCTTATAGAGTACGGCGATACGGAGCAGATGTTCTCCATACCTAAGGATAAGCGTACTGAGGACTATATAACGGGGAGGTTCGGTTAATATGCGAAACAATTTTGACAATCAGCTTGAAAAGCTTAATTTAGAGCTTATAACGATGGGCGCCCTCTGCGAGGACGCGATTTCCGCGTCGGTAAAGGCGCTGCTTGACGGCGACGAATCACTGCTTGAAAAGGTATTTGCCGCCGACGCCGAGATAGACCAGAAGGAGCGTGACATTGAGGCAATATGCATGAAGCTTTTGCTTCAGCAGCAGCCGGTGGCGAGAGATTTAAGGGTGATATCCTCAGCGCTGAAAATGATTTCAGATATGGAGCGGATAGGTGATCAGGCCTCGGATATTGCTGAAATTACAAAATTTGTAAAAAACAGCGATGTCAAAAGCAAAATCCACATAAAGGATATGGCTGCCGCCGCAATAAAAATGGTTACCGACAGCGTCGAGTCATTTGTTAAAAAGGATCTTGATCTGGCGAATGAGGTTATGGCGTACGACGATAAGGTCGACAATCTGTTTGACTGCGTAAAGGACGAACTGGTGCAGCTTATAGTAAACGACCGCGCAAACGGCGAATTTTGCATAGACTTGCTTATGATAGCGAAATATCTTGAGCGCATAGGCGACCATGCGGTAAATATCGCCGAGTGGGTGGAATATTCAATAACCGGAGTACACAATATTTAAGCGGCGCCTCCCGCGCCGCGCAGGGAGGAATTTATGCTTAAATTTGAAGAACTTAAAAAGAACCGTTCGGTTAACGCTTATATAACCGGCGCGGACAGGTCGCTTGCCGCGCTGGGCTTTACCGAGCACAGCTTTGCCCATGTCACAAAGGTTGCCGATACCTGCCGGTATATACTGTCTGCTCTCGGCTTTTCCGAGCATGAAATCGAGCTTGCGAGGATAGCCGCTTATCTCCACGACATAGGTAATCTTGTGAACAGGATTGATCACTCACAGAGCGGCGCGGTTATGGCGTTCAGAATACTTGACAAGCTTAATATGGATGCCGAGGATATTGCTACTGTGGTCTCTGCGATTGGCAATCATGATGAGGGCACCGGCGTACCGGTGGACGCGGTTTCAGCGGCGCTGATACTTGCAGATAAGTCCGACGTCCGGCGCAGCAGGGTAAGAAATCGGGATAAAAGCACCTTTGATATTCATGACAGGGTGAATTATTCGGTTAAAGGCTCATCGCTTAAAATAAGCGACGATAAAAAAATTATAACGCTCCGTCTCTCGATTGACACGCGCTACGGCAACATAATGGAATATTTCGAGATATTTATGAACCGTATGATTCTCTGCCGCAAGGCCGCGGAAAAGCTGGGGCTTATTTTTAAGCTTGAAATAAACAATCAGCCGCTTTTATAAGCCGCGTTACATATTTCAGGCATTTACAAAGCACATAACGCGCCGTTTTTCACGCCTTTAAAGCAGGGCGGGCTTGAAAAACAGGCGGCGAAAGGAATGGTCGCGAAATGATCTATCTTCTTGAGGACGATGAAAGTATACGCAAGTTTGTAATTTATGCTCTTAAGCAGACCGGAATGGAAGCCAGAGGCTTTTCGCTGCCGTCGGAGTTTAAAAAGTCGGTCGAAGAGCATAAGCCGGAGCTCGCGCTGCTTGACATTATGCTTCCCGAGGAGGACGGAATATCCGTTTTAAGCTGGCTGCGCTCAAGAAGTGATACAGCCGAGCTTCCTGTTATTATGTTAACCGCAAAATCGGGAGAATACGATAAGGTTTTCGGTCTTGACAGCGGCGCGGACGATTATATTGTCAAGCCGTTCGGTACAATGGAGCTGATTTCACGCATTAAAGCGCTTTTGCGGCGCGCAAAGAGCGAGCAGCAGAGCGAATATACGATAGGAAAGCTTTATGTAAACCCGTCGAAGCATATTGTCACTGTTGACGGGGCAAATGTCATGCTCACGCTCAAGGAGTTTGAGATGCTCTGCCTTATGCTCAAGAAGCGGGGCACGGTTTTTTCACGCGACCGTCTGCTTGAGGAAATATGGGGATATGATTACGACGGTGAAAACAGGACGGTTGACGTGCATATCAGGACTCTTCGCGCTAAGCTCGGCGAATGCGGAGACCTGATTGAAACCGTAAGGGGAATCGGATATAAAATAGGCTGACAGGAGATCGGCGCGGAAAGTCGCGCTGATTTTATTATAAAAACGGAGTTCCGTTTGCCTTTTGCGGTTTAAAAGGGCATGCGGAACCTGCCGGATCTCCGTCCGGCCGCCGAAGGAGATTTTATTGCCGCCAATGCCGCAGCGGCAGAATGGAGCTTATTATGACAAAAAAGATATTCAGGGGAATTTTCCTCTCTTCGCTTATCACAATGCTTGCGTGTCTTATTTTTATTATCGGGGTACAGTACCGGATTTATGACGAGAGCCGGCGCGAAAGCCTTGAAAGAAAAGCATATCTTATCAGTCTTTCGGCTGATGAGGATGAAATAGAAAAATATGACGGCGCTGAGGAACGCGTGACGCTTATAGACGCTTCGGGGAAGGTGCTCTACGATAATAAGTACGATGCGGGAAAAATCGAAAACCACGCCGGACGCGAGGAGGTAAGGGAAGCGCTGTCAGCAGGCAGCGGATATGCGGTAAGAAGGTCCGAAACGCTGGGCGTAAATACCTGCTATTATGCTTTGAGGCTTGAAGACGGCAGCGTTTTAAGGGTTGCCGACACAAGCCTTTCGGTGAGTGCGGTGATTTTAGAGCTGCTCGTTCCGATCTGCGGAATAGCGGTCCTGATTTTTGTTCTGGGGCTTGTACTGGCATCTCTTATGTCTAAAAAGATACTGAGGCCTATAAACAATATCAATCTTGAGGAGCCGGGTGAGACCAACGTATACGACGAGCTGGCTCCGTTTGTTTCAAAAATTGAGGCTCAGCAGAGAAAAATAAACAGTCAGATTGCAGAGCTGACGCGCAGCCGCCGCGAGTTTGACATAATAGCCGAAAATATGAGCGAGGGCTTGGTGCTGACCGATCTCGAGGGTCACATTCTTACACATAATACAAGCGTCGAGAGGTTTTTCGGCGTTTCGGGAGATATAAACGGAAAAAATATTTTGAACCTCAATCGCAGCGAGGTTTTCCGGGAAATATATGAAAATATCAAGGAAAGCCGCCGGAGCGACAGTATAATAACTCTAAACGGAAAATATTATGAGATAACCGCGAATCCGGTTTTTGACGAAAACGGCAAGCCCTGCGGCACGGTTATACTTGTGGTAGATATTACGGAAAGGGAAAAGCGGGAGAAGCTGCGGCGTGATTTTACCGCCAACGTTTCGCATGAGCTTAAAACCCCGCTGACCTCGATTCTCGGAATATCGGATATGCTTAAAAACGGAATGGTAGACCAGTCCGATATAAAGGGCTTTGCGGAGGATATAAATAAGGAGACCGCAAGGCTTATAACGCTTGTAAACGATATTATCAGGCTTTCCGAGCTTGTCGAGGGAAAAACGCGTGATACCGAAAAGGTGGATCTGCTTGGGGCAGCAAAGGATGTGGCGGAGAGAATTTCTCCGGTTGCCCGTAAGCAGGGAATTACACTTTCGGTAGAGGGAGAAAGCGCCGAGGTAACGGCGGGCGAGTCGCTTATATTTGAAATGATATACAATCTTTGTGACAACGCTATAAAATATAATAAAGAAAACGGCAGTGTAAAAATCACCGCCGGCGTTTCTGACGGCAGTCCGTTTATCAGCGTAAAGGACACCGGAATCGGTATTCCGCCGGAGGAGCAGGAGCATATTTTTGAAAGATTTTACCGTGTTGACAAGGGACGTTCAAAGGAGAGCGGCGGCACCGGTCTCGGTCTTTCGATAGTAAAGCATATAGCCGTCAGCTTCGGCGGAAGGATAACCGTAAACAGCGAGCCGGGCGCCGGAACCGAAATAACGGTAATATTTCCCGAAAAAAGGGTAAATTAGCCTTGTAATCTTTATTTTTGTATGATATAATATTGCAGGTTTAAGGGAGTAGCTGACGGTGCGCCGCACCGCTGCAATATGCGTCATTACGGCCTCTGCCCGCATTTGCATTAAACAGCGAGACTTTTACCGCACTTCAGGCGCGGTAAAGGTCTTTTTTCTTCCGTAATTTTAAAAAAGGAGTCAGAAAAAATGTCCTTCAGTGATTTTGGTTTTCTTGTGCAGAATATCGCAGAGCTTGCCGACTGGCGGTATGTGACTATGTGGATTATCGGCGGAGTGCTGATTTTCCTTGCGATAAAGTTTAAGATGGAGCCCACGCTTCTTCTTCCGCTCGGCTTCGGCACTATTCTTGTCAACATTCCTTTTTCGGGAGCGATTGACAGAGTGCTCGAGGACGGCACAGAGCAGGAGGGAGCGCTTACAACGCTGTTTGACGCGGGAATATCCAATGAGCTTTTTCCGCTTATTCTGTTTATCGGCATAGGCGCTATGATAGACTTCGGACCGCTGCTTTCCAACCCGAAGCTTATGATTTTCGGCGCAGCGGCGCAGTTCGGAATATTCTTTACCTTCTGCGCGGCATCAATGTTTTTCGATCTTAAGGACGCGGCGTCAATAGGCATAATAGGCGCGGCGGACGGTCCCACCGCAATAGTCGTTTCTCAGAAGCTGGATTCCGCGTATCAGGGCGCTATAATGGTGGCGGCATATTCTTATATGGCGCTGGTTCCAATTATTCAGCCTCCGGTGATAAAGCTTCTTACCACCAAGAAGGAACGGCTTATCAGAATGCCCTACGCTCAGAAAAACGTATCCAAGCTTACAAAAATTCTTTTCCCGATAATAATAACGGTAATCGCCGGAATTGTAGCTCCCGAATCGGTTTCGCTCATCGGCTTTTTGATGTTCGGAAATCTTATAAGGGAGTGCGGCGTGCTTAATTCTCTTTCGGAGACGGCGCAGAACGTTCTTGCAAACCTTGTCACCATATTCCTCGGAATAACAATAGCCTCCCAGATGCAGGCGGAAAAATTCCTTAAGCCGGATACTCTGCTCATACTTGGACTTGGACTTTTTGCATTTATTTTTGATACGGCAGGCGGCGTTATTTTTGCAAAGCTGCTCAATCTGTTCCTCAAGCACAAAATAAATCCGATGATTGGCGCGGCGGGTATTTCCGCCTTCCCGATGTCGGGCAGGGTGGTGCATAAAATGGGTCTTAAGGAGGATCCGCAGAACTTCCTGCTTATGCATTCGATAGGCGTAAACGTATCGGGTCAGATAGCCTCGGTAATAGCCGGCGGACTTATCCTGAATTTCTTTATGTAAGGAGCTGTTGATATGAACTTTGAGCCGATGAATTTCTTATACAATCTTAATTATCTTGCCGTGGGAATGATAAGCATATTTATTGTAATAGGCGTAATTATTCTTATCACGGTGCTGCTCAATAAAATCTTTTCGGGCGGAAAAAAGAAGTAATTCTGCCGTTCCCGAAATATAAGGGGGGGTGGTGGTTTGGACGAAATTACTCTCAAAAAGGAGTTTAAGCGGCTTTGCAGGGCGGAAAAGCGAAGCTGTCTTAGGTTTAAGCTTTTAGGTACTCTCACAGCTTTGATAGGGCTGATTTTAGCGATTGTTTTGCTTTGCCTTGTTTTGAGCGACGCAATCGGGCTGGATGGCGTTGTCCCTTTAGCGGCGGCGGCTATAGCTGCCGCCGCCGTCGGTGCGGTTATCGACATTTACGGCGATATGAGGTTTAAAAAAGAATTTGATGCCTACAAGCTTGAAAAGACACAAGGCAAATAAATTTATGCGGACACAAAAAAGGACATCCGCGGCAAATTTTTTTAATTTGCCGCGGATGTCCTTTTTCTTAGTTGTTTTTTTTGGGAAAACGCTAAGTAAACATCGGTCGGGTTTTATTTAATTCTTTTTCCCGACGGCGTATACTCGTATTTCCTGTAATACTTTTTATAATATTTGGTGCGCTTGGCGTCAATATCGTTCAATATCGCGCCTAAAATTTTGCAGCCGCTCTTGATAAGCTGCTCCTTTACCTCTGCGGCTTCCTTGACTGTTATTTTGCCGGGGGTTATGACTATAGCCGCGCCGTCGCAGGAGGCGGCTATTACCGCCGCGTCGATAACCGTTCCGAGCGGAGGAGAATCTATAATAACATAATCATAAACCTCTTTTGCGCTTTCAAGAAGCTTTTTGAAGCGCTCTGAGCCTAAAAGTTCGACCGGATTCGGAGGAAAATGACCGCTGAAAATAACGTCAAAATCAGGATTTTGAGTATTGTAAAGCACGCGGTTAAGCTCCGCCTGACCTGAAAGAAACTCGGATAGACCGTAAAAATTCTGCGACGATATATTGCGTCTCAGCAAAACCGACTTACGCATATCAGCGTCTATAAGCAGTGTTTTTCTGTTGGTTTCGGCAAGGCTTTTGGCAAGCTCTGCCGCTATTGTGCTTTTGCCTTCGTTTTCGCGGGAGCTGGTCAAAACTATGGTTTTTATATCGGAGCCGCAGAAAAGAATATTGGTGCGCAGCGTTTTAAAATTTTCATTTGTAAGATAATCTCCGGAGGAGGTGGTATTGAAATTTACTTTTCCGGCGGATTTGTTTTCAGTGAATGACGTAATATCATTGGGAGTATTTAAATCAAGAAACATCGTATGCCTTTCCGGCAATATGAATTGCCTTTTGCCGAGTATAACGCGGCTTTTCAGTGATTATTTTATCTTGGATTTTGATTTTGTCTGGTTATAGGGAATGTTGCCGAGCACGCTTATCTCAAGGAATTTTTCAACCTCTTCGGGACCGTTGATTTTATCGTTAAGGAAATAAATCGCGCAGATAACAAGAATATATATAACGACCGCGGCAAAAATGCCCTTCAGAAGGTTGCCCCGAATATTCGGAACAGACGGGGACGAAGCAATATCGCCGGTGCGCACTATAGTCACCTGATCTATACCGAGCAGCTCCACTATTTTTTCCTGTGAAATCTCGCAGATTAAATCAACTATTTTTTTAGAATCGGCAGCGATCGGAGTTCTGACCGTGATTTCGATAAAACGCGTGTTTTCGGGGTTGAACACCGAAACGGCGCTTTTGAGCTGACTGTATGAATATTTGTCGTTCAGCTCGTCGGAAACCTCGTCAAGCACAGCCCTGTCCACAATCAGATTTTCATAATCCCTTGTCAGATATGAGGATACGGATAAATCGCTGGAGTTTATCGTGTCTGATGATTTATTCATTATATAAAGCTTGCCGGTGGAATCATACAGCGGCGTGACTATGAAATAAGAATAAATCATCGAAGCAAGAACGCAGACAGCAAGAACCGCGGCGAATATGTACCATTTACTGATTACGATAAAAAATAATTCCTTTAAATCTAATTTTTTACTGTTGTTTTTATTTTCCACAGATATTTTTCCCCAATAATAAATTTCTGCAAATACGTATTTTTCCGCAGCAAGTGTATTTTATCATATATGCTTTTATTATTCAAGTATATAAAAATGGAAGGCAAGTCTATTTTTATAAAAATTTGATACTTATTTCTCCCGAAGAAAGATATTCCTCGCTGTTGTCGGCAAACCTTACATGAAGCCTGTACCGGTCATCAATATCAAGAGCCAGTGCGGAACGCGGCTTTCCTGCGGAGAAAACGGTTATCTTCTTCCCCGCTGCTACGCAGCGTTTTCTGTATGCATCAAGGCATTCGCGCGAGCCGATTTTTTCGTAATACTTATAAAAGCCTCTGAGCACCTCGGCTGCAAGCTGTGACATAAGCCCGTTCCGGCGTTCTTCAAATACGGCTGCCGCTGTTTCGGATAATTCGGGGGGAAAGCCCTCCTTCGGCGCGTATGCGTTAATTCCTATCCCGACGACGGCGTAGTCAAGCACGCCGCTTTCTATATTTACTGAGGCTTCGGTAAGAATACCGCAAATTTTTCTGCCGCCGATAAGCACATCGTTTACCCATTTTATTCCGGCGCTTCTGCCGCTTAGGGCTTCGGCGGCTTCCGCCGCAGCGACTGCGGCGGCGGTGGTTATGAGCACTGCGCTTTCGCACGGAATATCGGGACGCAGCAAAATGCTCATATATACGCCGCTGCCCGCGGGTGAATAAAAGCGTCTTGAAAAGCGGCCTCTGCCGGCGGTTTGCTCTGAGGCTATCAGAACCGTTCCCTCCGGAGCACCCTCCGCAGCCTGCTCTTTAAGCAGTGCGTTAGTGGATGGAACTGAGCTTTTAACCTCTATTTTAAGCCTGTCCGCAAGTTTGCCGAGATTTTCGGTTATCTTTTCGGCGGACAAAGCGTCGCCCGCTGATATTCGGTAGCCTTTGTTGGTGACAGCTTCTATATCATATCCGTCTTTTCTGAGAGAGGTGACGGCTTTCCATACGGCGGCGCGGCTCACGCCGAGCTTTTTCGCGGCTTCGGCTCCGGAAAGAAATTTATCTTCCCTGTCTGAAAGCAGAGGCAGAAGACGCTCCTTGACTGAGGACATCGCTTAATTTCCTTTCGTTTGTGATTTAAAGTGAAACCGCTGTTTCCAGCGCAAGCCGTATCATGTCGGTAAAGGAATTCTGACGCTCCTCTGCCGTGGTGGCCTCTCCGGTAACGAGCGAGTCTGAAACCGTGCAGACGGCAAGCGCGCCCTTGCCTGCCCTCGCCGCGTTCATATAAAGCGCCGCCGCTTCCATCTCGACCGCCAGCACGCCCATTTTTGACCATAGGGCAGCAGGCTGCTCCCATTCGGGAAGAGAGCCGCTGTCTCCGTAGAAACGATCGCTTGAAAGAACGTTTCCGACATGGTACGGAAGGCTTAGTTTTTCCGCGGCGGCTACCGCTCTGCGCAGAATTTTAAAATCAGCGATAGGTGAAAAGTCGCCCGGCAGACCGAACTGCTTTACATAGGCGGAATCCGTGCAGGCACCCTGCGCAATTATAATATCCCGCAGCCGGACTTCGGTGCGGTAGGAGCCGGCTGAGCCTACGCGGATAATATTTTCAACATCAAAAAAATTATACAGCTCATATGAATATATCCCCATAGAGGGCATACCCATTCCGCTTGACATTACCGAAAGCTTTACTCCTTTGTAAAATCCGGTATAGCCCTTGACGCCGCGCACATCGTTGACAAGCCTTGCTTCCTTAAGAAAATTTTCCGCTATCATCTGAGAGCGGTAAGGATCGCCCGGCATAAGCACGGTGGCGGCAAAATCGCCTTTGGAGGCGTTTATATGAGGCGTCGGCATTATAATCACCCTTTCAAATTATTTATCAGACCGAAGGTCTGCCGCATATACTGTAACAAATATTATATTCCTTGAGGGAGTTGTAAGCTATGGAACATAATTTTCCGTCCCCGATAACAGGGGAAAAGGATTTGAATTATTATGAAAACTATCTTAAAAAAAGCGGCGGAGCAAGAACGGTGCCGGCGGCGGGAAATGAGAGCGGCGGCTATAAAATGACGGTTGAAAACGGTAACCGCGGCTCAGGAAGAACGCTGCCGCCCGCGCTTTGCGATACGTCGTATCTGCCGGGTTATCTCTGTACCATGATAGGAAAGCTTGTACGGGTGGAGTCGCTTATAGGAAGATGCCTTGAAAGCCGTGTGGGAACGCTGATGCAGGTAGGCGCCGACTTTATAGTAATAAAGCTTTATCAGAGCTGCAGCACTATGATCTGCGAAGCGTCGTCAATAAAATATATCACGGTTATTCATGATAACGATTCAAACAAAATAGGACTTTACTAAGCTGACAATAAGCGTGCCGAATCTTTCGGCACGCTCTTTTTATTTGAGAAATCCGTTGATAATCTGTTCTTCGGCCTGCTTTTCGGTAAGCCCTAAGGTCATAAGCTTGACAATCTGCTCCCCGGCAATCTTGCCTATGGCTGCTTCGTGTATAAGTGAAGCGTCAATATTATTTGCGCTGATTTCGGGAACCGCGCTGACCTTGCCGTTGTCCATTATGATGGCGTCGCATTCGGAATGACCGCTGCAGATATTGTTGCCGTTTATTTTAGAGAGAAATATCTGATATGAATCGTCCTTTGCAACCGAGCGGGAAATAAGGTTGGCGCTGGAATTTTCACCGTCAAGATCTATCGCGAAATCGGTTTTGGCGGTTTGCTTTCCGTGAGTCAGCAGCTTTTCGCGGACTATAAGGGTGGCACCGTCCGAAAGGCGTGCCTTTGTAACGCGGCTGGTCGAGTCTATTCCCTTTATCTGCGAGGTTTCCATTTCCATGTATCCGCCCTCGGCTATATTTATGACCGTTGTGGGATTCATGGTATTTTCCCCGCTGCCGTCGCCTTCACCGTAATGCTTTTCAACATATTTTACCTTAGCGTTTTTGCCTACAAAAAAGGTGTGTATCCCGTTATGCTGCGATTCCTCATTGCCGCAGTTGTGTATTCCGCAGCCCGCTATTATTGTAACGTCGGCGTTTTCTCCGATGATGAAATCGTTGTAAACAAGGTCGTTAAGTCCCGTTTCGCTTATGATGACCGGAATATGGACAATCTCGTTTTTTGTGCCGGGTTTTATGATTATATCAATACCCGGATTATCTGTTTTGGTTTTTATATCTATATTTTCCGTAACATGCCGGTCTGCAAGCTGACCGTTTGAGCGGATATTGTAAGCTCCTTCGGCTTTGCCGTCCATATCGGCTATTATCTTTAAAAGCTCAAGCTCGGTTTTGTTCATTTGCACGCCTCCTTTCCGGCGTCGGAAAGCACTCTGCAGCCGCTGTCTACCGTACAGAGCAGCTTTGGAAGGACATCGTCCCTTGAACCCTCGGCGGTCACGGCTCCGTCGCCCAGAACAATAATTTTGTCTGCAATGTTCAGGATACGCTCCTGATGGGATATGATTATCACGGCTCCGCCGAGAGAGCTGCGCATCTTTTCAAAGACATGGATCAGATTTCCGAAGCTCCACAGGTCGATGCCCGCCTCAGGCTCGTCGAAAATCGAAACCTTGGTTGAGCGCGCAAGCACCGAGGCAATTTCTATCCGCTTAAGTTCGCCGCCCGAGAGCGACGAGTTAATCTCACGGTTGATATAATCACGGGCGCACAGTCCTACCTGCGACAGGTAATCGCACGCCTCGCCTATGCCGAGCTTTTTGCCCGCTGCGAGACCGATAAGGTCATAAACCGTCAGCCCCTTGAAATGCACGGGCTGCTGGAAAGCAAAGCTGATGCCCTTGTTGGCGCGCTCGGTTACGGACATATGAGTAATATCTTCGCCGTCAAGCAGTATCTGTCCGGAAACCGGCGTCAGTATACCGGCGATTATTTTTGCCAGCGTGGATTTGCCGCCGCCGTTCGGACCGGTTATGACCACAAAGCTGTTGTCTATTTTTAAATTTATATTTTTAAGAATTTCCTTTTCGCCGCTTTCGTTTTCGGCGTTGAAGGAAATATTTTTTAATTCTAACATTTTTGCCTCCGAATATTTTATATTCTACTATATCATACCTTTTTTTCGTTATAAAATCAACAGTTTGTGCGAACATTTTTTATCTTAGAGCTCCTCCGGACTCAAAAAGTTACGGTATTTGGACTTAAAGCTTTTAAAATACCCGCGGCTGACGTGCAGACGCTCACCGTTTAAAAGCCGTACCGACTCGCTGTTATACGCCGCGATATGATTCAAGTTCACTATATAAGCGCGGTTTATTTTGCAGAAGCAGCTTTCCGGAAGCGCATCGCAAACCCGCGCCATGGTTTTGCGGCAGTGGATTTTGCTTTCTCTCAGGGCTATAAGGCAGTTTTTATTATCCGCCTCAAGATAAAAAATTTCGCCGGCATTAACACAGAAGGTCTCCGCGCCGTCTTTTATCCAAAGCGGCTTTATTCGGCTGCAGTCTCCGAAAAAATCGTCTAGGGCGGCGAAAAAAGCCTTTTCATTAACCGGCTTGAGCAAAAAGCGGTAGGGTCTGACCTTAAAGGCATCGAGAATAAAGCCTGTGCAGGCGCTCAGAAAAATTATTGCGCAGAAGCCGTTTTTTT
>CALWUZ010000090.1 GCA_944384845.1 uncultured Clostridia bacterium
AGTCGAGGGTGCTTTCGGGCGGAAGATACGATAAGCTTATGCGCAAAATGGGCAGAAAGTCCGGCGGCGTAGGCTTCGCGGTGTATCTTGATATGCTTGAGCGGATGGATGAAAAGACTCCGCCGGAGGACGGCTTTATAAATGTGGCACTTCCTAAAGGAAGACTCGGCGAGAAGGTTTATTCGCTGTTTGAGACCGCGGGCTTTGAGTGCCCCGCGATAAAGGAAAACAACCGCAGGCTGATTTTTGAAAACCGCGGCGCCGGACTTCGCTTTTTCTGGGTTAAGCCGTCTGACGTTGCGATTTATGTCGAGCGCGGCGCGGCGGATATAGGCGTCGCGGGAAAGGATATCCTGCTTGAATATGAGCCGGACGTCTTTGAACTGCTTGACTTAAAGCTCGGCAGGTGTAGAAGGGCGGTGGCGGCTGAAAAGTGCTTTCGCGACGATACCTCTAAACCCCTGCGTGTCGCGACTAAATTTTCAAACATAGCGCGTCAGTATTACGCGGAAAAATGCCGCGATATTGATATTATCCATTTAAACGGCTCGATAGAGCTGGCTCCGATTTTAGGTCTGTCGGACGTTATAGTCGATATTGTGGAAACCGGAAAAACGCTGCTTGAAAACAATCTTGAACCGCTTGAGACCATTACCCCGATAAGCGCGCGCCTTATAGCCAACAAGGCGAGCTTTAAATTTAAAAGCGGAAAGATAGAAGAAATCAAAAAAGGGCTGCTTGCCTGTCTGGAGAAGGAAATATGATAAAAATTATGAAATACGGCGACGTGCCGGCAAGCGAAATTTTTTCAAGAGGGACCGCGCAGACCGATGTTTCTGACACCGTGCGGGAGATTATCGCCGATGTGAAAAAACGCGGGGACAAGGCGCTTTATTATTACTGTGAAAAATTTGATAAGGCTGAGCTGGCTTCCCTTGAGGTCACGGACAGTGAAATAGAAGAGGCTCTTTCGCTTGTTGAGCCGCGTTTTATTGAAATATTAGAGGAGGCGGCGGAAAATATCCGCGCTTTTCATAAGTCGCAGGTGAGAAACAGCTTTATTATAAACGGCGACGGCTTTATAACGGGACAAAAGGTAACGCCTGTCGAAAAAGTAGGGCTATACGTTCCGGGAGGCACGGCGGCGTATCCCTCCACCGTGCTGATGGACAGTATCCCCGCGAAAATCGCCGGCTGCGGCGAAATCTGTATTGCAACGCCCCCATCCGCCGGCGGGAAGGTCAATCCTGCGATTCTGGCGGCTGCTAAGACTGCCGGCGTTGACAGAATCTTCAAGGTCGGCGGCGCGCAGGCAATAGCGGCATTGGCTTACGGTACCGAAAGCATACCTAAGGTTGATAAAATTGTCGGTCCCGGCAACGCCTTTGTAGCCGAGGCGAAGCGTCAGGTATTCGGAATGGTTTCCATTGATATGATAGCCGGTCCGAGCGAGATTCTTGTAATTGCCGACGGTAAGAGCAATCCGCGTTTTGTGGCGGCGGATATGCTTTCGCAGGCCGAGCACGACAAAATGGCGAGCGCGGTGCTTGTAACCGACAGTATGGAGCTGGCGGACAAGGTAAGCCTTGAGCTTGAAAGGCAGCTCTCTCTTCTGCCGAGAGCCGAAATAGCGCGGGCGTCGATAGAGAACAACGGTAAAATTATAGTTGCCGGAAATCTGAGCGACGTTATAGACGTGGCGAATGAAATCGCGCCTGAGCATCTTGAGCTGTGTGTGGACAATCCCTTTGATTTTCTTGACAAAATAAAGAACGCGGGAAGCATTTTTATGGGACGCTACTGTCCTGAAGCTCTGGGCGATTATTTCGCCGGTCCCAATCACACGCTTCCGACCTCCGGCACCGCGCGGTTTTCAAGCCCACTTTCGGTGGACGATTTTGTCAAAAAGTCACAGTATACCTATTATACCGCCGGAGCGCTCAGAAAAGCGGCGGACAGCGTCGCCTTCTTTGCGGAAAAAGAGGGACTTACGGCTCACGC
Organism: uncultured Clostridia bacterium; assembly: GCA_944384845.1. GTDB lineage: Bacteria > Bacillota > Clostridia > Oscillospirales > Acutalibacteraceae > UBA737. The sequence goes on from CALWUZ010000090.1 coordinate 2,002, forward strand.
AGAAAGCGTCAGGGTGCGCTTTGAGGAAGAAAAACTATGAGCAGGTTTTTAAACGAACGCCTTTCGGCGCTGGAAGCTTATGTGCCCGGCGAGCAGCCGGGAGATAAGAAATATATAAAGCTTAATACGAACGAATCGCCGTATCCGCCGCCGCAAAGTGTTATAAACGCCGTAGGAGAAAAGGAGCTTGCCGAGCTGCGGCTTTACAGCGACCCGGAATGCCGCGTCCTGCGCACCGCGCTGGCGGAGGCTTACGGCGTCAGGCGGGAAAATGTTTTTTTGTCCAACGGCTCGGATGAAATACTGAATTTTGCCTTTATGGCTTACGGCGGAAGGGGAGCGGTTTTTCCCGATATAACCTACGGGTTTTATTCTGTTTTCGCGCAGCTTTACGGGATACAGGCTGAAACCGTGCCTTTGAAATCGGATTTCACCTTAGACGCCGGCGCCTTCTGCGGAAGAAATTCGCTGGTGGTCATAGCAAATCCCAATGCCCCTACGGGACTTACGCTGAGTCTTGTCGAGATAGAAAAAATCGTCTCCTCAAATCCGGACGGCATTGTGCTGATAGACGAGGCTTATATTGATTTCGGAGCGGAAAGCGCATATAGGCTTATCGGAAAATACGATAACCTGCTGGTTGTGCAGACCTTTTCAAAATCGCGCAGCCTTGCGGGGGCAAGGCTCGGCTTCGCGTTTGCGGACGGGCGGATTATAAACGACCTCGAGAAAATAAAGTATTCCACTAATCCCTACAATATCAACCGCCTTACCCAGCTTGCGGGCGTGGCGGCGCTTAAGGAAGCCGAATATTTTAACAAGAACTGCAAAAAAATCGCCGAAACGCGCGGATATGTTAAAAAAGAGCTTGAAAAAATGAATTTTTCGGTTACCGATTCAAAAGCGAATTTTCTTTTCGCCAAATGCCCCGTCATCGGCGGCAGAGAGCTTTATTTAAGGCTTAAGGAGCGCGGAATACTTATAAGGCATTTTGAAAAAGAGCGCATAAGCGATTACAGCCGCATAACGGTGGGAAGCCGTGACGAAATGGAAGAGTTTTTGAGAGCGGTGAGGGAAATTATCGGAGGAAGAGTATGAGGAAAGCGGAAATAAACAGAAAAACAAAGGAAACTGACATTAAAGTGATACTCAACCTTGACGGCGGCGGCAGGGGAGAAATATCTACCGGCTGCGGCTTTCTTGACCATATGCTTACCCTTTTTGCAAAGCACGGCGGGTTTGACCTTTCGGTTGTGTGCAGGGGAGATACCTATGTCGATTATCATCATACGGTCGAGGATATCGGAATAGTCCTCGGCGACGCTTTTAAGCAGGCGCTAGGGGAAATGCGCGGTATAACAAGATACGCAAGCACCGTGCTGCCTATGGATGATGCGCTTATAATGACGGCGGCGGATATTTCGGGCAGGACGTACCTTTCCTGCGGACTTGAAATTCCGGCGCAGAAGGTGGGCGATTTTGACACTGAGCTTGTGGAGGAGTTTTTTCTGGGCTTTGTGCGCCACGCGGCAATTACACTGCATATAAGGCAGCTTGCCGGCGCCAATTCCCATCATATCATAGAGGGAGCCTTCAAGTCTGCCGCGCGCACGCTTTCTGCGGCAGTCAAAATTGACCCGGACCGCAAGGACGAGATACCGTCTACAAAGGGAGTGCTTTAATGACAGCAATAATCGATTACGGAGTCGGGAATCTTTTTTCGCTGTCCTCGTCGCTTAAGACCGTAGGCGAGACACCTGTCGTCACCGGAAGTCCTGAGCAGATTAAAAAGGCGGACAGGCTGATACTTCCGGGAGTGGGCGCCTTCGGCGACGCTATGGAAAAGCTTAAACAAGACGGCTTGGATAAGGTTATAAAGGAGGAGGCGCTTTCGGGCAAGCCGCTTTTGGGCATATGTCTAGGAATGCAGCTTTTATTCGATAAAAGCTTTGAGTTCGGCGAGCATGAGGGCTTGGGGCTGATAAGCGGAAGCGTGGTGCCGATGCTCGGCAGACTGCCTGATAAGCTCAAAATACCGCACATCGGCTGGAACTCGCTGGAGCTTACAGGAAAAAGCCGGATATTCCGTTTTATAAATTCCGGAGACTGGGTTTATTTTGTGCATTCATATTTTGCAGACGGCTGTGAGAAAAGCGTCACTGCGGTTACGGAATACGGAATAACGCTTACGGCGGCGGCGGAAAACGGGAATGTGTTCGGCTGTCAGTTCCATCCTGAAAAGAGCGGAGCAGCCGGACTTAACATACTTCGCGCTTTTTGCGGTTTGGAGGATGGCATATGAATATTTTTCCTGCTATAGACCTCTTCGGGGGAAAGGCGGTGCGCCTTTTAAAGGGAGATTATGACAAAATGACTGTTTACAGCGACAATCCTCTCGGCGTAGCACGTGATTTTGAAAAGGCTGGCGCCTCGTTTGTTCACCTTGTTGACCTTGAGGGTGCAAGGACCGGTCAGACGCCTGATTTTGAAACTGTGCGCAAAATAGCCTTCGGCACTTCTCTTTTTACCGAAATAGGAGGCGGGATACGTTCGCTTGAAACGGTTGAAAAATATCTTGATTCGGGAATAAACCGTGTGATTTTAGGCACGGCGGCGGTCGAAGATGAGATGCTGCTTGATAAGGCGGTAAAAAAATACGGCGATAAAATCGCGGTCGGGGCAGATATACGCGACGGCTTTATCGCCGTAAAGGGCTGGACCGAAACCTCGAAATACACCTGTCTTGAGTTTTTCGGAATGCTGAGGGACAAGGGCGTGAAAACTGTTATATGTACCGATATTTCAAGAGACGGAGCGATGAAGGGAGTTAACCGTGAACTTTACAGGCAGCTTTCGGAAAATTTTGATTTGGATATTGTGGCGTCGGGCGGCGTTTCAAGCCTTGAGGATATAAGGGCGCTCAGAAAGCTTAATCTGTACGGCGCAATAATAGGAAAGGCGTATTATACCGGCGCCGTTGACCTTAAAGAGGCACTGGAGGCGGCAGAATGATAACCAAAAGAATAATTCCCTGCCTTGACGTAAAGGACGGCAGGGTGGTCAAGGGCGTGAATTTTGAAGGTCTGAGCGATGTTTCTTCGCCGGTTGAGCTCGGCAAGTATTACAGCGATTCAGGAGCCGATGAGCTGGTGTTTTACGATATTACCGCTTCAAGCGACGGCAGGCGGCTTTTTACCGATATTTTGAAAAGGGTCGCCGAAAATATTTTTATTCCTCTTACCGTAGGCGGAGGTATAAATACCGCTGAGGATTTTGACCGCGTGCTTAAATGCGGCGCGGATAAGGTCAGCGTAAATTCCGGAGCGATTAAAAACCCCGGGCTTATAAGAGAGGCGGCGGAAAAATACGGCAGTCAGTGCGTTGTTATATCCGCGGATATAAAGCGGGTCGGCGGCGAGTTCCGCGTATTTGCCCGCGGCGGCAGGGATGATACCGGTATGGAGGCGGTCTCCTGGATAAAGCGGTGCGTTGAAAACGGAGCGGGAGAGGTAGTGGTTAATTCCATAGATACCGACGGAGTTAAAAAGGGCTTCGATATAGAAATGCTCAAAGCGGTCTGCGAGGCGGTGAACGTACCCGTAATAGCCTCCGGCGGTGCCGGCAGCGCGGAGGACTTTGTGACGCTTTTTAAGGAAATTCCCGATATAGACGCGGGGCTTGCGGCGTCGGTATTCCATTTCGGCGAGGTCGGCATAGCCGAGCTTAAAAGGCTGCTTCGCAAAAACAATATAAATGTGAGGTTATGATTATGACGGATATAAACAAGCTGAAGTTTGACCGGGACGGGCTTATTCCTGCGGTTGTGGTGGACGCGTACAGCAAAAAGGTGCTGACTCTCGCCTATATGAGCAGGGAAAGCCTTGAAATATCTATGCAAAAGGAGCTTGCCTGCTTTTACAGCCGCTCAAGAAAAGAGCTGTGGCTCAAAGGCGAAACCAGCGGGAATTACCAGCATATAGTTTCAATTACCGCCGACTGCGATATGGACGCGCTGACCGTTGTTGTGGAAAAGGACGGCCCCGCCTGCCATACCGGAACCGATTCCTGCTTCACAAACACTCTGTTTGAAAGCGGTGAGCGGCGGGAGTTTTCGGTCGATCTGCTTTACGGACTTTTGAAAGACAGAAAACAGCGGCTGCCCGAGGGCTCTTATACTACCTATCTGTTCCAAAAGGGGCTTGATAAGATACTCAAAAAGATAGGCGAGGAGTCGGCGGAGGTCATAATTGCCGGAAAGGATAAGGATAAAAAGGAAACGGTTTATGAAATAGCCGACCTTGCGTATCATGTGATGGTTCTGATGGTGGAAATGGGGATTTCGGTCGAGGATATAAGGCGCGAGCTTGCCTCCCGCCATATTATCGACCACAAGGTAAAGCAGGAGAAAATGGCGGGCGATGAAATGTAATTATCACACGCACACCTTTTACTGCGACGGAAAGGACAGCCCCGAGGAGCTTATAAAGGAGGCGCTTGAAAGAGGCTTTTTCGCGCTCGGCTTTTCGGGGCACAGCTATAACGAGCCGGACAGGGCTTTCGCTATGAGCGGCAGGACCGCGGCGCTCTACCGTAAAGAGATTTCTCGTCTCAGAGCCAAATACGCGGATAAAATCGAAATCCTCTGCGGCATTGAGCAGGACTATTTTTCCGCGGAGCCTGTTGACTGCTATGATTACGTCATAGGATCTGTGCATTACGTGCTGAAAAACGGCAGTTATATCGCAGTGGACGATACGGCGGAAGCGGTAAAGAATGCTGTGAAAGAGCTGTACGGCGGCGATTTTGACGGACTTGCCGAGGATTATTTCAGACTTGTTTCAAAAGCCGCGGAGAAAACCGGAGCCGATATTATAGGTCATTTTGACCTTGTTTCAAAATTCAGCGGGCAAAACGGCTTCGGTCAGAGTCTTCGCTTTCTTGCTGCCGCGGAAGCAGCGGTAAGAAAGCTTGTACCCTTGGGGATACCCTTTGAAATCAATACCGGCGCGATGGCGCACGGAATAAGAAGCGTGCCTTATCCGTCTCCGGAGCTGATGAAAATAATAAAGCAGCACGGCGGAGAGATTATTTTTTCCAGCGACTGTCACGATAAAAAATATCTTGATTACGGCTTTGACATCGCCGAGGAGCTGGCGCGCGCGGCAGGCTTTGAGCGAGCCGCAGTGCTGCGCGGCGGTAAAACCGAATATATAAGGCTTTAGCCGGAGAAGGGAGGCGTGCGTTTTGTACGATGAGCTTACACAAGTTGATATTGATAAAATGAAGGAGGAGCTTGAATACCGTATTTCGGTTATAAGACCCCAAATTCTTGAAGAAGTAAAGCTGACCCGAAGCTACGGGGATTTAAGCGAGAACGCCGAATACCACGCCGCAAAGCGCGAGCGCGGCAGAAACGAAAGCCGTATAAGGTATCTGCGCAATATGATAAAAACCGCGAAAATCATAGTCCCGGAAAGCCGGAACGGCGAGGTAGGGCTTTTTGATACGGTGAAATATCTTGTCGAGGATGACGGAGCCGAGGAAACGGTCAGAATAGTGACCTCGCTGCGGCGAAATTCTCTTGAGGGGCTTATTACCCGCGAGTCGCCTATGGGCAAGGCGCTTATGGGACGGCATGAGGGCGAGCGCGTGTGCGTAAAGGTTAATGAAAATTACAGCTACTTTATCGTGATAAAAAAGATTGAAAAGGGCTGCGACGACGCAAGCCTTGAAATCCGCAAATTTTAAATTGTATACAGTGCAGCTTAAGCGTGCCGAATTTTCGGCACGCTTTTAATTAAAAAATATTGCTTATGCTTACCGTATTTGTTATAATAAAAAAAGTAATGTAAAAAGCTTTTTGACGCGCATAAGCCTGCGCGTCGGAATGGGGAAGAAAAATGGCAAATGTAATTCTTTTGGCTTACACGCCCGCTCCCGAGCATACGGTCGCGGCGGCGGCAAAGCTGTGCTACAGCAGCTCGGATATAAATCAGCTCAACGACAGCCTTACCGATGAAAAGGCGGCTTCGTTTGTTGAAATGCTGTCGGAAATAGGGCATGAAAGCCCGATTGAGCACGCGAGCTTTACCTTCGGAATCGAGGGCGTTTCACGCTCGCTGCTGGCTCAGATCACAAGGCACAGAATGGCGTCGTTTTCTGTAAAAAGTCAGCGCTATGTCAGGGAGGGCAGCTTTGAATATGTCACTCCTCCCGAAATCGAGGGAGATGCCGAGGCAAAAAAGCTGTATGATGAAATGATGGCGGAGGATCAGAAATGCTACGACCGTCTCGCCGCGATTTTGAAGGAAAAGCATATAAAAGCCTTTATTGCCGAAGGTAAGGATGAAAAAACAGCAGCGCGTCTCGCCGAGAAAAAGGCTATCGAGGACGCCCGCTTTGTGCTTCCGAACGCCTGCGGAACCCAGATGGTAATGACTATGAACGCGCGCTCGCTTATGAATTTTTTTAAGGTGCGATGCTGCCGCCGTGCCCAGTGGGAAATACGCGATGTGGCAGACCAGATGCTTTCGCTTGTATCCGCCGTTGCTCCTAATCTTTTTAAAAACGCGGGGCCGTCCTGCGTGCGGGGCGCATGCTCTGAGGGAAAAATGTCCTGCGGAAAGCCCGAAGAGGTCCGCGTGTTTTATAAGGAACTGAAAAGCAATGGGTAAGCTTATAGTTATAGAGGGGCTTGACGGCAGCGGCAAGTCAACCCAGCTCTCTCTTCTGCCGGACAGGCTTAAGGAAAACGGAATTGAATGCAGAACTGTTTCCTTTCCGGATTATGACAGCGATTCAAGCGCGCTTGTGAAAATGTATCTTTCGGGAAAATTCGGAACAAAGCCGTCTGATGTTAATCCTTATGCCGCCTCCGCGTTTTACACGGTTGACAGATACGCCTCCTACAAATCGGTCTGGGGAGATTATTACAATGCGGGAGGCACTGTTGTCGCCGGACGCTATACAACCTCCAACGCGGTGCATCAGACCTCCAAGCTTCCTGCTGAGGAATGGGAGAGCTTTCTTGACTGGCTGTATGATTTCGAGTATAACAGAATAGCCGTTCCGAGGCCTGATAAGGTTATATTCCTTGATATGCCGGTCGAGGTTTCGCAGAAGCTGCTTGACAAGCGGTACGCTTCCGGAGGGAAAAAGGATATTCACGAGAAGGATTCCGAATATCTTGAAAGCTGCCGGAAGGCGGCGGTATTTACGGCGCGCTATTCCGGCTGGGAAATAATACGCTGCGCGGAAGAGGGTCTGCCGCGCTCCGTGCGGCAGATTTCGGATGATATTCTTAAATCGGTGCTTTCTTTATATTGACGGGAGGAAGGATAAAAAAATGGTTTATGTGTTTTTGGCGGACGGCTTTGAGGAATGCGAGGCGCTGGTTCCGGTAGATATTCTGCGCCGCGGAGGCATTGAGGTTAAGACTGTCTCGGCGGGCGGCGAGACAGTGACCGGCTCGCATGGAATTACGGTTCTGTGCGATATTACGGTCGGCGAGGCGGGTAAAAACGGTTTGTCTGCGGTCGTTCTTCCGGGAGGAATGCCGGGCACCCTTAACCTTGAAAAAAACGGATATGTTCAGGATTTTATTGATTTCGCGGTGAAAAATTCACTTTATATAGGCGCGATTTGCGCGGCTCCATCAATACTCGGGCATAAGGGAATTTTAAGCGGTAAAAACGCCGTATGCTTTCCCGGGTTTGAAAACGCTCTTGCAGGCGCGATACTCAGTTCCGCTCCCGTTGTAAGGGATGGAAACATCATAACCGCCTGCGGCGCCGGAGCGGCGTTTGACTTCGGCTTTGAGCTTCTCTCGGCGCTTACGGGCGACTCTGAGAAGACCGAAGCGCTGAAGAAAAGTATGCTTTATGCAAAATAAATTTAAGGGGAAGAAGCATGGACGATAAAAATTATACAGATATTCCCGGTGAGGGTAAAGAGCCTCTGCCGGAAGAAAACAGCGATTCAGTAAATAACGGAAGTATTTCAGATGAAAACGCTCAGGATGATTTTATTATCGGAAAGGGCTTTGAGATTTCATCAAGCGAGGATGCGGATAAATCTTCAAAGCGCGGAAGTTCAAAGCATTCCGGCGGAAAAAGGGCTTTAAAAAACTTTATCTGGATATTCAGCATTATAATAGTATCCGTAGGTCTGGCTTTCGGCGTTATATATGCGGGGGCGGATTATATGGGTATCGGCTTCGGCAGGGGCGAGGAATGTGTCATTGAGATAGAGCAGGGTATGTCCACCGAGCAGATAGCTGAGGAATTAAAGGAATGCGGCGCAGTGAAAATTCCTCTGTTTTTCAGACTTTACGCTAAGCTGAAGCATTATGACAGCCAGTTTAAGTACGGCGTTTACAGCTTCAACAACGAGGTCGGCTATGAGGCGCTTTCCACTATGCTTATAGAAGAAGGAGCCGAGGCGCAGAGCGTACATGTCACTATACCGGAAATGTCCTCTGTTGACGATATAGCTGATATATTGGAGGAAAACGGCGTCTGCACAAGGTCTGACTTTATAAACGAGGTACAGAACGGCGACTTTGACTATGATTTTGTAGACGCCATACCGGTAGATAACGTTTATTACAGGCTGGAGGGCTATCTCTTCCCCGACTCATACGATTTTTATAATTACGATTCGGAGGAATGCGCCCATCTTGCGGTTGAGAAAATGCTTAAAACGCTGGATGATAAGCTTGACGACGGTCTGCGTGAAAAAATCTCGGCAAGTGGTTACTCGCTTCACGAGATAATGACGATGGCTTCCATTGTCGAGCTTGAGGCGGGCGGCAGTCCCGACGAGATGGCAAACGTGGCAGCGGTATTTTATAATCGTCTTGAAAGCGATGAGTTTACCACCCTCGGCTCCTCTCCTACGCGTAAATATCCGTACGGAGACGGCAGATACAACACCTATGAGGCTCCGGGTCTTCCGCCCGGTCCGCTTTGCTCGCCCAGCCTTAATTCGATAAAGGCGTCTGTTGAGCCTACGGAAAATTTTGACTATTATTATTTTGTAACCGATGCTTCGATGAAATTTTATTATAACAAAACGCTGGCGGAGCATAATTCCACCATAGCTAGGCTTCAGGCGGCAAATAATTGGATTTATGAGGACTGATCTGAAAATCCCCGAGCTGCTTTGCCCCGCAGGGGATCTGACAAGACTTAAGGCGGCGGTTGATTTCGGCGCCGACGCGGTGTATATTGCCGGCGAGGAATTCGGAATGCGCACCGCCGCCGGAAACTTCGAAGGAGAAGACTTGAAAAAAGGAATTGAATACGCTCACAGCAGCGGCGTTAAGGTGCATGTCGCCTGCAATACGATTCCGCATAATGAGGAAATTTCCCGCCTGCCGGAGTTTCTTGAGAAAATTGACGCGCTTAACGCCGACGCGGTTATAGCGGCGGATTTGGGTACAATCGGGCTGGTTAAAAAATACGCCCCCCACTGCGCGCTGCATGTTTCGGTGCAGGCGGGCGTATGCAATTATGAGACCGCGGGGGCTTTTTATGAATCGGGAGCCAAGAGAGTAGTGCTGGCGCGGGAGCTTTCGCTTAAGGAAATAGCGGAAATAAGAGAGAAAACTCCAAAGGAGCTTGAAATTGAAGCCTTCGCGCATGGAGCTATGTGCGTTTCCTTTTCCGCAAGATGCCTGCTTTCAAGCTATATGACCGGACGGGACGCCAACCGCGGCGACTGCGCTCAGCCCTGCCGCTGGAGCTATTCGCTGATGGAGGAAAAGCGTCCCGGTCAGCTTTTCGATATTACCGAGACCGAAAAGGGAACCTATATACTCAACGCTAACGATCTCTGTATGGCGGGGCATCTGAGAGAAATGGCGCTCTGCGGTATCGACAGCATAAAAATTGAGGGCAGGGCAAAGTCCCATTATTATACGGCGGTCACCGCCAACGCTTATCGGGGCGCGCTTGACAGCCTTAAGGACAGCGGAGAGGACTGGCGGGTGCCGGAATGGGTAATTGAAGAGCTGAATAAGATAAGCCACCGGGCTTATTCCACCGGCTTTTATTTCGGAGCTCCGGTAAACTCTCAGACCTATCCGAGCGCCGGATATATCCGCGATTATACGGTTGCGGCGACGGTGCTGGGATATGAGGACGGCTGTATTTCGGCGGAGCTTAAGAATAGATTTTCAGCAGGTCAGAGCCTTGACTGCTTAGAGCCTAAAAGCGTTCCTTTTGCCGTACCGGCGGACGAGCTGCTTGACGGAGACGGAAACCCTATAGAAACGGCGGCGCATCCTATGATGAAAATTAAAATTCCGTTTTACCGCCCTGTAAAGGCAGGCTCGGTCCTTAGAATGAAAACTGAATAACATCACCCCTTAAATAAGCTTTCACTTATTTAAGGGGTGCTTGTATATGTCAGGCGGTTTACAGTTTAACGCACCGCACGGCGACACGGCTCTGACCGTCAGGCGTGCATGTGAAAAGCGTTAGAGCCCATTCCTCATTCAGTAACTCTTCGGCGGCTGCAGGACTGAGCACTTCCACTGCCGCCGTTTCATAAAAAAAGCTGTTCCCCTGCATATCTGTAAATTTTATCCGGGCACCGGGAGCCAGGCTTTTCAGATTTCCGAAATGGGTGCGGTAATTGTGTCCGGCAATTACCATCATTCCGGCATAGACCGAGCCGGCATACCGGCAGGGAGCTGTTTTCAGCTTCGGATAACTCCATTCGCTCATCACCGGCAGTGAGAGTTCCAGAGAAGGAATTTCCAAAACTCCGATATAGTCGTTTCCTTCTATATTTATGACGGGCATTTCAATATCCGGATTTAAAACATATTCGCATATATCAGTTCTGTCACAGAGGGGAGAGTCCTCCTGCGGGACATTCGGCGCTTGCCTCCGCATCTCTTCAAGAATATGTTCTGCCGCCGTTCCCGCTCTGTATTCGTCAAACAGGTTATAGCCGGTTAAAAGGAGCGCCGCTGCAAGCATCAGCAGCCCGACGGTCATAAGTATAGTTCCGCCTTTGTGCTTATTATTCATCATGATTACCCCGTCTGCACCGCACAAGGACTCCGAGCAGCACCAGCAGCAAACCGCCGCAGGCAAGCAGCGGTACCGGCAGCCATGGCATCCCCGTCTGAGGCAGTTCGTCCGGCGGCTTTGTATCCGGCGGATAGGTATTGGTTATGATAAATGTAATTCCTTCCTGTACTACTGAAACGGTATATCCTTCCGCTGTTTTGGCTTCCGCAATCTGCCATCTGGAGGAACCGTTTAAATTTTCCCACATATATTCCCAGTTGTTATCACGGCTCAGTGTCACGGTATCCGCAACCGAACCGTTTTCCAAGAGCTGAACATAAATTTCCTCCGGACGGTTATCTTCGTTCCCGTCATCCTCCCAAATTTTTATTACCTTGCGTTTTACAGTGTCGTCAGAGCTGTCTGCGCTGTCAAATTTACAGGAAATTTTCACATCATAATTCCACTCATAATTGTCTTGCGTGGGAGCGGGAAGATTTACAAGCAGCGGCTCCGGCGTATATATTTTTCCTTCTTCCGCAAACCGTTCTCCTGTTATCAGATATAATCCGACGGTGAGACCTGAAAAAGAAGCGCAGCCGTCGGATGCTGTTTTCTCCGTCTGCAGGGGATTGAGACTGTCCCGAGCCGTATAGGCGGCAAGCGTTTGGGCAAGCGCTCTCCAGCCGGAGCTGTTCTGATTTTCCAGACTTACAGGGTAATCCCGAAAATCGCCGGATAAAATCCAGCCGCCTGTTTCAGAAATATCAGCCACGCGGTAGAGGCAGAATTTCACTCCCGAAAAGCCGTTCCCGTCCTTTCCGAAACAGACGGTCAGGGAGCCTTGCCGCTGTATATCGATATCGTTATAAGCCGAGATCTTCATAAAAATACAAGATGTACATATAATCATCAAAATTGTTAAGCTTGCGATATGCCTGAATAACGGCTTCGCTTCCATATGTTCACCTCCTAATACCTTTGTCCCGGCGGCTTGAACAATCCCCAAAGCAGCAGAATCAGCAGCACCGGAACAGCAAGAACCAAAGCCGTCAGCATGGGATCTATAAGTATGGCGTCCGCTGTCACGCGCGAGGAAGTATTGTTTTTCAAATCTTCAATACGGTGTCCGCGCACTAAAAGACGATGAGAATTGATGCCGTAGGGAGTGCAGGTCATAAGCGTGCACAGGTCCTGACACTCTTCAATCCCGAGCAGGGATGTATCATCCGGCTCCACAATGCGGATTTGATCTACCTCATAGACAAGTGCTTCACCCAGTACCCTGAGAATAAAAATATCGCCCTTAGTAAGCTGGTCCAGATCGGTAAAAAGCTTTGAGGAGGGAAGACCCCTGTGTCCGGAAATGACGCAGTGAGTACCGGCTCCGCCAACCGGAAGAGAGGAGCCCTCGATATGACCGACGGCTGCTTGCAGAACCTCTTTGTCGCTTCCGTGGTAAATCGGCAGGGATACGTTTATTCCTGGAATTTCCACATAGCCCATGATTCCTTTTCCGGATACGTTCAGCAGACTTTCATAGACGGCTTTTTCCTCTTCGCTCAGCTTAAAGCGGCTTTGATCAGGCGGCAGGGCGGTGTTATATAACTGAGCGTCCATCAGCCACTCTTTCAGGGAAGTATCGTCTGCTTCCGCCACGGCTTCCGTATAGGCTGTAATTGCCTGTGACTGATGAAACGAATTCCAGCAGTCGCTGACAATCGGGTACAGCAGTAAGGACAACCCTCCAAGAAGGACGAGAAGCAGAAGCACGGAAATGATTTTGTTCCTCTTGGTATGTTGATTCTTCATATAAGGCTCTCCTTACCGCTGCGGCCGGAAAGAATTTTCTTTCCGGCCGCAGCGATATGTAAAAGACGTTAATTGTTTTCAATTTTTACACGTCTTCTGACAACCAGAAGTATCCCTGCGCCGATAACAAGAATACCTCCGGCAGCAAAGAAAACGGTAGTTCCTATTCCGCCGGTTTCAGGCAGTGTGGAACCGGAGAAGTTTGCGATGGGTACGGTTACTGTTCCGCCGCCGAGCAACGCGCAGTGTATAGGATTTTCGGTATCGTTATTCACAACCGCATATAAATCCGTCAGAATTTGATCCTGATTACTGCCATAGAAGTCCGTATGTTGAAGTACGCTGGTAATCGAAATTTTAACAGGCTCCTCCAGTATATTGTAGCCGGCAGGCGCTTCAATTTCCAAAAGATAGTATTCATCGTCGTCAAGACCTGAGATTCTTGCAATTCCGTTGCTTACAGAAGTCCGAACCACATCCTTACCGGAATCCTCAGCATACATGCCTTCCCACTCCTCAAGAGTTATGTCCGCATAGCTTTCGGCGTTTCCGGGAAGATTAATCCATTCTATGAAAATGCCGGCGTCCGAGACAAGAGCAACCCTGTCCTGTGTGCTGTTAAGCAGAACAAACTTAGCTCCTGATAAACGGGCGTTTATATCACTGGAGCTGTAATTGCCGTCGTATTTCAGTCCGTTCAGCGTATATGTAAATACAATAGCATATTGCTCCTCAGTCTTGCCAAGACCGTCGCCGTTTGGATTGTTGGAAAATTCCAGATAAACCTCGTTTGGGTTACCTTCGTTCCGTCCGGTTTCGGCGTTTTCATTCAGGGAGGCGGTGTAGGTCACTATAATATAGCTGTTGTCGGTAATATTCGGAACGGATTTCAGGTCAGCAAAGCTGACAGTAAAGGTTTCGCCGTTGCCCGGCGCCGTGTTCACGGTATAATAACGGTTATCTTCATTATTTAAAGGGGCAGCCATATCCAAATCAGCGTCCGTATCGTTCACCAGATATACTGCAAAGGAATTATCCTCTAAAGTCAGACCGGCGGACTGGGTGTCATGGAAAGTGTATGTATAGGTGTCATAGTCTGTCATATCAGGTATTGATCCTATAAGCTTGAACGGAATTACATCGCCGATGCTGTGATCGGCCGCTTCAAAATAGCCGTTTCCGTATCCGCTGCTGCTGTCGGCGTCATCATCCTCCCAAACCTTTTTCTCGATGATTGGAATATCGGTATCCTTGGGCTGCATGGTTACGTTTCCCAGGACCTGAACGATGTAATCGGTATAGACGGCGCCTGTGCCGTCAAGGCTGTTTTCTTTATCCATAATCAGGTAGTAGCCGGCATCCAAACCGGAGATGACATAATTTCCGTCACCGGCGGTGCTTTCCGCCTTTATGCCGGTCAGGTAATCGGAGGCGATAGCGGCAAATTCTTCTGCATCAGCAGCTGCGGTGCCGATTGCTTCCGCTGCTTCTGCAGCGGTGGTGCAGCTGCCGTATTTCCCTGAATCTGCTGATTTGAGCGCGGTCAGCAGAGCCTCTCCGTTTACTCCGGTACCCCATCTGATGCTGGACAGAACCTTGCTCCCTTCGTCGTCAACCGACAGATCGCCGGAAAAAATCTGGTATGCCTCGTAAATATGACCGGAAGCTTCATTTTCAATAATTATGGAATAAGCTCCGTTCTGAGCAAATGCCGTAACAGCCATTACCATGGCTATTATCAGGGACAGCAGCATAGCTGATACTTTTTTTATATGTTTCATAAGTTTTTCTCCTTCTAATGTCTTTGGATTTTCAGCTTTCACGGCTGAGGCTGTTTTCAGTTGTTTCCGTATCCGCACCGCGGACGGAAATATCCCGTGCGGGAAGCCCATGTCAGAAGCAGTTCCGCTGCTTCGTTATAGAATCTGAAACGCTGTTTTTCGCTATATCCGCTTCATTACAATACCTCCTCTGTCAGGCTATTCTACGATTCCAAATGCGCTGAATGGCCATATTCGCAAAATAAGCTTTCCTGCAATCTGTCTTTCCGCAATACATCCTACGGCGCTTTTTCTTGAGTCGCCGGAAGCACTGCGATTATCACTCATAACAAAATACCTTCCGTCCGGCACCTGATATGGAAATTCTATATCGCATTCGCCAAGCGCTTTTTCCTCCAGATAGGGCTCTTCCAAAAGCTTGCCGTCTATGCTCACATTGCCTTCAGAGTCAATATTTACCCATTCTCCCGGCAGACCGATAACACGCTTGACAAGTACCTTGTTGTTGTAATAAAACGCTATAATATCTCCGCGAGCATAGGAAACGCTCTTTATGGCGGCAGCGATATTTCCGGAATCCAGCGCCGGCGCCATAGATGCACCGTAAATCCTCAGCACCGGCAGCAGAAGAGTGGATACCAGTACGGCGACTGCGGCGGCAACGGTCAGCGCGGAAAAGGCACTGCGCAGC
The DNA here is from genome assembly GCA_944384845.1 of uncultured Clostridia bacterium. Lineage (GTDB taxonomy): Bacteria > Bacillota > Clostridia > Oscillospirales > Acutalibacteraceae > UBA737. Next base: position 17,307 of record CALWUZ010000090.1, read on the forward strand.
GTCCTGTTACGGCGGCAGCGGCAGCGTTCCCGCTTTAACTCTGTCTCCAACTGCTCTAAAGTGGGCGGTGAGGTACTCTGATTTCGCTTCATACCGACACTCCGTTTACAGCTGAGCATGGAAATTCAATAGTTTTTTCAGCTCCTGATGATTTTCATAAAACGCCTGCAGCCGTTTGGACACTTCATCCCAATAAGCTTCGGACCGCTGCTTTGCCTCCGCCTCCATGGCTATGCATTTTTCCCGGCACGCTGTTTCCATTGCCTCACACTTTTCTTCCGCGGACTTTATCATTCTGTCGGCTTTCTCTCTGCTTTCTGAATCCCTTTGAGCGCAGATAGCCGCCTGCCGTTCGTTGAGGCTGCGGATGTTTTCTATGTACTGCTGGCTTGCCGCCTGCGCGGCTTCAAAAATTCCGTTTACCTGAAGGGCGGCTACCGCTATTGAACCCGCCTCATTTATATTTAACTCGCGGTTTTGCAGGGCCTTTCTGTTTTCCTCTAATTCTTCTTTTAAAATAGCCTGTTCCTTTTCATACTCGGCCTTCAAGGCTTCCATAGCTTGAGCATACTGTGTTTTCAGGGATTCTGTCTCTTTTCCGTTCTCAATCATCAATTCTAAAAGCTCTTTCCTGCTCAAACGGTGGAGCTCCTGCTCTGTCATAGTTTTCACACCTCCTGAATCTTACTCGTTAGCTGATAGATGGATTTTATTTATTCTTAGTGATATTATTTGCAGATACTCCTTCCACATAATATACATTATGTAGAAGGAGTATCTTTAAATTACTGCAAAAGCTTAATTTTGCAGAAGTAAATTCAAAATAATTGAAAATAATTGCAGAAAATCAAGCCTTCCCGTACGCCAAATTCTGGGAAAGCTTTATTTCTGATGTCAAAATATAGACGGCACACTGAAACACTGTATTGACAACGCAGTTTTTTTTTGGTATCATTAGTATGTATTATCAATTTTGGTTTTCAAGTTCCACATAATGTATATTATGTGGAATTTTTTATGTCCGGCTAAATCATCACTAAGCCGAGAGCGTCTATTTTTTTATTGTGTTCATATCCAAACGAAGCGATATATATGCGCGTCGTGTTAATGCTGGAGTGTCCTAAAATATCGGCTAATCTGGCGATATCCTTGTCGATGGAATAAAAACATGTTGCGAACAGGTGTCTTAAATTATGCGGAAATACTTTTTCCGACCTAACTCCGGCGCTCCTGCAAAGGGCTTTCATCATTTTCCAGATGTGTGAACGGTCGATGGGTCGGCCGTTACGCGTAACAAATACAGGACCCGAAGTGATGCGGACTTGGCGCAGATAATCCCGAAGTGCCCTGCGGAGCTGCCCGGAAATGAGTATAGTGCGGTTTTTCCCCTTAAGGCAGACGGCGGCTTTTCCGTTTTTTACCGCCTCTGCCGTTATAAATTGCAGCTCTGATACCCGTATGCCGGTTCCGCAGATTGTTTGCAGCAGCAGAGCCAGCTTTTTGTTACCCTTCTGCTTTGCAGCCCCGACAAGGCGTGCATATTCGGCTTTGGTCAGCTCTTTTTCCTGTGTGCAAAAAGAATTTTTTTGAATTTTTAATTGCCTGACACGAAGCTGCGGCTTGCCTATATAGGAAAAAAAGCCGTTGACGGCCGCAAGCTTTGCATTTACACTGGCAGGCTGATACAGTCTTTGCAGCTCTTCCTTATATCGTATGACCAGTTCCTTTGTCACCGCTTCTCCGCCGAGAAAATCAAAGAAACTCAGGATATCCCGTTGATACTGTTTTCTTGTCGCCTGACTTTTTTCTTCATTTGCCAAATGTTTTATATATTCCTCAATTTTTTCTCTCATAATACACCCTCCTGTCATTATTTTGCCAATTATTATCTTATACTATTCTATCATTTTCCGGATAATTGAAAAAGCTTAACGCTTACGTATTTCCCTTTTATCTGACTGTACTGAAATACGGAGAGGAGGATGCTTGGCTATACAAAGTCAGCTCCGTTTTTTGTTTTAATCTCTGCTGACCGGTCCGGAAAGACTTTTTATCTGTAATTCAAAACTGCGAAACGGCTCTTAATGCAAATATAATGCTTAGAAATACTTTGAAGTATATTATTTTTTAAACATAGCTTCGGAAGTTAATAATTTCCGAGGCTGTATTTGTATTAAGAAAATCCCGCAAAGCCTTGATTTAAAAGGCTTTGCGGGATTGTTCACTGGCATTGGTTTTTTCTTAATCGCTTTTATTAGGAAATCTTTAAATATCTCTTTATGACTCCGACGCAGTATAAAAAATCAATCATAAAATAAGGCAGAGCTGTATTCAGATATTGCAGAGTATTCTTCTGAAATATTCTGCTTCCGGTATAGGTCTGTTTGAAATGGCTTGATTTACATCGCCTGCGGAATTAATTCCGATTCCCGCCGCAGGGCTCGATTTTTTATGTATTCTCTGACCTGGCTTTGTCTATATTTATCGTTTTGCAAGGACGATAGGAGGGGGTACTGCATTAATATCAAAGCTTTTGTCCTCTTCTATTTTTTTTATATGATTCTCTTTCGATAAGGCGCGCCGAAATGACGGTTTTACTCGGAACATTTTTTTGCTCCGCCATATCGTCAAGCAGACGCACCGCCGTTTCGCACATAGCCTCAGCCATATTGTCTACGCTTGTAAGCGAGGGATTTGTACATTCGGCAATCGCCGAGTTGTTAAAGCCGATTACAGGTATTTTTTTCCCGTTTTTCCGCAGGGTATTGAGTGCCGCCGCCGCTAAAATATCCTCAGACGCCATAACAGAGTTAAATTCAGTTCCCAAGGCGATTAGCTCATTGATTTTTTCTTCAACCGCTTTAACAGAATGCGCAACCCGAACAGAAAGTATATCTTCAGCGCTTAGTCCGCATAAACGGCAGCCCTCCTTATATCCCGAAAGCTTTTCATTACCGCTGTAAGTCGAGGCGTCGTACAAATAAAGAATTTTATTATACCCCTCATTCACAAGCGCGGCAACGTTTTCGCGAACGGCGCCGCGCTCATCACAGACAACGCAATAAACATTCGGCAAATCGATATATCCGTTAATAATGATAACCGGTATACTTTCCGCCGCTCTGCGGATATGGGAATTATCGGTTTCCTCCTTAAACGCCGAGCCTATCAGCACCACAGCGTCAACACGGCGGTCTACCATATAGGAAAGGCTTTTCTTTTTATCCGCAAGCTCGTTCCCGGTACAGCAAAGAACTATATCCTTATTCTGCCTTTTAAAAAGACGCTCAATATTGCCTACGGCGTTTGCATAAAACGGGTCGGTAATATCGGTGCACATTACCCCTATCATCCGCATACTGTCGAGTCCCAGACCTCTCGCAAAGGCGTTCGGCACATAGCCTTCATTTTTCATTACCGATAAAATTTTATTCCTTGTCTTTTCGCTGACGCGCGGACTGTTATTAAGCACCCGCGAAACGGTTGCTATTGATACACCGCATTTCTCTGCAATATCATATATATTCATTTTTACCTCTTTGCGTAAGCATTTTCAAAATTATTATACACTTAAATCCCTTAAATTGCAAGATTTTCTTGACATTTAATAATTGTTAATTATAATAATTATGTAAGCATTTACATTCAGGAGGTATTTTAATGGAGTCGATAACAAAAAAATATTCTCATTCAAATAATCGTCCGATTCGCGTTATACAGTTCGGGGAAGGTAACTTTTTGCGCGCGTTTGTTGACTATATGATTGACATTGCAAATGAAAAAAGCGATTTTAACGGCGGAATCGCCATAGTAAAGCCGATAGCGTTCGGCAGTCTTGAACGTTTTAAAAAACAGGATAATTTATATACTGTTGTTCTTCGCGGAAAAGAAAACGGCAAAGTGATAAATACCGCCCGCGTTATTACCTCTGTCGAAAAAGTACTTGACAGCAAAAATGATTATGATGAATATATGTCGCTTGCGGAGCTCGGTACCCTGCGCTTTGTTGTTTCCAACACCACCGAAGCCGGGATTACGCTTGACCTTGAAGATAACCTTGACGGTCTTCCCGCAACCTACCCGGGCAAGCTAACCAAGTTTTTATATAAGAGGTATCAAACCTTCGGCGGAGCCGATGATAAGGGACTTATCATTCTGCCCGTAGAGCTTATTGAAGACAACGGCAAAAAACTCAAGGAATGTGTTTTAGCGCTTTCAAAGCAATGGGGTCTGACGGACGGCTTTGTTAATTGGATTAACGAAAGCAATATTTTTTGCAGTACGCTTGTTGACAGAATAGTAACAGGTTATCCTTCCGGTGAAGCCGATGAAATATGCAGGGAATTAGGTTACACAGATGAGTTGCTTGATGTCGGAGAGCCGTTTGCCTTATGGGTTATCGAAAGCGAAAAGGATATAAGCGCCGAACTGCCGCTTGAAAAAATCGGTCTTCCGATTGTTTTTACCCGTGACCAGCGTCCATACCGCGAGCGAAAGGTAAGAGTGCTTAACGGTGCTCATACGTCGTCTGTACTTGCGGGTTATCTTTACGGTCTTGATATTGTCCGCGATTGTATGGATGATAAAATCATGGGAGAATTTATCCGCCGCGTTGTCCGTGAGGAAATTGTACCGCAGGTAAATCTGCCGCGTGACGAGGTAGAAGCCTTTGCAGATTCTGTTTTTGAGCGCTTTGAAAATCCGTTTATCGACCATGAGCTACTGTCAATTTCCCTCAACTCCGTTTCAAAATGGAAGGCCCGTGTTCTTCCTTCTTTTAAAGATAATTATTCGGCGCACGGACAACTTCCTGTTTTACTGACCTTTTCATTTGCGGCTCTGCTTGCGTTTTATTCATCATCCGAGCTGCAGAAGGACGGGTTACATGCAAAACGCGCCGACGGAACGGAATATGTGATCCGCGACAATCCCGATGTACTTAAATTTTTTGCCGAAAACAGTATAAAATCCGACGAGGAATTTACAAAAGCCGTCGCTTCAAACACCTCTTTCTGGGGTGAGGATTTGACAAAATACGGCGGCTTTACGAAAACCGTTTCAGATTGGCTCAGACGTATAAAGTCTGATACCGCTGCCGCTTTAAAAGCTGTATTGGAGTGAGATAATGAAGGCTGTTAAAATACAAGAAAAAGACAATGTCGCTGTCGCTGTTTGTGATATAAAGGCAAATGAGCAGATTATTATTGAAAATGAGCTTATTACAGCCGTGACAGACATTCCTGCGGGTCACAAGCTTGCCCTGATTGATATTCCTGAGGGTGAAGACATCATAAAATACGGTTTCCCGATCGGGCATGCAAAATGCAAAATAAAAGCTGGAAGCCATGTTCACACACATAATGTAAAATCGAATCTCGGAAATTTGCTGTCCTATGAATACAGACCGGTTTTCAAAGAACC
>CALWUZ010000091.1 GCA_944384845.1 uncultured Clostridia bacterium
TTTGGAGACCGATGCTCTACCAGCTGAGCTATACCCCTAAAATGCTTATTTGGTGGGCCATCACGGACTCGAACCGCGGACCGACCGGTTATGAGCCGGTTGCTCTAACCAACTGAGCTAATGGCCCAAACAAGCAAGAATTATTATACCATAAATTACGGATTTGTCAATAGATTTATTTTTTATTTTTCTCTTTTAAATCATATTCTTATCTGCCGGTCGGCAAAAGAATACTGCCCGCGTTATGCGGGCAGTTATAAAACTGATAAAAAACTTTAAACCGATTTTTTTAGTATGGCAGCCATTACGGTAATGTCGTCCTCGTGGTTGTCGCTGCGGCGGCGTTTGGCGCCCTCGCAGATGCGCTCCGCGAGTTCTTCGGCGGTGCCGTCGGTCCAGTTTTCTATTTCCTCTCTGATCCAGTCGGTGCCTTCGCAGACGGCTCCGTCTGACATCAGAACCACAATGTCACCTATTTTGCATTTCACCGTCGCCTTGTCAAAGCTTATTTCCCTGAGTATTCCTGCGGGCAGGGAGGTGCTTTCGGCTTTTCCGGTGCGCCCTGCGCGCCTTACGAGCGTCGGAGCGGCGCCCGCCTTGTAAAGCTCCACCTGACCTGTGTATAAATCAATGCTGGCAATATCTATTGTGGCAAGCGATTCGTCGGTTGATTTGAATAGCATTGAGGAATTTAAGATTTTTAAGGAGCAGTCGTACCCGAAGCCTGCCTTTATAAGCCGGCTCATAAGTCCGGATGCCATAGCGCCGTCAACTGCGGCGCGGCCGCCGGTACCCATTCCGTCAGAAAGAACCATAATAAAATGCCCTCTGCCGTCAAAGAAAAATTTGTAAGCGTCGCCGCACATTGCTGTCTGGATTGCGCATTTTTGCTCTATACCAACCTCTACCCTGATGGCGGCGTGCTCGCTCAGCGTGATAAAAACGCTACCGCCCGATTCGCTTACAGTCGGCACGTCGAAATCACGCTCGCAGACTACGGAGATAAGCTTCATAATCTGCAGCTTGTTCAGCACGGCGCCGGGCTCCTTTTTGACCTTCAGCTCTATGGTCATTCTGCCGTATTTATCGGTTTTGCTGCTGCATTCCTCAGTGTGTATGTTAAGATTTTTAAGGGCGGCGGCAGCTTTTTCGGCGCAGGAGTTGTCGAACTGACCGTCGTTTTCGAGGTCGCGCGCCAGTTCTGTAAGCATATAGGATATTCCGTCAAATTGGTCCGATACTACCGAGCGTACCTCGTCTATCCGGTTTTCGGCGGCTATGCGCGAGGTGTAATCGGAATAACGCTTATAGGCGGCGTTGGCCACCTGCGATACCCTGAGACATCTGCCTCTGAACTCTTCGGGCGCCCCGCTTTCGGGTGAGCGGCTGCCCTCCTTTATAGCCTTGGTCATTCCGAGAATCGCTTCCACCGTGCTGTCTCTGCGGCTTTCCCAGCAGTGCAAGCGCAGCTTGCAGCCCGAGCAGGCGTCCTGCTCTACGGAGGAAATAACTGTTCCGAAGTCTGGCGAGTTGATTTTGGAAAGCTCCGCCGATACCTGCTCTACGGTTTCCGAAACGTCGCAGAGCGCGTTCGCGGCGGACTCAAGGCGTATTGTCAGCGACTTTTTAAAGCCGTCGGGCGTTACCAGCTTCGGATAGACCGAAAAAAGCTTGCTTACATATATGCCCGCCTTGCGCGGAAGCATCAGGAAAAGCGCCGAGCCGAGCGCCGTTTCTATCACGGTCTGGGCTATAAGGATGGGGCTTCCCGAGGTGACAGAGCCTACAAGGCTGAAAATCAGCGGCACCGCGACCTGAACATATTTTCCGAAGGAGGAGAATACCCCGGCAATAAGGCCTATAAAGGCGTAGACCACCGCTATTTCGCCCGGGGCGCCGCTTAATGTGAGCGAAAGCGCTACCGCAATCGCACAGACCGAGCCGGAAAGCGTTCCGCCGTATTTCGCGGCGGTAAGTATTACGGCAATGCTCAGAATATGACCGAGAGAAATGCCGTTGAAGCCGAAGTCGTTTATGCCTGTCAGCAGAATGCTCAGCGTGGTAAACAGCGCTACCAGCTCGTCCGCCGTAAGTCCGGAGGAAGCCGTCGGCAGCGCCTTGAAGCAGCGGCAGACAAAAAAAGCTCCGCCGGCGGCAAGCAGGGCTTCGGCGCTTGCGTTCAGAAAGCTGAAGTTAAGACCGTTAAAAGTAACCGCCGAGGTTAAAAAGCTTGCGAGCAGGCATATGAAGCTCTGGAAAACCGGATTCTGCGAAATTCTTTTATAGCCGCCGAGCAGAAGCTTTACCGCGAGTACGGCGAACATTGCCGCTATATACCGGAAACCGCCGCTGCCGAGAGCCGGAATGAAATATCCGAAAAAAACGCCGATTGCCGCGGCGGGAGTATATGTAAGCGAACTGCCGGCAAGAAAAGAAAGCCCGAACGGCAGCAGCTTGTCCGCTACTATTGCTCTCGCGGCGATAAAGCCGGCTCCGGCGGCGAGCAGATGCGCCGCGCCCGCCGAAACAAGCTCAATATGGTTGAATTTTTCTTTTTTACCCGATATTTTTACAATATCCTTCAATTATAATCACCGCCGTAATTTATTCATTATAATTATAAGACCGGCGGACTGTATTTTTTGTCGCTTTGAGGGAGCGCATAACGGCTGTTTTTGACGAAAAAAACAATTATTTGAAAAGAATAATGCGGCAGCTTTTGGTAATTATATTTATATAATCTGCATTAAGGGTGATAAAAATGAAACGTGTGCTTGGAATACTGCTTGTACTGACTCTTATAATATGCGGCACCGGCGTGTCCGTAAACGGTCTTTCTAAAATCGGCTCCCGCTCCGATGAGGTCACCGCCATTCAGCAGGCGCTTAAGGAGAGAGGCTATTACAATTATACGGTGGACGGTATTTTCGGAACGCGCACACAGACCGCGGTGAAAAACTTTCAGAGGGACAACGGGCTTGCGGTGGACGGAATAGCCGGCGTGAACACGCTCAAGGCACTTGGAATCACAAGCTCGGGCAATACCTCTTCCGGCGGATATTCCTCGTCGGATTATAATCTGCTGGCAAGGATTATTTCGGCGGAGGCAAGAGGTGAAAGCTATATGGGTCAGGTCGCGGTCGGAGCGGTGGTGCTGAACCGTGTAGAGCATCCGTCGTTTCCCGATAGCGTTTCGGGAGTGATTTACCAGAAGGGAGCTTTCTCCTGCCTTTACGACGGGCAGTTTGATGAGCCGGTGGCTGACAGCGCCTACAGCGCCGCGAGAGACGCGATAAACGGGCTTGACCCGAGCGGCGGCGCGATTTATTACTATAATCCCAAGACCGCCACGAGCAAATGGATTTTTTCCCGCCCCGTTATAACCACAATAGGCAATCACAGATTTTGCAGTTGATTTTTTCAAGCCGAAATAAAGCCGTACTGTAAGCGGACAAGCTTTTAGTTTGTTTTATGCGCTTATGCCGCGCAGTTTTTCGCCGCTTTCTGTAACACAGAAAGCGGCGAAAAACTGCATTTTAACTATTTAAATTATTTGTTGTCGTCATCTTCGATAAATTCTGCAATATCTTCCAATCTGCACTCTAATACGCTGCAAATCTTATTAAGAGTTTTTGTTTCAATATTTTCATTTGCTTTGAGTCGGCGAATGGTTTTGCTGTCAATTCCGGCTTTTTCGCGAAGAAAATATGTTGATACCTTTTTATTATTCATTGTTTGCCAAAGTCTGTAAAAAACTATCATTTTATTTATCCCCCTATTGACATTTGTTATTATGGGGGTTATAATCTCTTTTATTAAGGGGATATAATCCCCATAAAGGGAGATTTTTTATGAATGCATGCACTTTTTTCGGACACAGGGATACGCCCAAAAATATAGAGCCGATTTTACAATCGACTCTGATAGATTTAGTTGAAAACAAAGAGGTGGATTTATTTTTTGTCGGCAATCAGGGAGCCTTTGATAATTTGGTAAGAAAAAATTTAAGACTTTTAAAGCTTGACTATCCCGAAATAATTTATCAGGTAGTGCTTGACTATCTGCCTGCCGAGGAAAGCGCGTATATTAACTTTGATTATATGGAGCTGATGTTTCCGGAGGAGCTTGCGCGGGTGCCGCGGAAATTTTCCATACCTAGGCGCAATATGTGGATGATAAAAAATTCCGATTATGTAATAACCTATGTTACGCGTATTACCGGCGGCGCGGCAGAGTTTATGGAAATCGCGGAAAAGCAGCGTAAAACGGTAATAAATCTTGCGGATTTAAGCGGCTGAAGTTATTTCGTATTTTTAAAATGCGGTTAAAAAATTTTGTCGGATATTTTCATATTATGGCGGAAGCTGCCGAAAAAGCGGTTTTTAAAAATAACAAAAGCTTTTTAAGACTTTCTTTGTAAGAGGGTCTTTTTTTTATTCATATTGCGTAAAGCGCGTAAGGCTTGAAAAATACGGTCTGTAATGTTATAGTATAAAAAGACGCGCCCTGAGCGCATAAATATAAAAAATATTCAAGCCCGGATTAAAGGAGAAGAAAAATGCAGCTTAAAATTCAAAACGGCGTCGTCGAGCTGTCGGGCGAGACGATTTTAAGCTCGGTTAATATAGAAATAAACGATACGAGCCGGATAGCCGTGGTCGGGCGCAACGGCTGCGGAAAAACCACTCTTTTAAGGCTGATAGCCGGAGAGTATTCGGTTTCAAAGCTTGACAGCGATGAAGAAAGCTTTTTTACCGTTTCTGGCAGTCCCAAAATCGGGGTGCTTTCTCAAATGACCTTCGGGGACGAGGAGGTCACTATGATAGAGGAGATAAGATCCGCCTATTCGGACATTTTAGCCCTGAAATACGAGCTTGAGGACGCGCAGGAAAAAATGGAGGCTGAGCAGAGCGGGGAAAACATAAAAAAATACACCTCGCTGCTTGATCTGTTTACGGTAAGCGGCGGCTTTTATTTTGAAAAGGAGTATGAGGCGGCGGTAAAGCACTTCGGCTTTACAGATGAGCAGAAGCACCGTCCCCTGCGCGAGTTTTCAGGCGGGCAGAGGACCAAGATTGCTTTTTTAAAGCTTCTGCTTTCAAAGCCGGATATTCTGCTGCTGGATGAGCCCACAAACCATCTTGACATTGAGGCGGTTGAATGGCTTGAGGAATATTTAAAGAGCTACAAAAAGGCGTTTGTGGTCGTTTCGCACGATCGTATGTTTCTTGACAACGTTGTTGACACGGTTTATGAGATAGAACACGGCAAAACTCACAAATACGCCGGAAATTATACGCAGTTCACCGTTCTTAAGAAGGAGCTGAGAGAACAGCAGCTCAAGGAATACACGGCGCAGAAAAAGGAAATCGAGCGGCTTAGTCAGCTTGTTGCAAAATTCAGATACAAGCCTACAAAGGCGGCTATGGCGCAGTCAAAGCTCAAGCAGATCGAAAGAATGAAGCCGGCTGAGGCGCCCGAGGCGTATGACCTGCGCACCTTTCATGCCGACTTTGAGCCTGAGGACCCCGGCGTTAAGGACGTTTTGTCGGTAAAGGAGATGGCAATCGGCTATGACAGTGTGCTTTCGGTTATAAGCCTTGAAATGCACAGGGGTGACAGGGTTGGAATAATCGGCGGCAACGGACTCGGCAAATCAACCTTTATAAAGACCCTTATCGGAGCGGTAAAGCCGCTTTCGGGCGAATATAAATTCGGACCGAGGGTAAAAATAGGATATTTCGACCAGCAGATGGCGCTGTATTCAAGCTCTGAAACGGTGCTTGCCGACTTTATGAGGGCTTTTCCCGGAATGAATGATTTTGAGGCGCGCAGCGCGCTGGGAGCATTTCTTTTCAGCGGCGAGGACGTCTTTAAGACGGTGGATATGCTGTCGGGCGGCGAAAGGGTAAGGCTTGCGCTCTGCAAGATATTTAAAAAACGGTCGAATTTCCTTATCCTCGATGAGCCGACAAACCATATGGATATTGTCGGCAGGGAAACTCTGGAGGATATGCTTTCCTGCTATTCGGGAACGCTGCTTTTTGTTTCACATGACCGCTATTTTATACAGAAAACCGCGAAACGCCTGCTTTCCTTTGAAGCCGGAGGGGTCACGGAATATCCGTACGGCTACGAGCAGTATACGGAAAATCAGAAGCGGGGAGGCGAGGCTTCCGAAGAAAAGCAGCGGAGGGATAAGCCTAAAAAAGACAAAAAAACCTATACCACGCCCGCTAAGGAGCGCGCCAGATATGAGCGCTCGATAGCAAAGGCAGAGGAAAAAATAGCTCTTCTGGAGGAGGAAATAGACGGCGTAAAGCAGGAGCTCGGCTGGGAAGAAAACGCCTCGGATTATATGAAGCTGTCTGAGCTTCAGGCTCAGATAGAGGAGCTTGAAACCGAGCCTGACGCCGCAATGAACGAATGGGAAAGGCTGAGCGGGGAGTATTCGGAGCTGCTTGAAGCGCAGAAATCCTGAAAAAATTTACAATTTGACTTACTTGATTTTATTGAGTTTGAATGATATAATATTACGGTTGAAATTTTAAAACTGCATTAAAGGAGCAACGTTTTGATGTTTTTAAATTTCCTTCCCGAAACAGCGAACGTCGCCGCGGCGATCGGCGAATGGTATCCGCTGCTGAAGGTGATATACGGGGTTATCGGTTCGGTTTTTTCGGCTGTGGTGATATATAAGGTTGCTTACAAGATAATAGGTCTGTTTTTCACGCGGAAATTCAAGCCTGCGAAAAATTTTCATAAATATGCCGTTACTATTGCCGCAAGGAACGAAGAGAAGGTAATAGGAAACCTGCTTGACAGTATTGCCAAGCAGGATTACCCGAAAGAGCTTATAACGGTTTTCGTGGTGGCGGACAACTGTACCGACAAAACCGCCGAAATAGCAAGGCAGCACGGCGCCGTATGCTATGAGCGTTTTGACAATGAGCATAAGACAAAGGGCTTCGCCCTTCAGTTCCTTTTTGACAGGATAGGGGAGGATTACGGCAGGGAAAGTTTTGAGGGCTATTTTGTCTTCGACGCGGACAATCTTCTGAAATCCGACTATATTTCCCGTATGAACGATTCGTTTGACGCGGGTGAGAAGATTATAACCTCTTACCGGAACACAAAGAATTTCGACGAGTCCTGGGTCGCATCCACCTATGCGCTTCACTGGCTTCGCTCCATAAGGTTCAACCACCGCGCGCGTTCGGTGCTGAGGCTTGCGACCAATATACAGGGTACCGGCTTCCTCTTTTCTAACGAAATAGTAAAGGACGGCTGGAAATATACCTCGCTTACGGAAGACCGCGCCCTTACCGCGGACGCGGTGGCTCAGGGCTATGCGATAACCTATAACGATGCGGCTGAGTTTTACGACGAGCAGCCGACCAAGCTTAAAATAGCGCTGCGTCAGCGGCTGAGATGGTCTAAGGGTCATCTGCTTGCCTTTGCCGAAACGGGTCCCTATCTTTTTATTAATGTTTTTTTCGGAAAGCTTTTTCTTAAAACGCGCTGGCAGAAAAAGGAAAAGCCTGAGACCGGTACGAAAAAGAGCTTTAAGGACATATGCCTTGCGGTGCTTGAATCGATCCGCCACCGTGCGGCGTCGTACGATACGCTTATGCAGCTCACCCCGTTTTCGGTGTTTAACGTTATCCGCTGGCTTTTGGTGTCGGTTATTGCGTTCGGGTTCTATAGCTACGCGTACGGTATAGACGGTATGTATCTGTTTACCAAAAGCACCTATCTTTCGCAGTTCCTGCGGTTCCTTTTTCCGGTAAGGGTCACGGTAAGCACAGGTACAGAGGCGCTGTTTTTAGGTATGCTGCTTCAGATTTGGCTGAGGCTGCTCTACCGCGCCGGCAAGTATATCGAAAATACCGCCGCGGCAGTTTATATCTTTATTGTTGAGCATAAGCGGATTAAGAAAATTCCGTTTCATAAAATGCTGCTTTACATTTTTACCTGGCCGACCTTTGATATTATCGGGCGCTACACGCAGTATGTAGCTCTCTTTAAGAAGGTTACCTGGAAGCCTATCCCCCACGAAAGCAAGGTCACTATCGACGATATAAAGAAAGATTCCGAGGCAAAGCTTGCCGCGGAGCTTAAAACGCCGGGCGGCGTAAAGACCGCCGGAATATAGAAATAAGCCGCGTATATCAAATACGCGGCTTTTCTATAATCAGTCTGTTATCACTATTGATTCAATAACCGGCTGATTTTCCTTTAAAACCGTGTCGTTATTGTCGGTGACGGGCGTGTTCTCAGCTATCGCGTCTACAACCTCCATACCCTCGGTTACATGCCCGAAAGCGGCGTACTGTCCGTCAAGGTGGGTGCCGTCCTCGTGCATTATAAAGAACTGTGAGGAGGCGCTGTCATAATCCTGAGAGCGCGCCATTGAAATCGTGCCCCTTGTGTGTGAAATATTATTTTCTATACCGTTGAGGCTGAATTCTCCGGTTATATTTTCACCGCTGCCGCCGGTTCCGTTGCCTTCGGGATCACCGCCCTGAATCATAAAGCCGGATATAATGCGGTGGAAGGTAAGACCGTCATAAAAGCCGCTTTCTGCAAGCTCGACGAAATTCTTTACCGTAATCGGCGCAGTGTCGCCGTCAAGCTCAAGCTTTATTTCACCGTAATCCCTGACCGTGATAACAGCGTGGTGAATGCCGTATTTGTCGCTCTGAGAGCCGCCGCCGTTTCCGGCTTCTCCGCTGTCGCCGCAGGCGCACAGTCCCGCGCAGAGCAGCGCCGCAAGCAGCAGAGAGATAAATTTTTTAATGTTCATTTCTGTCACCTTTCTTTTTGCCGTATGGTATATATTTAACTTTCCGCTTTTTGATGCGCGAAATGTTAAGCCTTATAATCATAAGTATAAATATAAGGACAGCCAGCGCGATAATAACATAAACTATTTTCATATACGCGGAGCTGAAAAAATCTTTGATGTAGCGCAGCGCGATAAGAAGCTTGCTTTCTTCAACGCTGTTTCCGGCTACGAGGTTTACCGTGCCTATAACCTGCTCGGCATAGATAATGTCAGCCGTGCCTAAAACGTCACCCTTTTTGACGGGATCGTCTACCGAATCGGCAGATAGCTTTGTTTCAACGATTATGGTGGAATCGTCGGCTTCATTGGGAAGCACGGTGATAAAGGGCTTTTCAAAATAAAGCGGGACAAAATCGGTGTCAAGCGAAAGCTCTACCGGCATTTCGCATACCGGATCGGTAGAATTGGCGACCTCCTTAAAGGAAAAGTTGTTGAACGCCCAGCGGTAAAGGTCGGCGCTTTCGGTAAATTCATACCGCTTTTCGCCGGTTGTGGGGCAGTTCATCAGGATGCACATATAGTTGTAGCCGTTATAAGATGCGGTGCTTACAAGGCATCGCCCTGCCTCGTCGGTAAAGCCGGTTTTTACCCCTTTGGCGTACTGATAAAAATAACTTGTGGTATTGTCCTGAAGAAAGACGGTGGAGGAAATAACGCGCTGTGCAGATTTGTTGGTAGCTTTTATTGTATAGCGCGTGCTTTCGCAGACCGTTTTAAAGGTTTCGTTCTTCAGCGCGTAGGTCGTAAGCGTATAAATATCGCGGACGGTGGTATAGTGGTTTTGGTCATGAAGTCCTACGGGATTCATATAGTGCGTGTTTTCAAGCCCTAATTCCTCAGCCTTTTCGTTCATCATTCCGACGAAGCTTTCAACGCTGCCGCCGTAATAAATTGCGGCGAGAAGCGAGCAGTCGCCGTAAGACGCCATAAGCACCGTGTAAAGCAGGTCAAGCTGTGTGATTTCCTCGCCGACCTGTATGTTTGAGACAGAGCTTCCGGTTCCGGAAATCATATCCTGAACCTCCTCGGTCATAGTAACCTTGCCCTCAGGGTCATATTT
>CALWUZ010000092.1 GCA_944384845.1 uncultured Clostridia bacterium
GCACTGATAAACATGCCAAGACATGTGGCAAGCGCTGCTGCCCAGATTCCTAGCTTTAAAACTCCGAGGAAAATAAATTTCAGCACGCCGCTTAGAACCGACATAAATATGTTCATCAGCATGCTTCCGCGTATGTATCCGCTTATTCTAAGAAAATTATCCAACGCGAAAATTATTGTAGTGACCGGCGAGCAAAGGGCGTAAACCTGCATATACTGCACCGCGAGCTTTGCAAACTCGCCCTCGGCGCCCATTATCCGGATAAGCAGCGGAGCGGCGGCAAAGAGGATGCCGCCTATAATTACGCCTGCGCCTATAATCATAAGGCAGGCGCAGGTGAAAATATTATTTGCCTGTTTATCCTGCTTTTTGCCGAGGCAGACCGATATGGGAACCGCTGATCCGACACCAATAAGGTCGGCGAGGGAAAAGTTGATAATTACAAAAGGCATTGCAAGATTGAGCGCCGCAAAGGCGGTTTTCCCCAAAAACTGACCGACGAAAACGCCGTCAATGGTCTGGTAAAGCGCGGAAGCAAGCATGCTGACGGCTCCGGGCAGCGCGGCAAGGAAGAAAAGCTTGAGCGGCGGGGTTTTTAAAAACAGGGATGTTGAGTTCATGCGCGGCTCACTTTCCTTTCGCGCAGAAGCCTGCAGTTTTTTGTTTTCAGCCAAACGGCTTTTTGGGTAAACATAGATTCTTTCTCCTGAAAATTTGCTTTAATGAAATAGTGATAAGGATTATACCTTTAGCTCGGGTGGCAGGTTTTAAGCTTTGCTTACTTCACCGCGCAGCAGAGAAACATATTTTGAGGTCAGCGAAATAAGCGCGTCTCTTTCAGAGCAGCTCATGCCGCGGAATGCTCTTTTCTCGGCACGCATAAGGGGAAGTATAACCCGTTCTGCGGTTTCACGCCCCTTTGCAGTCAGGACGACCGCCTTGTTTTTCCGGTTGCCGGAAACGGCTTCAAGCGTGACGAGCTCCTGCTTTTCAAGGGCTTTCAGCGCGGAATTTACGGTCTGAGGCGGGTAATGCCAGGCTGAGCAGATTTCACGCTGGGTAAATAAGCTGTTTCCGTTTTCGTACAGTGAATACAGCAGCCAGAGGTGAGCGTCCGAAAAGCCGCTGTTCTTTGCATATGTATGGTATATTTTGTCTATTTCCTTATACAGCCGGTCAAATTCGGCAAGGTAATCGCTTTGCTTCATAAGCTTTCCTTCCTTCGCCCGAACACAGGCAATCAGTATTATAGTCCGAAAACGGATAATTGTCAAGCGCTGAAAAGCCTTTTTCTAAAGCTTTTTTTAACGTTTTTTAAGAGGAGAGTTATTTTAATGCCGGGAAACGCAGTAAAACTGTAACTGCCGTAATCGGTTTATACCGAGCGAAAGCCCTTGCCGATGATTTCGCTGCTGTTTACAATGGTAATAAAGGCGCCGGGGTCTTCCTTTCTGATGAAATTTCTGAGCATTGCCGCTTCGCGGCGGGTAAGCACTGTCATAAGCACCTGCTCGGCGCTGCTGCTGTATACTCCGTGAGCCTGCTGTTCGGTGGCGGTGCGGCGCAGCCGTTTTACAATAAATTCCTTGACTGCCTCCGGCTTGCTGCTTATCACCGTGCACACCTTGCGAAGGTTGAGGCTTTCCACGGCACTGTCGACAACGGTACATTTAAGTATCATTCCCAAAATACAGTAGAGCCCGGTTTCAGCTCCGTAGAGCAGAGCGGCGGCAAGCACTATCCCAAGGTCGCTTATGAGAAGGGATTTTCCTATTTCAAGGCTTGTATGCCTGCTTAAAATCATGGCTAAAATATCGGTTCCGCCGGTTGACGCACCTATATTGAACACAATAGCTGAGCCTATGGCGGGCAGTATTACTGCAAAGCAGAATTCAAGAAACCGCTCTTCCGTAAGCGGTGAGTCAAGCGGAAACAGCCTTTCGCACAGGCTTACGTAAAACGAAAGGGCAAATGAGGAATAAACCGTCCATCCCATTGATTTTATATTAAGAAAAATTATTCCCAATATAACCAGCACGGCGTTTACTATCCACATAGCGCCTCCGACGTTGAGCCGCGGGAAAAGTGTGGAAAGAATTATCGAAAGACCCGAGGTGCCTCCGAATGCGAGATGATTGGGAGTTTTAAAAACGGCGATGCCGGCAGCGGTAAAAATAAGTCCGAGATTAAGCAGCAGAAAAAATTTAATATTGTAAAGAACTTCTTTCCTATCGGGTACTTTAGGCTTGCCGTTTAGCATATGCCTGCCTCCGTTTCCGTAATTTAAATAGTGTCTGTGCCGCCTGTGCAGTTATTTTTTATATTTCAAGCATAACATAATCCGGAACTGTTGTAAAGCCGCAGGACAGTCTGTTTAATATTATATTTGTTAGCACTCTTTCACTATGAGTGCTGGAATTTATTTTTTGTTCATAATTTATTAACACAATAGCGCTGAAAAGGTTCTATACTATAAGTCAGGTAAAGTCAAATTTATAAAAAGGTGATAATGATGCGTACAAAACAGTTTAAATCAGAGTCCAAAAAGCTTATGGACATGATGATCAATTCGATTTATACACATAAGGAGATATTTCTGCGCGAGCTTATATCCAACGCGAGCGACGCTTTGGACAAGCTGTATTTCCGTTCCCTCACCGATAATGCGGTGGGTATAGCGCCGGAGGATTTTGAAATCCGTATTGAAATCGACAAGGAAAACAGGCTTCTTAAAATAATCGACAACGGCTGCGGTATGACCGAGGAGGAGCTGGACAAAAACCTCGGTACGATAGCAAAATCCGGTTCGCTTGCCTTTAAGCAGGAAAACGAGAAAAAGGACAACGTCGATATTATAGGTCAGTTCGGCGTAGGTTTTTATTCCGCCTTTATGGTCAGCGACAGGGTGACGGTCGAAAGCCGTGCCTACGGCTCGGACGGGGCGTTTCTCTGGACATCCTCCGGCGCCGACGGCTACACGGTCGAGCCTTGCGAAAAGGAAACGGTCGGAACGACCGTAACGCTTCATATAAAGGAAAAGACCGAGGACGAGAATTACGATGAATTTCTCGATCAGTACCGTATAAGCGCGCTGGTCAAGAAATATTCGGACTATATCCGTCATCCCATCCGGATGGAGTTTACCACCAGGGAGCCGGTAAAGAAGGAGGAAGGGGACAACAGCAAGGAAACCGAGTACAGAGACGTTACCGAGCTTCGCACCCTTAACAGCATGATACCGCTCTGGAAAAAGTCGAAAAGCGAGATAAAGCCGGAGGATTACAATAACTTTTATAAGGAAAAATTTTACGATTATGAGGAGCCCGCCAGGGTTATTCATTCCAAGACCGAGGGTCAGGCAACCTACTCCGCACTGCTGTTTATCCCCAAGCACGCGCCGTTTGACTATTACACCAAGGATTTTGAAAAGGGACTTCAGCTTTATTCCAAGGGCGTGCTGATTATGGATAAGTGCGCCGATCTGCTGCCCGATTATTTCAGCTTTGTAAAGGGTCTTGTAGACAGTGAGGACCTTTCGCTTAACATTTCGCGTGAGATGCTCCAGCATGACGGACAGCTCAAGCTTATAGCCAAAACGATTGAGAAGAAGATAAAATCAGAGCTTGAAAAAATGCTTAAGGACGACCGCGGGGCGTATGAGGAATTTTTCAAGGCCTTTGGCATTCAGCTTAAATTCGGTGTATACAACGATTACGGAATGCACAAGGACACGCTTAAGGACTTGCTTCTGTTCCGT
>CALWUZ010000093.1 GCA_944384845.1 uncultured Clostridia bacterium
ACAATTAAAGACATTGCAGATTATGCACACACAAGTATAAGCACACTTGAAAGAAATTTCAAAAGAAATCTCGGTAAAACACCTAACAATTATTTAAAAAGTTTAAGATTTGCCCGCTCGGTAGAGCTCCTGAATGAGGGTCAGCCTGTATCAAACGCCTGCTTTGAAAGCGGATTCAGAGATTATTCCCTCTTCATAAGTCTTTTTAAAAAAATTTACGGAACCACTCCGAAAAAATATCAGATAGACAAAGCGAAGCAGGAGCCGAACGAGCTTCATCCCTTTCTATAGTTTTTAATCCGCCGTTGCTAATAATTTGCGAAAAACCGGGCGCGCATTATTCGTCGCGCGCCCGGTTTTTATATAAATAGCCGCGGTTTAAAAACCGCGGCGTACAGAAACACTGCCATTATGCCTTTACAAGCACCTTTTGAATTTTGCCGATTATCATATAATGCAGATCGCCGTCATACCAGCGCAGAGGCTCCTTATCGGTAAAGCAATTTTCCTTTAGTTGCCCGACATACTGCTTTTTGCAGATTATGACCATACGCGCCTGCTCAAAATACACCGTATTGTCCGAAAAAACCGGCGTAAGTCCCGTAAGGGCGGTTTTATCAACCTCTCTGCCCGACCTTGAGCCGCAGACCTTATGGATTTCCTTATTATCGCCGTAAAAGCTTAAAGTGAAATAATCGCTGCTGTTTATAAATTCCAGCGTGTAGCGCTGGGGACGTACTGCGGCTATCATACAGTCGCTTCCCCACATTTCGCCCGCGAAACCCCATGAGGCGGTCATCATATTATATTTGGCTTTATCGCCCGCCGCAACAAGCATCCACTCCTCTGAAATATCCTTTATCAGATTCGTTTTTATATCCTTAGCGCTGATCTCCTTAAACACGTCTATCACCTGTTCCTTTCATATAATTATATTAGCGGCACTGCGCCATTATACTCTCAAAATAGTCGAACGCGTCGTAAGCGCAGGCGTCCGCCTTTTTCTTTTTTTCTTCAAGACCGTCCGTCGACGATACGATTTTAAGAATTTCCGCCTTAGCCACCTCTGTCCTGCCCAGCACAAGGTTTATAAGCTCCTTCGCCTGCTCGCCGCGCGCGGCAAGGCGGCCGCAGTACTTTGCCGCCTCTACCACTATCTTTCCGATTGCCGAGGCGCCGTATTCGATTTCCGGCGGAACCGCCGCCTGCCTTGTAACCTTAGCCTCAAGCGCTTTAAGCGGTTCTGTGGCGTTAAGCCGCGCGTTAAGGCGCTCTATCTCGTTTTTTTGAGCGAGCAGCTCACCGTCTCGGCCGGCAAGCTCTTTTTTAAGCTCTGCTATCTGCTCCTGTGACTGAGCAAGCCTTTCAAAAAGCTGTGTGTTCTGTTCAAGCAGCTGTTTTTTATTCATAGAGCAACCATCCTTGTTTTTATAGGCTTGGGACTGTTCCTTAAGCGGCGGCTTACGCCGTACAGTCTTTGTTATGCGGTAAATACCCTTTATGTACCTTGTAAACAGAGCCGTTATGATTACGGCGAGCAGCGCTCCCGAAAAATCTATAAGCACATCTCTCAGCTCGCAGCTTCTGCCGGGGACAAAAAGCTGATGCACCTCGTCGCTCACGGCGTACAGAAGGCAGACTGCCGCGCTGATGAATACGCGCAGGGAAAATTTCAGCCACCGGTAGCTTATAAAGCTTAGAAAAGAAAAAACTCCAAGCACCGCGTAAACCGAAAAATGCGCGGTTTTACGCGCGGCAAACTGAAGGGCGGAAACAAGCTCCTCCCTTGCCGAAGCCGCAAGCTCTTCAAAGCCGGGATAAAATATTTTTAAAACTGCCGCGATAATATTGCCGCTCGTTTCGGAAGAATCATTCGCCGTCTGCGCCGAAAAACAGAAGATCAGCGCCATCCAGCCGATAAGCAGCACAGCCGAAGTTATTCTGAATATTTTAAACCTGATATTTCTCCCCTCCGGCAAAAGCCGCCGCCTTTAAGGCGGCGGCTGGTTCTTTATTTTACTTTTGTGTAATAAAGCATTGGATCTTCCCATATACTGTTCACTATAAGTCCGAAATGAAGGTGCGGACCGGTGGAAAATCCCGTGCTTCCTATATAGCCTATTACCTGACCCTTTGTAACACGCTGACCTGCCGAAACGGCAACGCTGCCCATATGCGCATAATAAGCCGCGTAATGATCACCGTCCGGACCGGTGCCGTGATCTATAACCACATGGTTGCCGTAGCCCTTGCCCTGACCGGATATGCCGCAGCAGTCGCTGCTTTTGCTGTAATTATGCGTGCAGTGATTTATGCTTCTGGTCACAACACCGTCAGCGATAGCGACTATTTTCCCGCCGTATGAACCGTTTGAAATATCAATTCCGTTATGATTTGTACCCCAGCGGTAACCAAAGCCCGAGCTTATGCGGGTTATTCCGGGTGTAGGCCATAAAAACTGACCGCCGTCGTAAACAACTCCTGTTCCGGAATTGCTGCTTCCGAGTATTTCGTTAAGATAAGACTGCATACTCTTGAGCAGTTCTTCGTTTTCCGCCTGCGCATTTTCGCTCCGATCCTGCTTTGCTTCTATTTGAGAAATAATCGACTGGATTTCATTGCTCTGAGCCTGAAGCTGATCCTGCTTTTCGGTAATGGTATCCTTTACCGCCATCTGCTCCTCAAGAAGCTGATTGTTTTCCTCCTGCTTTTTATTCAGCTCGTCAATAGCGGCGACAATATTTTCAATCAAAAGCTTATCATGCGCCGAAACCGAGGCGGTAAGCTGAGAAAGCTGGAGGAACTGGGAGAAATCCTCCGCCCCGAGCAAAATCTGAACATTGCTGCCGGTATTGCTCATATAAATCGCGCGCAGCCGCTTTTTAAAGGCAAGCTCGTTCGCATCGATTTCCTTGTTTTTCTGCTCTATTTCCGCTTCGTTAGCTTCAATTTTAGAGTTGATTTCGCTTATCTGCTGATTGCAGACGTCTATTTCCTTCTGGACAAGCGCCATCTGCTTTTCGATAGCCGCTTTCAGCTCCTCCTGCTTTTCCTTGTCCGCTTTGAGGGCGGCTATCTCCTTTTCGAGCTCTTTCTGCTCCTCCCTTATCTCGTTCATTTCATTCTGAATCTGTCCTGCGGTTTTAGCGCTGACAGAAACGGGCGAGGTCATTAAAACTCCTACACCGAGCGTCAGCGACAAAACAACCGATAAAGCCTTAATTACATTTTTTTTCATTGTTTTCCTCCAAAAACACATCAGATAGCACTGAACTCACTGCCCTCGCGGCGCAGATATTTGCTTATCATAATAACGCTGCCGAACACGCCGGCGAAAATACCGATGCCTATGAAAATAAGCAGCAGCCACCACGCAACCTCGCTGTAACGCACAATACCGGTAGTCTCGAGAGCGGACATTATAGTTTCTGCCGCTACGCGGTAGCAGAAGTATAAAAGCCCCTCCGCCAGCAGCGCCGAAACCACTCCTATAAGCATACCCTCGACAACAAAAGGTATTCTTATAAACGCGTCGGTCGCGCCGACCGCCTTCATAATGCTTATCTCAAGCTTGCGGTTATACATAGTCACCCTTATGGTGTTGGAAACAATAACAAGCGCTATTATCATCAGAATAGCTATTATCCAGAAGCTGGCTATTCCTATGCCGTTCTTTATCGCAGTGATTTTTTCCGCCAAATCGTTCTGAGACTGTATTGTGTCCACACCGTCCAGCTTTTTTATCTGCTCGATGGTTTCGTCAAACTTAGACATATCCTCCATCGTGATTTTAGCGGCGCAGGACATGGGGTTGCCGTACTCGTCGTCAAGAAATGAGAAATAGCTTTCCTGACCCTCAAGCATGGACTCCTTTACGCTTTCAAGACCCTCCTCGCTTGAAACAAAGGTTACCGAGGTCACGTTGTCAAGCTTTGCTATCTCATCGCAGAGGGCTTTTGCCTCCTCGTCGTTATGAATTACATAGTCGCTGGGTCTTATACCGTTTTCGTCAGGCTCGTCGGCGGCATCAGAGCTATCGGCTCCGGAAGCGACCGCATCGGACGAAGCGGCTTCCGACGAAGTCTCCGACTGCGTGCCGCCGGACTGAGCGTCTTCCGAGGCGGTGCTTTCGGTCCCTGATGAGACCTGAGCCTCAGAGGAATCCTCGCCGTACAGCGCCCAGTTGTAATCCTTCATATACGCCATAACGACATTCTGCTGTTCAAGATTTCCGACAGCCTTGTTGACATTTTCCGATATAAGTATCGCAAGACCGATTATTACCATACAGGCAACCAGCACGCCTACCGACGCTAATGTCATAAGCCTGTTTACCCATGCATTTTTAACTCCCTCGCCCGTGAGATACTTCATACTGCTGAGTTTCATTAAAAGCTACCTCCGGCGTTGTCTGCTACGATTTTTCCTCTTTCCAGCATAATAACCCTGTGCTGAAAATCCCTTACGAGATTATGGTCGTGAGTCACCATAAGCACAGTAGTGCCGCGCTTATTGATTTCGGTAAGCAGAGACACAATCTCATATGACATATTAGGGTCGACATTGCCGGTAGGCTCGTCCGCGATTATGAGGTCGGGGGAGTTTACCAGCGCACGCGCAAGACCCACGCGCTGCTGCTCGCCGCCCGAAAGCTGCGCCGGCATTGAACGCGCCTTGTTACCGAGACCCACCTTTGACAGCGCCCTTGAAACCTCCTTGCGTACATTTCTGTCGCTGGCACCCACAACATGCATAGCGAAAGCCACATTCTGAAAAACGTTCATAGTGGGTATCAGACGGAAATCCTGAAAAACTATTCCCATCGTGCGGCGCAGCATAGGCACCTGCTTGCGCGGCATAGTCGTAAGATTAAAGCCGTTTACCCTGATAAGACCGGTATTTGCCTTCTCCTCGCGCATTATGAGCTTCATAAAAGTGCTTTTTCCGGCGCCGGAGGAACCAACTATAAAGACAAACTCGCCCGCCGTTATTCGGATATTTACATCCTCAAGCGCATGAGTGCCGGTGGGATAGGTTTTCGACACGCCCCGGAATTCGATAATAGGCTCTGCCGGCGGCGCGTTTTCAGAGGGTATGCGTATTTCTTCCATTTATAAAAGGTTCACTCTTTCGATCAGTACTTAATGGGGTTGCTCTTTAGGTATTTATTGACCATAAGAGCGATCTTGAAGATAATGGCATGATCAAACTCACGGAGATCAAGTCCCGTGATTTTCTTTATCTTTTCAAGTCTGTACACCAGCGTATTGCGGTGAACAAACAGCTTTCTTGAGGTCTCCGAAACATTCAGGTTGTTTTCAAAGAAGCGCTGAATGGTAAAAAGCGTTTCCTGATCAAGGCTTTCAATCGAGCCGCGCTTGAAAACCTCCTTTAAAAATGTCTCGCACAATGTGGTAGGAAGCTGATAGATAAGTCTCGCGATTCCGAGATTATCGTAAGAGATAATGGTTTTCTCGGTATCGAAAACCTTGCCGACCTCAAGAGCGGTCTGCGCCTCCTTAAATGAGCGCGCAAGATCTTTCAGATTTTCAACCGTAGTTCCGATGCCTATAACAACATGAACGTAAAACTCGCCCGAAATAGTATCGGCGACGGTGGACGCCAGCTTTTCTATTGTCTTCGACTCAATGCCGGGCTTGGTTTCCTTTACAAGAGCGATATCGGTTTCGTTTATGTTTATGACAAAATCCTTGGACTTGTCCGGAAACAGATTCTGGACAACATCGTAAATAGAAACGTCATGCGTCTCTATAGCCCGTATAAGTATAACGGTGCGTGAAACATCGGAATTGAAATAAAGCTCGCGCGCCTTTAGATAAATATCTCCGGGAAGAATATTGTCGAGAATTATGTTCTTGATAAAATTGCTTCTGTCATATTTTTCGTCATAATAAAATTTAATATTGGAAAAAGCAACCGCCAGCACAGCCGCGTATTTTGAAGCTATGGCGTCGTCCCCCTCAACAAAAACGACATATGCGGCACCCTGAGTCGTGCTGATGTTTTTAAAGGTCATTCCCGACGCGACATAAACGTCGTTTACGGGCACGCTGAAAGCGTCTACGGTTTCTCCGACGCGTCCGAGCTCGCTGCAGGCGATAATGGTAAAGTTTTCGTCAATCACACCGAAGGTACGGTCGATCGCATCCCTCATCTGATGAATTACTCCCTGAAAAAGGCGGTTAGACATTATTATACACATCCCTTAAAATTTAGTTAAATACTAATAATAACATTTTACACAATTCGGAACGATTTTGCAAGCGCTATTCTCTAAAATACATAAAAAAGTTACAAAATCATTACAAACATAAAAAAGTGAGGCTTTTGTTTGTGAGTTTTTATAAAGAAAAGCGCCCAATCCCAAGAACTTTATCATAAAAAGCGCTTGTAAGCGGCGCTTTTCATCGCCTTTGCCGGCGAGGAAAATCAGCTTTAAAAAGAAAAGCCCGAAAGCTCGGGCTTTTGTTCTGAAAATTTACTGTGCTGCGGAAAACCGCCTCATCAGTCGTTTACATACGGAAGCAGGGCTATCTGACGCGCACGCTTAATAGCGGTGGTCAGCTCGCGCTGATGCGCGGCGCAGGTGCCGGTCGCTCTGCGGGGAAGAATTTTCGCGCGCTCGGATATAAATTTACGAAGGCGCGCAACATCCTTATAATCAATAGCTTCAATATGGTCGACACAGAAATGGCAGACCTTCTTGCGCGACTTTCTGTGCATCGGCTTATCGTTTCTCTCGTTATCCATTTGACAAACCTCCTAACTTGTAATACGGATAAATAAATCAGAACGGCAGATCATCGTCCGAAATATCGCCTAAATCTGCAAAATCATTCTCGCCGGCATTGCTGTAGGACGCTGCGGGCGCAGGCTCGGCGGAAAGAGCCGGAGCGGAAGCATCACGCTTCGATTCTACAAACTGGACATTGTTTGCCACAACCTCGAACGCAGTTCTCTGGTTGCCGTTCTTATCGGTATACTTGCGGGTCTGGATAGAGCCCTCTATACCAATCAAATTGCCTTTTTTGAAATATTTCGCAACAAATTCCGCCGACTTGCGCCAAGCCACGATATTTATAAAATCGGTAACCGGCTCCTCGCCTGAACGGTAGCTGCGGTTTACGGCGATGGAAAAAGAAGTAACAGAAATTCCGCTTTGAGTAGTTTTAAGCTCCGGATCCGCGGTAAGGCGGCCTGTTAAAACAACTATATTAAACATTTTTGTTCCTCCTTATTTTCTGATAACCATTACGCGCAGGACGCCCTCGGTTATCTTGGCGATACGCTCAAACTCGGCGGGAAAGGACGGCTCGCTTTCAAAAGTGAAAAAGACATAGTAGCCCTCGGTCTCGTCGTTGATAGGATAAGCAAGACGGCGCTTGCCCCAGTCGTCGACATTTTCAACCGTGCCGTTTTTGGCGATAAGCTCGTTGAACTTTTCCTTTAAGCCCTGGGTTTCCTCCTCAGACTTCGCAACGGAAAGAACAACGGCAGCCTCATATTTATTAGCCATTTTCTTTGCACCTCCCTTTGGACATTTGGTCCCGGAGCTTATCCGGAACAAGGAGCTAATTTTTTAATCAGCATTCTGTATTATATCAATATTTTTCCTGCTTGTCAATAAAATTATTGATTTTAAGGGACTTACATATTATAATATAAAAAACCGCTTAAAAGGAATGATATAAATGCTGCTGACAATCGATATAGGCAACACCAATATTACCCTTGGGGCTTACGATTCGGGGATTCTTGTGTTCACGGCGCGGCTGGCAACCGAAAACATCAAAACTGCGGACCAGTACGCCGCCGAAATAAAGGATATCCTCTCACTTTACGGTCAGGATTATTCCGACGTTGAGGACTGCATTATCTCCTCTGTCGTTCCGGCAGTCGGCCGCAGCGTCAGCGAAGCGGTTTCAAAGCTGTGCGATATTGTTCCGCTTATGCTCGGTCCCGGAGTTAAAACCGGTCTGAACATAAAAATAGACAATCCCGCCCAGCTCGGCGCCGACCTTGTCGCCGGTGCGGTAGGAGCAATCGACGAATATACCATGCCCTGCGTCATTATCGACATGGGCACCGCCTCAACCATAAGCGTGCTCGACCGCAGCGGCGCCTTTCTGGGCGGAGCTATCGCGGCGGGCGTAAGGCTCACATTGAAGGCTCTCGCCGAAAACACCGCGCAGCTTCCCTCCATTTCTATTGAAGCTCCGTCTGCGGTGATCGGCTCGAATACCGTCGAATGCATGCAGTCAGGTC